>DAOTZV010000052.1:0-32281 GCA_034434235.1 Anaerolineae bacterium
CCATCGAGCCGGTCGCGCGATAGAAGCCGAAGTCGGCCGCCATATGAGAAGCGCCCGCGGCCAGCGTCACCGCATATGGATCCGCCTGGCTGTTGCCGTCGGAGCCGGCCGCGCCCAGGGGACCGCGCGTATAGTCGGCCAGGACCGCCGCGGTATCGCTCACGTGCACCAGGTAGTTGCCTGCCGGTACGCCGACGAAGCGATAGTTGCCCGAGCCGGCGTCCAGCGTGCTGCTCGTCACCGCGGTGGCGACGATCGGCTCGCCGACGTCCCAATCGCGGTTGCCGTTGTTATCGCGGATCAGGGCCACGGTCACGCCGGGCAGGGGCGAGTCCCCGGCGCCGAAGCGGCCGTTGCGGTCGGCGTCGTTGAACACCAGGTTGCCGATCGCGCCGAGCAACGTCCCCTGCGCGCCGGCCGCCGCCGCAGTTGCCTCGCCGACGCCGAGCCGGGCGGCCATCCACTGCTGTCCGGCCGCCAGGGGCGGCAGATAAATCGCCGACGGCGTGGTGAAGCGCAGGCCGGCCACAGATGGGCTGGCGGCCCAATCTATCCCCACGGTATACCCGTTGCCGGCCGGCGCCTCGATCAGATAGCGGCCGGCCGCGTCGGTGATCCCCGTCGCAACGCGACTGCCGTAAGCATCGGTGATGACCACCGTCACGCCCCAGGCGCCGGGCTCGGCCGCCGTGCGCTGGCCGTCGCCGTCGCCGTCGAACCAGACCAGGTCGCCCACGACCACCTTGCCGGCGGCCGGTTCTTTGCGGTAGCCGAAGTCCGCGTCCTTGTAGATCTGGCCGGGCCCCAGGTTGATCGCCGCGGTCGGGTCGGGCTGGCTCTGGTTGCCGACGCTGTGGGCCATGCCGGCCAACGGGCCATCGGGATTGGCCGCATCCATCACGTCCACGAAATAGGTCCCGGCCGGCAGGCCCGTCAACAGATAGCCGCCTGCGGCGTCGGTCACCGCGGAGGCCATCAGGATATCGGCCGCGTCCAGGAAGCCATTGCTGTTCGTGTCGAGATAAGCGGCCACCCGCACATTGGGAATGCCCCGTTCGTCCAGGTCCTCGATGCCGTCGCCGTCCGCGTCGTACCAGATCAGGTCGCCGATGGCGCCGGCCCGGCCGACCCGATAGAAGCCGAAGTCGGCGGTGTAATCGTATTGGCCGGCCGCCAGCGTCACCGTGTATGGCCGCGTCTGATTGTTGTTGTCCTGGCCCGGAGCCGCACCCATCACCGTGGGCGCCAGGCCGACAAGCACGCCGAAGTCATCGGACACCTGCAACGCATAGGTGCCGGCGGGCAGGCGCACGAAGCTGTAACGGCCGCCGGCGCCGCTCGTGGTCGCGGCGATCACCTCGTTGTTTTGGCTCAGCTCCACGGTCACGCCCGCCTGTCCCACGTCGCTGGCCCCGAAACGGCCGTCGCCGTCCGACTCGACCCAGATCAGGTCGCCGATGACGCCGCTATCGGCAACGCCCGCCGGCCGGTAGCCGAAGTCGGCCGTCAACACGTTGGCGCCGGCCGCCAGGGCGACGGGGTACGGATCGGCCTGGCTGTGGCCGTCCGCGCCGGGCGTGCCCGGGGGCGATGGATCGAAGTCAACCAGGATCGCATTGGTCGCGCTGACGTGTACCAGGTAGTTGCCCGCGGGCACGCCGACGAAGCGATAGTTGCCCGAGCTGGCGTCCAGCGTGCTGCTCGTCACCGCGGTCGCGATGATCGGCTCGTCGGCGTCCCAGATGCCGTCGCCGTTGCTATCGCGGATCAGCTCCACGCTGACGCCGGCGAGCGCCGCGTCGCCGGCGTCGAAGATCCCGTTACCGTTCGCGTCCCTGAAGACCAGGTTGCCGATGGCGCCGAGCTGGCCGGCCGCCGCCTCCCGATAGCCGAAATCCACGTTCAAAATTTGCTGGCCGGCCGCCGCGACCACAATGCGCGGGGAAGGTGTGGAAAGCGTCACCCCGGGCGGGACGCCGCCGGCCGGCGCGATCGCATAGCTGCCGAACGGCACAGCCAGCAGGTAGCGGCCGGCGGGGTCGCTCGTCGCGCAGGTAGCCGCGCCGCCTCCGCTCGGCGTCGCACAGATCTGCACGCCGCCCATGCCCGGCTCGCCGGGCTGCTGGAGCTGATCCGCGTTGCCGTCGTACCACACCCGACCGCCGACGATCGCCTGTCCGCCGGCCGGGACCCGGCGGTAGCCGAAATCGGCGTCCCGATACACGTAACCGCCGCTGACATTGATCGGCGCGGTGGGCTCGGGTTGCGACTGATTGCCCACCACGTGCACCAGGCCGTCCAGCGGTCCGCTGGCCGCGCCCGCGCTGAGCACCTGCACCAGGTAGACGCCGTCCTCCAGCCCGGCGAACAGATAGCCGCCATCCGCGCCGGTGACGGTAGTCATCATCAGCGTGTCGCCGGCGGTGATGGTTCCGCTGCCGTCGTCATCGCGGTAGAGGGCCAGTTGAACGTTCGCGATGCCCGGCTCGCCCACGTCTTCGATGCCGTCGCCGTCGGCGTCGTACCAGACGTAGTCGCCGATCGCCGCCAGGGGCGTCGCGGCCGCGTTGGCGGTCGGCCGGTCGCCGGCGTCAGCGTACGCGGTCGGGGCGGAACTCGCCGCGTGCAGCTGCGTCCAGATGCTTCCCAACACCACCGATATGGCGATCAGCCATCTGGCCATGGTTCCCCTGCACATTTCTACGTTACCTCTTGATCTCGCGTAACTTTATTAAAATATAGACGTCTGGAATATGAATTGGATACGGCTCGGCCCGGGAACGCGCGACGCAGGTTCGGGGCGATTGAAATCGCGGCTAACGGGCGCCCTGGCGCCGCTGCACCCACCGCCGTGGGTGCACGCGTCGGCGCAAGGCCGACGCCCAGGTTCGGGGCGATTGAAATCGCGGCTAACGGGCGCGGTGGCGCCGCGACACCCACCGCCGTGGGTGCACGCGTCGGCGCAGGCCGACGCCCAGGTTTGGGGCGATTGAAATCGCGGCTAACGGGCGCCGCAGCGCCGCCGCACCCACCTCCGTGGGTGCACGCGTCGGCGCAGGCCGACGCCCAGCCGCCGGCTCCTTAGCCGCGACCTCGGTCGCCTCAAACCCTCACGCTCCGCGCCCCCGCACCTAACGGGCGCCGCGACACCCACCTCCGTGGGTGCACGCGTCGGCGCAGGCCGACGCCCAGCCGCAGGCTCCTTAGCCGCGACCTCGGTCGCCCAACACCTGTTGCACCTGTTGCACCTGTTGTACCTATTGCACCAGCTTCGCCTGCAACCGGATTTCCGGCCCGGCGAGCGCCTTCGAGACCGGACATTTCGCCTTGGCCTCGGCGGCCAGTTGGAGGAAGGTCGCCTCGTCGAGGCCCGGCACCTGGGCCTCGGTCGCCAGCTCGATCAGCGCGATGGTGGGGCCGGCCTCCAGGTGCACGGTCGCGGTGGTGCGGATGGTCGGCACGTAGCCGCGATTGCTGAGCAGGGCCGACAGGAACATCGAGAAGCAGCCGGCGAGTGCGGCGCCGATCAGTTCCTCCGGGTTTGTGCCTTCGCCCGATTCGAAGCGCGAGGCATAGGTGAACGGCCCCTCGAATGCGCCGCTCCCCAGCCGCATGGTGCCGGCGCCCTCTTTCAAAGTCCCCTTCCATTCCGCGAACGAAGATCGGATTGCCATGAGATCCTCCTTATCGTGATGCGATTTGCCTGCAGCGAACAACACCACCAGCCTAACACGAAGGCGTGCTGCGGTCGGTGATTCATCTGACATTCGCGGCGATGACCCCGTGTCCGCTCGTCCGCTCGCGGGCGGTTGACAATTCGCCTGAAACGCACTACAATATCCTCACTCGCACGGGCGGTCGCATGGCCTGGCCTGACCCACCCCCAAGGCGTAAGGCTTCCGACCCCCTATTCTGGCATATGGAAAGGAGTGGACCCCATGCAACTTGCCATCTCCGGAAGGAACCTCGAGGTCACGGATTCCCTGCGCACCTATGTCGAGAAGAAGATCGGCCGGTTGGAGCGGTACCTGCCCAATGTCATTGACGCCCGGGTAGAGCTCGCCGTCGAGAACACGCGGGCGGCCAAAGATCGCCAGATTGCCCAGGTGACGTTGCGCACCAAGCACGCCATCTTGCGCGCCGAGGAGGCCTCGGCCGACATGTTTGCCTCGATTGACGCCGTGTTCGAGAAGATGCAGCGCCAGGTGGACCGCTACAAGGGCAAACGCTGGGCCAGGCGCATCGCCGGAGAAACGGGTGAGACCGCGGTTGCCGCACCCGAAGAAGGCGTTGGTGAAGAAATCGAAGCCGAGGAGCCGTCCCCGCGGATCACGCGCGTCAAGCGTTTTCAGATGGTGCCGATGGACGAAGAAGAAGCCGTCGAACAGATGGAACTGCTCGGCCACAACTTCTTTGTCTTCTTCAACGTGAATCAGAACCAGATCAACGTGGTGTACAAGCGGAGCGCCGGCGACTACGGCCTGATCCAGCCCGAACTGGCGTGACGCAGAGATCGGAAGACGTGCAGCGCGGCATGAAACTCATCCTCTTCGTGTGTACCGCCAACATCTGCCGCTCGCCGATGGCGGCCGCGCTGATGCGCCGGCGCATCGCCGAGCTGGGACTGGCAGATCAGGTGGAAGTGCAGTCGGCGGGGGTGTGGGCCCGCGATGGCGAAGAGGCCAGCGCGGGCGCGGCCCGCGCGCTGGGCCAACTGGGCCTCTCTCTGGCCGATCATCGGTCGCAGGCGATGACGGCCGAGCTGCTGGAAAAGGCGAGCATCGTCCTGGTCATGGAGGAACAGCATCGCCGCTCCCTCTTCTACCTGGAGCCGAAACACCTGCGCAAGGTCTTTCTGCTGAGCGAGATGGCCGGCCGCAGCGAGGAGATCGCCGATCCCTACGGCGGCCCGGAAGAGGGCTACGCGGCGACGGCCGAGGCGCTGGATCGCCTGATCGCCGAAGGGTTGCCCCGCATCCTCAAACGGATCGGGGTCACGACGAAGCATTAGTTGCGAGGACGTGCCTGGCACTTCCAAAGTGCCAGGCACGTGATGTGTTACGCGCCGCGCAGGAGATACCAGTGCGGCATGAAGCCGTAGTAGAACCCCAGCAGCGCGGCCAGCTTCAGCCCCACCCAGCCATCTTTGTACCCTTCCAACGTCACATAGCGCCGCCAGAACTCGCGCAGCGGCTGGCGCACGAACTTGTGCGGCCATGGCCTGACCCCGCGCTCGCGCAGGATGCGGCTTTCCATGCGCGCGTAGCGACGCTGCTTGGCATGGAACTGCGCCCAGGTCGCGTAGTTGTAATGGATCATCGGGTTTTGCAGATAGCCCGCCGGGCCATCCAGCAGCACCACCTCGTGCACGGGACGGTCGGGGTCATAGCGGGCGCGGCCACGACGGAGCAGGCGAAGCTGATAGTCGGGGTAAAACCCGCCGTGGCGCACCTGGTGGCCGGCGATGAAATTGTGCCGCGGCACCCACCAGCCCACCTCGGGCCGTTCGGCGATCACCCGGCGCACCTCGGCGGCCAGCTCCGGCGTGATCCGCTCATCGGCATCCACGAAGAAGACCCATTCCGCGTCGACGGCGTCGAGCGTGGCGTTGCGTTGGCCGGCGAAGTTGTCGAACGGCCGCTGGAAGACCGTCGCGCCGGCCGCCCGCGCGATCTCTACCGTTCCGTCGTCGCTGAACGAATCGGAAAGCACCACCAGATCGGCAAATCCCAGCGTGGCCAGGCACGCGGCGATGTGTCTGGCCTCGTTGCGGGTGAGGACCGCGACGGCAAGCTGAACAGACATCCCCTCTCCTGATTGTGAAGTGGCGAGATGAATCTCGCATTACAGGTCAATGTACCGCGAGCTTTAGCTCGTGATGCGCGATGAATCTCGCATTACAGGTCAATGTGCCGCGAGCTTTAGCTCGTGATGCGAGATGAATCTCGCATTACAGGTGTGCGAAAAGTGCCCGCACCTCGCGACAGGCGGCCAGGCGAGCCGCGAGCTCGTCGGCCGAGATCTCGCCGCGGGCCGCGGCCGCGGCCGCCCGCCGCGCCTCGGCCCACATCCCCAGCCGGACGATCAGGCCGGCCAATCGGCGCCGCGGGAGCGAGTAGAAGCGGTCGTACAGGCGCTTGCGGCTGCGCCACAGGTTCAAGAACGATTGCGCCCGAAACTGCCGCGCGCTCGCGCCGCCGTGATGGATCACATGGGCGGTCGGCACGCAGTAGAAGGGCCATCCCGCGCGCTGAATGCGCCAACACCAGTCTACCTCTTCCGCGTACATGAAGTACCCCTCGTCGAGCAGTCCGGCCGCCGCGATGGCCTCCCGGCGCACCATGAGCGCCGCGCCGAGCGCAAAGTCTATGGGGAACGGCCGGCCGGCGTCGTAGAGGCCGCGCGGGTAGCGGCCGTTGAGCCGCGACTCGAGCAGTCGCCGCGGCCGGGGCGGAAAGAAATCGAACCAGAGCTGCCACAGGTCGGGAAAGCGGAAGGCCCCGTGCTGAAAGCGACCGTCGGGATACCGGAGCTGCGCGCCGACCCCGCCTACCTCCCCATGCGCGGCCAGAAAGCCCGCCATCTGGCCGATCGCGTCGTCGAGCGGCTCCGCGTCGGGGTTGAGGAGGAGGACAAAAGAGGGATTAGGGATCGGGGGTTGGGGATTAGGGATTGAGGGTTGGGGGCTGGGGATGGAGGGCCGCATTTGGGGGCCGTCGAACCCCAACATCCGCAGCGCCAGGTTGTTGCCGGCGGCAAAGCCCAGGTTTTGCGGACTGGCGATGAGCTGCACCTGCGGGAAGCCGGCCGCGACCATCGCCGCGCTGCCGTCGGTCGAGGCGTTGTCCACGACGATCACGGCCGCGGTCGCCGGCCGGCCCCCGCCGGGCAACGCGAACCCGGCGCGCGCCAGGCTCGCCAGCGTCGCGCGCAGACACGCGGCCAACAGCTCCCGCACGTTGTAGCTGACCACGATCACCGCCAGCGTCGGCTCGCCGCTCACCTGTTCGCCCCCTCGTATCCTCTCAATAACCTGGGGGACGCCGGTCGCAGACCGGCTGCAAGCTCGTTCAAAGGGGGTCTGTGACCCCCGTCGTCCCCACTTTTTGAGAAGATATGCCCCCCCATCCCGTCGTCCGTCGTCATGTCGGCCGCGCGCTCCGTCACGGCGCGCCCACCACCACGCTGATCCGGTCAATGTCGTTGTTCGCCACCTGGACGAACTCGTGGATCAGCCCGCCCCACCAGAAGTTGGTGCCCACCGGCGGCTTCTGGTCGAATTCGATGCACCCGCTCACCTGGCCGCGCTTGCCCGGCAACAGGTAGTACTGCGGCCGGCCGTCAATGATGCGCTCTTCCAGGTCTTCCTTGCGGCCGATGGCCCAACGATAGGGGAAGTCCACGCCGGTCGTGTCGAAGTTGATGCCGAAGCGCCAGACGCCCGCCTGCTGATACCAGGAGACCTCGCCCTGTTCGGCGGCCAGCGCGTTGTAGTTCTGGCTGAACTTGAACTTCTGGCCCGGCCATGGCCCGGCCGTGCGGATCGGCACCGGGCCGATGTTGACGATCGTGGCGGTGAAGCAGAGGCTTTGGCCCAGCGGCACGCCCACCACGCGGTTCATCTCGCCCTGCCAATCAATCTCGCCGCCGGCCACCTCGGCGCGCGGCTTGCCGCCCTCTTCGATGGTCAGCGTCGTGCTCACCACCACCCGGTTGCCCACCCGATCTTCGGCCTCGCCGTAGACGATGTAGGGGCCGTTGGGCGGCGGCTCGGCGTTCAGGTCCACGCCGCCGTCGTAGTCGTAGCCGTGATAACCCGCCGCGCCCGGCTCGGCCGTCGAGGCCGACGGTTTCTCGGCCACGGGATACTTCAGGCCTTCCTGGCCGGGCTGCGGATTGACCGGCACCAGATAGACTTGCGCGCGCTCGGCCTTCTTGGTCAGGTAATACGACACCGCCACCCGGTCGTCTCGCAGGCCGTCCTGGTTGGGCCGAAAGACCTGCGGAATGACCGTGAAGTTGTGGAGCTCCGGCAGGGCCGTGTCCGCGTCGCGGATGGTGATCTGTCCCTGGACGGCCTGGCTGCGGCCGGTGTCGTCCGTCGCCTCGATGACCCACGTGTAGACGCCGTCGGGCAAGACCTGGCTCTCGACGAGCATCGGCTGGCCGTTGACGACCCGCACCTGGGGGTCGTTGATCACGCCGCCCCAATACACGTCGTACCTGCCCGGCGACCGGCGTTGTTCCTTACGGAAATAGTGGCGTCCGCCCTGGGCGTCCACGAAATAGATCGAGACTTTGGCCGGCCGGCTCACGCGATAGTTGATGTGCGTGACGTCGTCCGATCCGTCGGCGTTCGGCGAGATCACGTCCGGCGCCACCCGCACGTCCGAGAGGATGGGCGCCAGGCCACAGCCGGCCAGGGCGATGGCGACTCCAGCCCAGAGAAACAGGAACAACGATCGGGCCTTGACCCGCATGAGAGACCTCCATAACAGGTATCCTCTCGATAAGCCGACGGTATCGGTTTTACGTGCCAGGCATTCTGCAAGATGCCTGGCACGTGTCGGCTATTTTCAGGGCAGTCTCAGTAGATCACAATTTTGCTGCTCCAAGCCGGTCTGTGACCGGCGGTCGGGGGTCACAGACCCCCTTTGAGCTTGAATCTGTGATCTACTGAGTCTACCAGAGGCCGCGCCATCCGTCAAAATGGCCGTTACTTTGGCGGCGATCCAGCCCCGTTCACGGGGCGCTGCTTCCGTAGCCCGGCGATGGATCGCCGGGCGGCCTCGCCGGACGCACAGCGCGGCGGAGACGTGCACGGCACATTTGGAATTGCACATCACTTTCCGGCCAGGCGCAGCGGTCCCAGCCGCACGCGCTTGCCGGCCGGGTTATCGGCCACGTCGCGGATGTCCAGGCCCGCGGGGTCGGACGCGTCGTAGACGGCCAGGGAGACGTAGTAGTCGCCGGCGGCGTCGGCGCGGAGGGGCAACGGATAGCGGCCGAACAACATCTGGCCGGGCCGCCAGCGCATCGTCGGATAGTCGTAGCCCGCGGGCCGGCCGTCCCAGCGGCCCACCTCGCGGCCGGCCGCATCGCTCAGGATGAGCGAGACCTGGTAGTCGGCGGTCAGGCGGTTGAGCGTCCGCCAATAGACGGTGAGCTGGCCGCCCACGGGGTCGTCCCAGCCGATCAGGGCCAGCTTGTGCGCGAAGTTGGCGCCGTCGGCATGGGCGGGCGTCGGCCCGGCCGGGATGGCGGTGCTCTCGCCCAGGCGCCAGTGGCGCAGGTCCAGGTGCCAGAAGCGCCGCGGCTGCGGCTGCTCGACGCCGATGCGGTCCAGGAAATAGGGCGCAAAGCCGACCGGATCCACCGTCTCGGCCTGCCAGCGCACCAGCCACACCCCGCGCTTGCCCCGCAGCGCCTCGCCCAGCCGCGGGCCGTCCTCGAAGCCGAGCACGGCCTCCACGTCCAGGATGTCCAACGCCGGCAGGCGGATGGCCGGGATGTCGGCCGCGTAGTAGTCCCATGCGGGCCACGCATGGCCCGACACCAGCACGACCGTTTCGTCGGGGGCCATTTTCGCGCGCACGGCCGCGGCCAGCTCGCGCCACTGCGCCTTGGCGAAGGCCCGATCGGTGAACCAGTTGCGCAGCGCAGCGAACGAGGTCCACATCACGAAGACGACCAGCGCCGCGGCGAGGATGGCGGGTATTGGGGATTGGGGATTGGGTATTGGGGATTGGGTATTGGGTTTCCGCTTCGTACTAGCGCCTCGAAACATTCGTCCTGAAATCCTCAATCCCCAATCCCTAATCCCCGATATCCAATACCCCATCCCTCCTGCCAAAGTCAGCAGATACGCCGGCGACGCGATCATCAGGTAGCGGGCGTTGAACTTGGGCGTGCGCGAGGCAAGCGCCAGGATGCCCACCGTCGGCACGAGCAGGCACGCCAGCAACAGCAACAGGGACGTGCGGCCGTGTAGGGGCGCACGGCCGTGCGCCCCTACGATCAGGCCCGCCATCGCCGCGACGAACGCCAGGCCGAACCACGGCAACAGGCGCACGGCGTCCGTTTCGAGCATCATTTCGGGCGCGGCCACGGTGAAGCTGATGGCGACGTGGCGCAGCGCCTCGCCGAGCTTCAGCGCGCCCTGCCAGTAGGAGCGATCCAGCCGGTAGCGGGTGAGCATGGCCGGCAGCCACGGCAGGTAGAGCAGGACGATGGCCGCGCCGGCCGCCGCGGCCGCAATGCCGCGACGCCACGCGGCCGCGCGGTCGCTCCGCGTCATCTGGACGATCAGCGCGACCAGCACGCACAGCGCGCAGGCCAACAACAGGAACGCCGCGAAGTAGTGAGTGTAGAGCGCGGCCACCGCCGCCATGACGAAGACGAGCCACCAGCGGACGGCGCGGCGGCCGTCCGCGAAGAGGGCGGCAAAGGCGGATGCCCGCGTAGGGGCGGACGGCCATCCGCCCCTACGCGGCCGTCCGCCCTTTTGGGGTCGTTCGCGGCCGTCCCACCCCATTGCCCGTAGCAGCGCATAGCCGGCCAACAGGCCCCAGAACGTCAGTTGGGTGTACATGCGCGCTTCCTGCGCATAGTACACATAAAGAGGCGAAAACGCCGTCAACAGCGCGGCCAACCCGGCGGCCGCGCGCAAGCCGAACAGCCGCCGCGCCACAACCCACATCAGCGCGGTCGTCAACACGCCGAAGCAAACCGACGGAAAGCGCAGCGCCCACTCCGACCGGCCTGCGAGGGCCGTCCAGCCGGCCACCGCGTAGTAGTAGAGCGGCGGCTGGATATCGTCGGCCGTCCAGCGCGTCAGCTCGGCGATCCCCTGGCCGGCCACGTGCGCGGTCACCGCCTCATCGTACCACAGGCTCTGGGCCGCCAGCCGATGGACGCGCACGGCCAGCGCCGCCAGGAGGATGAGGAGGAGGAAACGTGAAACGTGAAACGTCAAACGTGAAACGTCAAACGTCATTGGTCGCTTTGCCGCTTTACCGTTTACCGGTTTTTACCAATTTACCAATCTACCAGTTTACCGATTTCCCATCTACTCCTGCGACGCGCAGCAGTCCGGCGCCAGGAGACAACAGAGGTCGGGCCGCGGGCCGGCGAACGGATCCACGACCACTGTTCCCAAGACGAACTCGGTCGCCGTCGCGTTCCCCTCGGCGCCGCTGACCGACAGGCGCTTGCCGGTTGCCGGGTCGTACCAGCCGATCACCAACGCGTATTCGCCCGGCGCCGCGTCGGCCGGAACGGGGATGCCGTAGGCCGACCAGATGGCGAACGGCCGCGGCCAGCGGTTCACCGGCCGGGGCGCGAACCAGGTGGGGGTGGCATCGCCGTTGGCGATCGTGCGGCCGGCCGCGTCGCGCAGATGGACGAAGACGCGATAATCGGCCGGGGCCGCCCCCTCGTCCGCGGCCCAGCGCAGCGCCAGCAGATAGCGCCGGCCCGGCGCGGCCGCCCGGCGCATGGCCGCGTGGGTCAGGCGGACGCTCCACCCCGCGGCCGTGAAGCGTGCGGACGCGGGATACGCCTCGCGCGGCTCGCCGGCCGGCGCCAGCCAGCCGCCTTGCCGTTCCCATCCTCCCAGGATCGCCTCCCCTTCGGCCGTCGCGACCGCGGGCTCAATGACCTGGGGCGTCAGGCGGCGGCCCTCGGCTTCCACCGCCACGGCCGGCGCCCAGGCCGCCGGCAGGAAGAGCGGCAGGGTGCTCACCACAACCGTCTCCCCCGGCCGCCATGCCGCGGGCGGATACCAGAGCAACGCGGGCGCGGCTTGTACGGTCGTATCGGCCGCCGTCTCGCCGTCGGCCGATACGACCCGCAAGATGATGCGCGTGTCGGCGGGCAACGGCTCCAGCGGCTGGAAGTAGAAGCGCAACACGGTACGCCGCCACTTCGGTTCGTCGGCCAGGTCGTAGCCGAGAAGCTTGAGCTTCCCCTCGAACGCGACATGGCAATCGCCCCTCTCTTCGCAGGCGAGGGGCCGGAGCGGCCGATCGGCGGTCGCCCGCGCGAAATCGTAGAACGCGTCGGGGATGGCGGCCTGGCCCCGGCCGCGCGCCAGCAGCAGATAGCCGTCGGCCGCATCCACCACGCCCCAGCCCGTTTCCAGGAGGCGCAGCGCCTCCCGCCGGATGTCGGCCGGGTGGCGGTCGGTGGCGGCCGTCACGTCGAGCAGCGCCCAATCGGCCTGGCCCAGCCACGGGAACTGGTAGATCAGCGGCCGATGGCTGAAGTGCGGATAGAGGCTCGCCGTTGTGCTGAGCGCCGCGTCGGGAGGGATCTGCCGCGCGAAGCGGCCGAGCAGGCGCTCGTGCGCAGTGACCGCCGGCCACCCCGGCCCGAGGCGGGCATACTCGCGGCCGATGGGCGTGTAGCCCCGATCCACCTGGCCGATCAGCGCGCCGGCCACGAGCAGCGCCAGGCCCAGGATCAGCGCCGGCCGGCCGCCGGTCAGCGGCTGCGCCTGCGCCCGGAAGCGCCGCAACCCGATCAGCCCCGCGACGATCAGATAGGGCGCCAGCGCCGCGGAGTAGTGCAGCTCGCCGAAGTATTGCATGGGGAAGGAGCTGAACAGGTTGGCGAGCAGCAGCGGCGCGCTCAGCAGCACGATCTCCGGGCCGAGCAGCGCCAGGAAGCCGGTCGCGGCGAACAGGCCGATCAGGTAGCCGGCGCGCGGGGGCTCGGCCGCGATGCGCAGCGCGACCCACGGCCGCGTGATCAGGGCTTTGAGCACATCGCCGAAGCTGTCGCCCAGCTCGCCGTAGCGCGCCACATAGGGCGTTTGCGCCAGGCCGTACGCCTGCGCGGCGTGGTGCGGGATGATGACGAAGGTCGCGACGTAGAACCAGATCAGGCCGAGGGCCAGGATCGCGGCGCCAGCCGCACTGACGGCCCCCCCGGCCCCCCGACTACGGGGGGAGTCGGCCTCCCCCCAGGATTGGGCCGCGCTGACGGCCCCCCTGACCCCCCGATGACGGGGGGAGTCGGCCTCCCCCCAGGATTGGGGGGGCAGGGGGGGCAAGAGTTGCCACCCGCGCGCCAGCGCGTACGCGCCCAGACCGGCCGCCAGGAGCGCCATCCCCTCCTGCACGGCCATCAGCAGCGCCGCGGCCGCGACGAACTGGCCCCAACGCCGCGCCTCGACCGCCCACAGCGCCCACGCGATCAGGGCCGGCGCCAGCGCCAGCGCGTGGAACTCGGCCACGGCCGCGGCCTGAAGGATCGGCATGAGGAGATACGCGAGGGCGAAGAGTGCAGCCGGCCATGCCCCCATCCCGAATCCCCAATCCCTGGTTTTTTCCCGCGCCAACAGATAGATCGGCCACGCGCCGGCCGCCAGCGCCGCGGCCTGGAGGATCAACAGCGCGCGCACGTCGTCCCACAACCAGAAGATCGGCGCAACAAGCAGAAAGATCGGCTCCACGTGGTCGGTGAGGCGGGTGCTCACCTGATCGTCCTTGATCTCCTGCACGAAGCGGCCGTGCGCGGTGTTCCAGATCGCCAGGTCAATCTGGCCGAGATCGGCCTTGTGCGTGCGGTGCGCGTCGTGCAGGCGGATGCTGTAGGCCGAGAACCAGGCGGCGAAGAGCAGCATCGCGGCGAGGACGAGCGCGGAGGCCGGCTGCCACAGTGGGCCGGGCGCGGTCGGAGACCGGCCCGTGCTTGAGGTTGCGGTAGAGGGGTCTTGTCGTCGCGTCATTCGTTCATCACCCCTCGATCGGCCGCGCGGCGGCTACGCATCGCGAGCGCCGCGGCGGCGCCCACCACCTCGCCGGCCACCATCCATAGTCGAGCCACGATCGCGATCACCGCGGCGACCCCCGCCGGCGCGACCGGCAGGAGCAGGAGGGCCAGCGCGCCCTCGCGCACCCCCAATCCGGCCGGCGTGAGCAACGTCAGATAGCCGATGACGTAGGCGGCCGCCCACGACGCCACCAGGTACCCCGCGACGGGCCATCCGGCGGGCGTCAGGCCGCGCACCAGCGCTGCGAAGCTGAGTCCCATCAGCGTCCAGACGACGAAGTAGCGGCCGATCAACAGCCAGATCTGGCGCCACGAAAGGGTCACCCGCACGGCCGGACGACCCATCCGGCGCAACAGCCGGTTGAGCACGGCGTCGAGGAGCCGCGGCTGGAGCAAGAGCAGGCCAAGCGGTGCGATCAGCAGCGCCGGCCGCAGATAACGCAGCCATTCGCCGTCGTCGAAGAGCGCGAAATAGCACGCCGCCAGCACCACCCCCACCGCGGTCGAGATGACCTGGTGGAGCACGATGCTCGTCAGCGTGATGAGCCGCGGCACGCCCTCGTCGTGCGCCAGCTCGGCCATGCCCAGGAATTGCCAGACGTTGCCCGGGATGTAACGCACGATGTTGCTGAGGAACCAGATCGCCGCGGCCGTGCGATAGGGCAACGGGCCGCCCAATCCGGCCAGGATCATGCGCCAGGTGTCCAGCTCGAACAGCCAGGTGATCTCCAGCCCGAGCAGCGCCAGGAGCGCCCAGCCCGGCTCGAGCTGCCAGTCATACGTCCGCAGCGTCGTCCACTGGCCGGCGACGAGCGCGGCCAGGAACCCGGCGGCGACGATCAGCACGCCGGCCTGGGCCAGGGTCTTCCACGATTTGCGCATGACGGACATTGTAATACAAAAGATGGGAATCGCGAAAGACGCGCGAGGATTTTCGCCGTGCGGGACGCCTCTGGTATGATAAGGGCCATGGAATTGACGCAAGCCTTCGCCGGCCGCCGCGTGTTGATCACCGGCGGGCTCGGCTTCATCGGGTCGAACCTGGCCCGGCGCCTGGTCGAGCTGGACGCGATCGTGACCCTGGTGGATAGCCTGATCCCCCAGTACGGCGGCAACCTGTTCAACATCGCCGGCATCGAGGAGCGGGTGCGGGTCAACATCTCGGACGTGCGCGACGAGCACAGCATGGCTTATCTGGTGCAGGGGCAGGACTATCTCTTCAACCTGGCCGGCCAGACCAGCCATCTCGATTCGATGCAGGATCCGTACACCGACCTGGAGATCAACTGCCGGGCGCAGCTCTCCATCCTGGAGGCGTGTCGCAAGCACAATCCCGGCATCAAGATCGTCTTCGCCAGCACGCGGCAGATCTACGGGAAGCCGGAGCGCCTGCCGGTGGACGAAGGGCATCTGTTGCGGCCGGTGGATGTCAACGGCATCAACAAGATGGCCGGCGAGTGGTATCACATCCTCTACAACAACGTCTACGGCCTGCGCGCCGCGGCCCTGCGGCTGACGAACACCTACGGCCCGCGGATGCGCGTGAAGGACGCGCGGCAGACCTTTCTGGGCATCTGGATCCGGCTGCTGGTCGAAGGCCGGCCGTTCGAGGTGTGGGAGGGCGGCCAGTTGCGCGACTTCACCTACGTGGACGACGCGGTGACAGCGCTGTTGTTGGCCGCGGCCGATCCGCGCGCCGACGGCCGTGCCTTCAACCTGGGCGGCCTCGAGGTGATCAGCCTGGAGGCGCTGGCCCGGCTGCTGATCGAGGTCAACGGCGGCGGCAGCTTCGTCGTGCGCAGCTTTCCGCCCGAGCGCAAGCGGATTGACATCGGCGACTATTACGCCGACGATCGCCTGATCCGGGAGACCCTCGGTTGGCGGCCCGAAGTGCCCCTGCGCGAGGGCCTGGCGCGCACGCTGGCGTATTACCGGGAACACCTGCCGCGCTACTTATGAGGACATTTGCCATGATCCCACAAACCGATCCGCGCGCCAACTACCTGGCGCACCAGGCCGAGATTGATGCGGCCATCGCTCAGGTGCTGATGGCCGGCCGCTACATCCTGGGCGAGCCGGTCGCCGCGTTCGAGCGCGAGTTCGCCGCGTACCTGGGCGTGGGCCACGCGATCGGGGTCGCCAGCGGCACCGACGCGCTGCACCTGGCGCTGCGCGCGTGCGGCGTCGGGCCGGGGAGCCATGTCTTCACCGTCTCGCACACGGCCGTGGCCACGGTCGCCGCCATCGAGCTGGCCGGCGCCACCCCCGTGCTGGTGGACATCGAACCGGCCACCTTCACGATGGATCCGCAGCGGCTGGAAGACGCGCTGAAGCGCGCAGCGGCCGGCGGCCGAGGCGCGCGCCGCGGCGCGATCATCCCCGTCCACCTCTACGGCCACCCGGCCGACATGGCCGCCATCCTGGAGATCGGCCGGCGCTACGACCTGTGGGTGATCGAGGATTGCGCGCAATCGCACGGCGCGGCCATCGAGGGCCGGAAGACGGGCGCGTTCGGCGACATGGCCGCGTTCAGCTTCTATCCGACGAAGAACCTGGGCGCGCTGGGCGACGGCGGCGCGGTGGTCACGAGCGACGATGAGCTGGCCGACCGGGCGCGGCTGTTGCGCGAGTACGGCTGGCGCGAGCGCTACGTGAGCGCCCTGCCCGGCCTGAACAGCCGGCTGGACACGCTCCAGGCCGCGATCTTGCGGGTGAAGCTGCGCTACCTCGACGCGGAGAACGAGCGCCGCCGCGCGCTGGCGCAGCTCTACACGGAGCTTTTGCAGGAGACCGACCTGCGCTTGCCGATCGAGCGGCCGGGCGTGCGCCACGTCTATCACCAGTACGTCGTGCGCAGCGGCCGCCGCGACGCCCTCCAGGCGCGTCTGCGCGAGCGGGGGATCGGCACGCTGATCCACTATCCGGTTCCGGTGCACCGGCAGCCGGCCTACGCGGGCCGCCTGCCGTTCGCCGGCGAATTGCCCCACACCGAGGCGGCCGCGGCCGAGATCCTGAGCCTGCCGATGTTCGCGGAGCTGAGCGATGACCAGGTCCGCGCGGTGGCGGCCGCCTGCGCCGGATGAGGTCGGCCGGCGTCAGTTCTCGCGTTCCGCCCTTGTTCGCTCCCGCTCCCAGGCCTCGATGGGTCCGGGAACCACTTCCATCAGCGGATGCGGCCGGATGTCGGCGACCAGGGCGTTGCGTTGTTGCCGCGGCGGATCGCGGCGCAGAAGCTTGTCCTGCAGGTGCGCCCACTCGTAGCGTAGCTGCCCCTCGGTCACGCGGATTTTCGGACAGGGTCGCAGGGGGCCGAGCTTGCTCTGGTCGAAGCGATAGCCGCGGCGGTCCGCCTCTTGCCACACTTCCCACAGATAGGCGTTGATGGCCGCCGGCGGATCGGGTTGGGCCTTGAAGCGCTCCAGTTGCGGATGGTTCTGGTAGCCGCGCGTTCGCCCTTCCAGCACGGCTTTGGCCAACAGCCCCTCGCGCCAGAGGGCGGTCAACCCCTTGACATCCAGGTACGAAGGATGAAGGCTCCACAGGCGCACGCCATCACCCTCCTGAGGTCGCTCGTTGCCACTCTTCCCGCTTGCGGCGATATTCGATGATCGGCAGGTCGCCCTGGATGAGCGCCTCGCCGATCTTCAGCCCGCTGATCGCCGGCCGATGGGTGACCACCACGCGGCGGTCTTCGTGGGCGATATAGACGTTGACGGGCATGGCGAGCCTGGCGATCAGTTTTCCTAGCACAGGGACGCGCATGAAGCGCTGGTAGAAGCGCAGGTAGAGCAGAGTGTGGCCCTCGTCCACGGGGACAAAGGCGGCGACGATGCGGACGTCGGGGCTGATGTAGTTCTGCCACAGGTTGGGCATGATGAATTCCAGGTGCACGCTGGTGGCGGCCTTGGGCGAGAGTTCGCCCGGCTTGCGCGGGGGCGTGCCGTCGTCCACGCGGTTGAAGACGTAGGTGTAGAGCATTTTGTCTCCGCGCCACTGTACGAGCGGACCGTCCACCAGGGTGCGTCCGCCGCGGCCGATGGTGCGGCGATGGATGAAGGGCAAATGCACCACGTCCAACTGGTTCTCGATGACGCGCGAATAGTGGGCGTCCCACGGGTCGTGCGCCGAGGCGTAATAGAAGGTGTCGTCGAGGTTGTCGAAGAAGGTCGGCGGTTCGAGGTCCGCGGGCGGATCGGTTCCCCACCAGACCCAGATGTAGCCGTGCGCTTCGTGGGTGGGATACGTGTTCAGGCGCAGGGTGGCCGGGATGACGCCCCCGCGTCCGTTGGCGGGGACGTGGACGCACCTGCCGCTGGCGCCGTACTCGAAGCCGTGGAAGGGACATTGCAGGTGATCGTCCACCACCGCGCCGAGGCTGAGTTGCACCCCGCGATGCGGGCACCTGTCCACCGCGGCATGGACCTTGCCCGCCGCATCGCGCCAGAAGACCATCTTCTCGCCCATGCGGGTCACGCCGATGGGCTTGTCTTTGACTTCGTTCGATTCGAGCAGAACATACCATTGATTGCGGATCATGCTCTTCTCCTTATGCGGTCGCCTTGGCCTCCATCGGCTCCAGATAGAACGTCTCCTCTGCGTCGTCGTAGGCCAGCACCTCGCCGTAGCGGCCCCATTGGATGGCGATCTCCACCTGGCGCTCGGCCTCCGCTTGCGGAAACTCCAGCTCCAACGCGGTCTGTACGACTCCGCGGTCGAGTTGCTGGCGCTGCGAAGCTCTGAGCAGCGAGAGCAGCCAGCGGAAGAGCGGCACCCGGCGCAGTCGCGCGGCGAAGATCGCCTTGCGGCCGAGGATGCTCGCCTCGGCAAAAGTCTCGCCCAGCGGCGTCAGGCTGATGTCGCCCTGGGCCACGGTGGCGAAGCCCAACAGCTCGGCCGCCTCGATCAGCGACAGCAGGTAGCTGGAGTCCACCTTGAGGTCTTCGGTCAGGCGATAGATGTCGGCGCGGTTGCCGGGGAGATCGTCCAGGCGCTCCAACAGGCCGGCCAAGTCGTTGATGCTCACATCGGGCAGGGCGCGCGTGCGGCCCGGCTCGCCGGGCGCGGAGCCCAGCTCTACGCTCTCGGCCTCGGTCTGGCCGGCCAGGGTAGCGTAGACCCGGTCAATCGTCGCCAGGAAGGCCGCGCTCTTGCGGTCGCGCGGATGGGACAGGTCCACCTTCACCTCGGCCACCACGCGGCCGGGCGCCTTGTCCATCACCACGATGCGGTCGGCCATGAAGACCGCCTCTTCGATGTTGTGCGTGACCATCAGGATGGCCTGGGTGGGGATCTTGCCGCCCGTCCACAGCTCCAATAGCTCCCCGCGCAGCGACTCGGCGCTCAGCACGTCGAGGGCCGAGAACGGCTCGTCCAGGCAGAGCAGTTCCGGCTCCACGGCCATGGCGCGGGCAAAGCCCACCTTCTGGCGCATGCCGCCCGACAGCTCGCGCGGATAAGCCGACTCGAAGCCGTCGAGCCCAACCCGGTCGAGCAGGTCAATGGCGCGCGGCGCGCGCAGCGCGGCCGGCACCCCGCGCGCTTTGAGCGCCACCTCCACGTTTTCCTGCACCGTGAGCCAGGGAAAAAGGGCGAAGGTCTGGAAGACGATGGTGGCATGGGGGTTGACCCCGCGCAACGGCTGGCCGCGATAGAGCACCTGGCCGCTGGTGGGCGCCTGCAGGCCCGTGATGATGCGCAACAACGTGCTCTTGCCGCAACCCGACGGCCCCAGCAGCGCCACGAATTCGCCCGCGCTGAGGGACAGGTTCACCTTGTCCACCGCCGTGAAGCGGCGTTCCCCGCGGCCGTAGAACTGGCTCACCTGCCTCAGTTCCAGCAGCTTCCCGTTTTGTGTGCTCATAGATGCCTCCTCGTCCCCGATTCGTTCACTCCATGCGGAAGCGTTCTTCGGCGAGCTGATAGAGCCGACGCCAGAACGCCCGGTTGATGATCACCACGGTCAACACCATGCTCAACGTGGCGGCGAGCAAGAGCGGATAGTCGCCATCGGCCGTAGCGCGGGCGATCAGGCTGCCGACGCCGCTGGTGTAGTAGCTCTGGCCGGCATAGGAGACGTGCTCCGCGACGATGCTGGCGTTCCAGGCGCCGCCGCTGGCCGTGATCGCGCCCGTGACGATATAGGGAAACAGCGCCGGCAGGATCAACGTGCGCCAGCGCGCCCAACGGCTCAGGCCGAGCAGCGCCGCGGTGTACTTCAGATCTTGCGGGATGGCGGCCGCGCCGGCGATGACGTTGAAGAGCACGTACCACTGCGTGCCCATCAACATCAACAACACCGCGGCAATCCCCAGCCCCCCCGACACCCGGACAAGCGCCAGCAACACCACCGGGAAGAGCGCGGTAGCCGGCACCGAGGCCGTCACCTGCACCACCGGTTGCAACCAGCGCGCCAGCCGCTCGTTCGTGCCGATGAGCACGCCCACCGGGATCGTCCACGCCAGAGCGATGGTCAGGGCCGCGATCACGCGCGCCAGCGTCAACAGCACGCCGCCGGCAATCCACTCCCATTGCATGAGCGGCACCTGTAACAGCATGGTGCCCGCGCGATACGCACCGTAGAGCAGCCCGGTCACCAGCCCGGCCATCAGCGCGTAGACCGGCCAGGACGGCTGCTCGCCATCTCCCTCGTCCATGCCCAGCGGTGCCAGGCGTCGGATCAGCCAGGCATCCAGCCGCTCCGAGAGGGGCCGCCATGTGCGTTCGACCAGCCGCTCCAGGAGCTGCGAACTGCGCAGCAGGTCGTAGAACCACGAGGTGGGCGGGTTGTCGCTCTCCACCATCTCCAGCTTGAACCGTTCCGACCAGGCGATCAACGGCCGCCAGACGCACTGGTCCAGGATCACGATGACCGCCACCAGCGCGGCGATGCCCATCAGAATGGCCTGCCGATCGCCCTGGGCCGCGGCCTCGCTCAGGTAGGCGCCCAGGCCCGGCAGGCGGAAGTCGCGCTGGCCCACGGTGAAGATCTCGGCGGCCATCAGGAAGAACCAGCCGCCGGCCCAGCTCATCATGCTGTTCCAGATCAGGCTGTTGGCGCCGAACGGCAGCTCCAGCGTCTTCAGGCGCAGCCAGCGGTTGAAGCGAAAGATGCTGCTCGCCTCGCGCAGCTCCACCGGGATGGTGGTGAGGGACTGGTACCAGGCGAAGGTCATATTCCAGGCCTGGCTGGTGAAGATCAGGACGACCGACGCCAGCTCGGCCGCGATCCCTTCCGGCAGGAGCGCGCTCAGGCTCAACAGGACGACGGGCAGAAAGGAGAGGATCGGCACGCTCTGCAACACGTCGAGCAGCGGCATCATCACGGCTTCGGCCCGGCGGTTGTAGGCCGCGATGTAGCCGTACACCAGGGTGAACAGGAAGCTGAGGAGATAGGCGGCCAGCATCCGGCCGGTGGAATAGAGCGCGTAGGTGGGCAGCGCGGTCGGCGCCAGGGAGATGGTCGGCCCGGCCACCATGGCGGGCGCGG
Source organism: Anaerolineae bacterium (assembly GCA_034434235.1). Lineage (GTDB taxonomy): Bacteria > Chloroflexota > Anaerolineae > CG2-30-64-16 > CG2-30-64-16 > CAKZKT01. The sequence continues at coordinate 21,263 of DAOTZV010000052.1, forward strand.
CCAACGCCAGCCGCGCGCCCACATAGATGAGCACGGCCACCGCCAGGATGACCAGCGCGTCGGCACGGCTGAACCGCCGCTGGATGAATTGTGCGTTGCGAAAGATGTGCTCCGCGCGTGCCATCGGCTGCCCTCCCAGAAAAGAGTTTGCAGGCCGGCGCGGCGCGAAAAGCGAAGACTGTACGGCCGGGGCATCCGACGCAGATCACCCCGGCCGCGGAGGAAGGGGAGATCAGACAGGATGCTGCACAGGCCGCCGCAAGCCCGCGGCTTGTCGGCCGCGCGAAATCGGCATGGTCCGGCGCAAGGCCGGAATGGTACTGTACGGGTTGAGATCGGTCTTCATCTGAATACCTGCCAACCGCCTTATTGTATGCAGAAGGCAGAGGATGTCAAAAGTTGGAAGCTGAAAAATCGGAAGCGATCTCACGTCCTATCGGGCGTTTTCGCGCCGCCGGCGCTCCCAGCCGTCCTCGAACAGCCGCATGAAGTTATCCGCGCCGTAGGGGTGTTTCGCCATCTCGGCCTCGTCCAGCTCCACGCCGAGGCCGGGCGCGTCGGACGGCTCGATGTGGCCGTCTACGACGGGCGGCACGCCGTGCATGATCTCGCGCGCCCACGGCGCCAGGAAGTCGTCGAAGCACTCCTGGATCAGGAAGTTGGGGATGCTGGCGTGGATGTGGGCGTTGATCGCCGTGTTGAGCGGGCTTTGTGCTTGATGCAACGCCACGAACGCCTCGGCCGCCTCGGCCAGCGCCGCGGCCTTGCGCGCGCCGCTGATGCCCCCGATCGCCAGCGTCTCCGGCTGGACGATGTCCACCACTCGATGGGCGAGCAGATCGTGGAACTGGGCCAGGCGGTTGAAGCGTTCGCCCGTGGCCACCGGCACGGGGACCGCCCGCGCCACTTCGACCGTAGCCGCGATGTCGGTGGACATCACGGGCGTCTCGAACCACAGCGGCCGGAATTCCGCCAGCGCCCGGCCGATGCGGATGGCCGTCGAGACGCTGAAGCGATCGTGCCCCTCGATGCACAGGTCCACGTCATCGCCCACGGCCCGGCGCACCGCGGCCACAATCTTGAGCGATAGCCGCTCCTCCTGCGGGCTTAGATAGCGGTAGGCCGACCCGAACGGATCGAACTTGAGCGCCGTGTAGCCCCGCTCCACCACCGCGGCCGCCGCCTCCGCGAAGAAGCCCGGATCGCGCGGGCCCTGGTACCAGCCGTTGGCGTAGACGCGCAGCCGGGGCCGTTGCTTGCCGCCGAGCAGCTTCCATACGGGCACGCCCAGGCTCTTGCCCAGGATGTCCCAACAGGCGATCTCGATGGCATTCATGGCGATGTTGACGCCCAGGAAGAGCCCCTTGTACATCTTGTGCCAGAGGCGCTCCGGCTGCAACGGATCCTCGCCGATGACGAAGCGCGCCAGCTCCTGCACCTGCGCCTCGGCCGGCTTCGCGCTCATCCCGGCCGTCGCCTCGCCCACGCCGGTCAGGCCTTCGTCGGTATGCACCTTGACGAAGACCCAGTTCTTCCACGGATTGCCGACCACGAAGGTTTCAAGTCGCGTGATCTTCATGCTTCGCTCCTATACCCGATAGAGTGGCTCGATGTCGGCCAGGATGGCGTCCAGCTCGGCGCGATCCTGGTCGTCCAGCTCCTTGCCCGGCGCGCGACAGGCGCGGCAGGCGATCACCCCGCGGCGATAGAGCACTTCCTTGTAAAGCGCCACGCCGTAGAGCCGCTCGTAGTTGATCAGCGGCAAGATCCGGTTGAAGCGCGCCCGCGCGGCCCGCTCCTCGCCGGCTTCCAGCAGGTCCCACACGTCTTGCAGCAGGTCGGTCGTCTGACAGGCGGGCATGTTGCCGGCCGCGCCGCGGCGATACTCGTCGAGCAGGTATTGGCCGGCCTGGCCGCCGAACACCCCTTTGCAATGCGGCCCGGCCGCGGCGATGGTCTGGCCGATCATGCGCGGGGAGGGCACCGTTTCCTCTTTGATGTACTCCACGCGCGGCAGCTCGCGGCACATGCGCGCCAGCAGCTCCGCGCTCATCGGCGTGCCCACCGGGCCGATGTAGTTCTGCACCATGATGGGGATCTCCAGCGCGTCGGAGAGCGCCCGGTAGTAGCGATAGCACCCTTCGGCGTCGGGATGCAAGATATGCGGCGGCATGGACATGATGCCCGCCGCGCCGACCGCCTGAGCATGGCGGCTGAGGGCTACCGCGGGCAACGCGTGGCCGCAGGTGGTGGCCGCCACCACCGGCACCTGGCCGGCCGCCTCGCCCACCACGATCTCGATCCAGCGCCGGCGCTCGTCGTCCGACAGGGTGGCGAACTCGCTGGCGTTGGCCGGGCCGACCAACCCGCGCGCGCCGGCCTCGATGCAGAAGCGCACGACGCGGCGCAGGCCCGGCTCGTCGAGCTCGTATCCGGCGGTAAAGGGAGTGACGACAATGGGGAAAATGCCTCTCCAGGGTGCGCTCATGGCGATTCCTCCTGCGCAGGTCATATCATGGCTGCAGAGGTTTGTCAAGTAGCGGATTGGCGGTCATGGTGCGTAAAGAAATCTTAACCGATCCTTCGCGAGATATTAACAAGACCTTATCCAGGGGTTAAGTTGGTCGCGCGATACTGGGGACGGTTCTGAAGAGAGAACACTACATATCGGAGGGAGAAAAACCTATGCGTTTCCACTTGTTCATTGTCCTGCTCGTCGCCGGCCTGCTGATCTCGGCCTGCGGAGCCGCGGCCACCCCGGCGCCGACTGCGGCGCCTCAACCGACCGCGACCAAGCCCGCCGCGCCGACCGCCGCGCCTCAACCGACCGCGACCAAGCCCGCGGCGCCGACCGCCCCGCCTCAGCCGACCGCGGCGAAGCCCGCGACGACCGGCGTCGCCTTGCCGCCGGTGGATCCGCTCCAGGTGAAGGGCGACATCCGCACCGCCGGCAGCTCGACCGTGTTCCCGTTGACCGAGCGGATCGCCGAACGTTTCAAGGACGAGGGCTACAAGGGCAACATCACCATTGACAGCATCGGCACGGGCGCCGGCTTCGAGCGCTTCTGCAAGGCCGGCGAAACCGACATCTCCAACGCCAGCCGGCCGATCAAGTCATCGGAGGTCGAGGCGTGCAAGGCGATCGGCCGCGAGCCGGTCGAGTTCCGCGTCGGCACGGATGCGCTGGCGGTCGTGGTCAACAAGAGCAATACGTTCCTGAAGGACGTCACCCTCGAAGAGCTGGCGAAGATCTTCTCCGACACCACCGAAAAGTGGTCCGATGTCAACCCGGCCTGGCCCAAGGAGAACATCCTGCGCTTCAGCCCGGGCACCGACAGCGGCACGTTCGACTACTTCATCGAAGCGGTCATGACGCCGGCGTTCAAGGAGAAGGCCAAGGAGGCGCTGCTCAAGGCCAAGAACCTGCAGCTCAGCGAGGACGACAACGTGCTCGTGCAGGGGGTCGAGGGTAGCCCCTATGCCATCGGTTACTTCGGCTTCGCGTATTATCAGGAGAATCAGGGCAAGCTGACGGCCCTCTCCATCAAGGGCGTCGCGCCGAGCGTGCAAAGCGTGGACGAAGGCAAGTATCCGCTGGCCCGGCCGCTCTTCATCTACTCTACTGCAAAGATCATGAACGAAAAGCCACAGGTGGCCGCGTTCATCAACTTCTACCTGACGCACGTTAACGAAGAAATCAGGAAGGTCGGCTACTTCCCGGCCAGCCAGGCTGCGCTCGACACCGCGAAGCAGAACTGGCTGAAAGCAATGGGCAAGTAACCAAAAGCCCGTTGCTCCCGACGCTGGGTGCCATCGCGCGATGGCACCCAGCGTGTCGCGTGTGAGGACGATATGAGTTTGCCTCGAGTGCTGTTCCTTTGTACGGCCAATTCGGCTCGCAGCCAGATGGCCGAGGCGTTGTTGCGCAAGCATGCCGGCGACCGTTTCGAGGTCCACAGCGCCGGCCTGGAGCCCAAAGAGATCAACCCCTACACCCGCCGGGTGTTAGCCGAGATCGGCCTGGATATGGCCGGGCAATGGGCCAAGGGACTGGACACTTATCTCGGCAAGATGCACTTCAATTATCTGATCACCGTATGCGCCAGGGCCGAGGAGCGGTGTCCCGTGTTTCCGGGCATGGGCGAGCGCCTGCACTGGCCCTTCGACGATCCGGCGGCCGTCGAGGGGAGCGACGAAGAGAAGCTGGCCGCATTCCGCCGCGTGCGCGACCAGATCGAAGCGCGCATCGTCGAATGGTTGAAGCAGATGCCGGCATGATCAACGAGAGGGGATGATCAGATGAGCAATAGCATAGGCGTCGCAACTTCGCGGGAGACCGTCAGGGCGATCGGCCTCGTCGGGCAGCCGGCGCGATCGCTGACGCGGCGCCCGCGGCCCGGCGAGGCGCTGATCCGGGGCTTCCTGGCGCTCTGCGCCGCCATCTCGATCTTCACGACGATCGGCATCGTGGTCGTGTTGGGCCGCGAGGCGCTCCTTTTCTTCAGCAAGCCCGAGGTGACCCTCCGCGAGTTCCTGTTCACCACCCACTGGCAGCCTGCCGTCGGCCAGTTCGGCATCTGGCCGCTGGTGACTGCCACCCTGCTCACCAGTACGATCGCGATGGCGGTGGCGTTGCCGCTGGGCCTGGCGGTGGCGATCTATTTGAGCGAGTACGCTTCGGCCCGGGCGCGCAACACGCTGAAGCCGATCATGGAGGTGTTGGCGGGGATTCCGACCGTCGTCTACGGTTACTTCGCCCTCACCTTCATGACTCCGCTATTGCGCTCCATCTTTGGGCCCAACGTCGTCGAAGTATACAACACGGCCTCGGCGGGCCTGGTGATGGGGATCCTGATCCTGCCGCTGATCAGCTCCATGAGCGAGGATGCGCTGAGCGCGGTGCCGCGTTCGCTGCGCGAGGCGGCCTACGGCCTCGGCGCGACCCGGCTGGAGGTGGCGCTCAAGGTGGTGGTGCCGGCCGCGCTGTCGGGCCTGGCGGCCGCGGTGATCGTCGGCGTCTCGCGCGCCATCGGCGAGACGATGATCGTGGCCATCGCCGCGGGCGCGGGGCCGAACTTCACCCTCAATCCGTTCAAGGCCGCGGAGACGATGACCGGCCACATCGTCCGCATCAGCGGCGGCGACCTGAGCTACGACTCGCTGGATTACGATAGCCTTTTTGCCATCGGTTTGCTTCTCTTCCTGATGACCCTGGTCCTCAACCTGATCTCGCAGCGGATCGTGAGGCGGTATCGGGAGGTATACGAGTAGGACGATACTCATATCGTCCTACGATCGGCGTATTGAGTAGGACGATATTCATATCGTCCTACGATCGGTGTATTGAGTAGGACAATATGAATATTGTCCTACGGTGGGAGATTTATGGAAACGAGTTCGGTACTAAAAGAAGGAACCGCCTATCTGGTTCGGCGTAAGCGCGTCGCGCTGATCTGGCACCTCATCTTCCTGGCGGCCACCATCGTCGGCGTGATCGCGCTGACCACGCTGCTCTACACGATCATCAACCAGTCGTTCGGGCTGGTGGCGGTGCAAAACCAGATCGAACCCGAGAGCCTGGCGGTGGATGGTGTTCCGTTGGAGCAGCTCTCCAGGGAGCAACTGGTCGAGATCTTCAAGACACATGTATCGGCCGGCGTCTTTCGGCGCTACGACGCAGAACAGCCCTTCGCCGAACGTTCACGGGAAAACGTCTACGCCCTGGTGCTCGAGCGCGTGGTCCAGCCGCGCTACGTGAAGACCTGGCCTCTTTCGCAGGCGCTTTTCAACCGCAGGGAAATCGAGGCGGAAGCGGCGCGCGATTTTCCACAGGCCAGGCTGGTCTTCCGTTCCTGGGTCACGGCCGATTTCCTGCGCAACCCGCAATCCTCCGCGGCCGAGCTGGCCGGCGTGCGCACGGCGATCCTGGGATCGCTGTGGACGATCCTGATCACGATTGCGGTGGCGCTCCCGATCGGCGTGGCCGCGGCGGTCTATCTGGAGGAGTACGCCCGCGACCACTGGCTCACGCGACTGATCCGCACGAACATCAACAACCTGGCCGGCGTGCCTTCGATCATCTACGGCATGTTGGGCCTGGCGATCTTCGTGCGCGCGGCCGAAGCGTTCACCAGCGGCGCGGCGTTCGGCCTGGCCGATCCGACGACGGCCAACGGCCGGACGATCCTGTCGGCGGGCCTCACTCTCGCACTGCTGATCCTGCCGTTGCTCATCATCAACGCGCAAGAGGCCATCCGCGCGGTGCCGCGCTCTTTGCGCCAGGCCAGCTACGGCCTGGGCGCGACGCAATGGCAGACGATCTGGCATCACGTCTTGCCGTCCGCCTTGCCCGGCATCCTGACGGGCACGATCCTGGCGATCTCGCGCGCCATCGGCGAGACCGCGCCGCTGGTGGTGGTCGGCGCTTCCACGTTCATCGTCGTGGATCCGAACGGTCCGTTCTCCCGCTTCACCACCCTGCCGATCCAGATCTACCAGTGGACCGCCCGACCACAGCCGCAATTCCGCAACCTGGCCGCCGCCGCCATCGTGGTGCTTCTGGCGCTCCTGCTCATCATGAACGCAACCGCGATCCTGTTGCGCAACCGTTACAGCCGGAGAATCTGATGTTTACAATCTCTCAACTCATCAAACCCGGCCGCCCGCTCCTCAAAAATGGAGATGAGCCGCGGCCGGTCACTGTCTACGAATCCGTTTCGAAAAGGCCAGAGGCCCTCACCAACGGCTCTCAGGCGTCCGCGGGGTCATCATGGGCCATCGAAGCGCGCAACCTGAACGTGTATTACGGCGACTTTCGCGCGGTGAAGGACATCAACTTGCAGGTGCATCCCCACAAGATCACCGCGCTCATCGGGCCGTCGGGGTGCGGCAAGAGCACCCTGTTGCGCGCCTTCAACCGCATGAACGAGCTGATCCCGACCGCGCGGGCGACCGGCTCGGTGCTCTACCGCGGCCAGGACATCTACGCGGCGGACGTGGATCCGGTAGAGGTGCGCCGGCGCATCGGCATGGTCTTCCAGAAGCCCAATCCCTTCCCCAAGAGCATTTACGAAAACGTGGCCTGGGGCGCGCGCATCAACGGCTATCGCGGCAACATGGACGAGATGGTCGAGCTGTCGTTGCGCCAGGCCGCGCTGTGGGATGAAGTAAAGGACAAACTGCACCAGAGCGCGCTCGCGCTTTCCGGCGGCCAGCAACAGCGCCTGTGCATCGCCCGGGCCATCGCGGTGCGGCCCGACATCATCCTGATGGATGAACCCGCCTCGGCGCTCGATCCCATCGCCACCCTCAAGATCGAAGAGCTGATGCGCGAGCTGGCCGAAAACTACACCATCATCATCGTGACCCACAACATGCAACAGGCCGCCCGCGTCTCCGATTACACCGCGTTCTTGATGATGGATGCCGACCGGGCCGGCATGTTGATCGAGTACGGGCCCACGCGCCAGATCTTCACGCGGCCGGCCGATCGGCGCACCGAAGATTACATCACAGGTCGCTTCGGATGAGGGGAGGAGAGATGGTTTCTGCGACACGTGCACATTTTACCAGGGCGCTGGGGAACCTCCAGGAGCAGGTGCTGGAACTGGGCAGCCGGGCGCGCCGCGCGGTGGCCGACAGCTTGACCGCGCTGATCAACGGCGATGTCGAGCTGGCGCGCGCCACGATCGCGGCCGACGTGGACATCAACCGCCAACGCTACGACATCGAATTCGAGTGCTACTCGCTGTTGGTGACCGAGCAGCCGGTGGCGAGCGACATGCGCATCATCGTGGCCGCGCTCACGCTTGCCGGCGAGCTGGAGCGGATCGCCGATCACGGCAAGAAGATCGCCGGCACCTACCTGCGCATGATCGAGGATCCGCGGCCCATCCCGTTGGGCGAGGTGCCCGCCCTGGGCGAACTGAGCCTGGCGATGCTGGATCAGGCGCTGCGGGCCTTCGCCGATCGCGATATCACCGCGGCCGAAGCCATCTGCCGGACCGACGACCAGGCCGATGCCCAGTATAAGCGCGCCTTCAACGCCATCGTCCGGCAGATGGTCGAAGATCCGCAGCGGATCAGCGCCGGCACGCACCTGATCGGCATCGCGCACGAGCTGGAGCGGGTGGCCGATCGGGCGACGAACATCGCGGAGCGGGTGATCTACACCGTGACGGGCGAGCTGATCGAACTGAACCTCTGAGGATGGCAACCATGTTCAATTTGGCCGAAGAACTTTTCCTGCTGGCGCTGGACGACGAGAGCGGCTGGATCGTGACGCCGGCCCTGGACACCCTGCGCTTCGGATTGGCCGCGGCGCTCCTGGCCGATCTGGCCCTGATGGGGCGGCTCACGGTCGACGATCGCCGCGTGCTCTTGCTCGATCCCGCGGAGACGGGCGATGAACTGCTCGACCGGGTGTTGCAACGGATCCGGGAGACGGACAAACCGTTCAAGGTCAAGCATTGGATCAATGCGCTGGGCTTTCGCAAGCTGCCCAAACAGATCGCCGAACGCCTGGTCGAGCGCGGGGCGTTGCGCGAGGAAGAACGACGCTACCGGCCCGTGGTCGAAGACGCGGACGGATCAACGCCCGGCGCCCCGGCCAAGTATCGGATCAAAGAGAAGCTGCGCAGCGCCGTCTTGACGACGGCCGGCGCCGAACGCCGCACGCTCGTGTTGTTGAGCCTGTTGCAGGGGTGTCAGTTGCTCAATCTGGTCTTCACGAAGGACGAACGGAAGGCCGCCGGCAAGCGCATCGGCGAGCTGGTGCAGGGAGAGGATTTCGGCGCGGCGCTGGCGCAAACCCTGGACGACATCGAGCGCATCCTGCTCAAAGAATCTGTTAAGAATCGTTAAATCATGATCCAGGTCATGCCGGATGAACGCCTATCCGCGTATTGTAGCGATGAGCGATCGCAATCGCCGATACAAGAAAACCGCAGGTGTTCAGATGGAGCTCTTCTTTCTCCGGCATGGCCCGGCCGAACCGAAAGACAATTGGGCCGGCGATGATGAGGAACGGCCGCTTTCGGCCGCAGGGGAATTATTGGTGGCGGAAGTGGCGGCCACGCTTGCCCGCCAGCACGTTGCCCCTGACCTGATCCTGACCAGCCCGTATCGCCGGGCGCGGCAGACCGCCTACATCGTCGCCGAACGCCTGGGCATGAGCGACAGGGTGAAGGTGGATTCCCGGCTGATGCCGGGCTTCGGCGTCAAGCAGCTCGGCAAGATCTTACATGACTATAGCGATCGGCAAAGCCTGCTCCTGGTGGGCCACGGGCCCGATCTCGGCCAGGTGGTGCGCAATCTCACCGGCGGCCGGCTGACGATCCGCAAGGCCGGCGTGGCACAGGTCGAGGTGATGGAGCCGGCCGCGATCAAGGGGCGCCTCCTCTCCCTCTTGGTGCCCGCGCCCATCGAGCCGGAAGACGAATCGGCCGGCGAGCAGGCCTGAACCACGGCCCAACATCAGGATATCCGTTTCGCCGCCTCGTCGGCCTTTGCTTCGAGCTGCGCCAGATCATCGCGAATCGCCCGCCGCATCGGGATGCCGATGCGATGGGCTGCGGAGCCGATGGCGTGCGAAGTGGCCGGCCCCCCGATCACCAGCAGTGCGATCAGCACCAGCCCCTTGCCGAAGCCCAGCGGCGTCAGCGCCACGGTCGCCAGCAGCAGCAGCACCACGCCGAACACGCTGACTTTGCCCGTGGCGTGCAACCGCGTGTAAACATCGGGCATGCGGATGAAGCCCAGCACGCCCAGCACCGAAAACGCCGTGCCGGTCAGGACGGCGAGGATGGCGATGAGTTGGAGGAGTGTTTGCATGGGATTGGGTCTCTGATGCGTGATACGTGATACGTGATACGTGATACGTGATGCGTAATTACGTCTTCACGTTTTACGTCTTTACGTCTTCACGCATCACTCAAAACATCTGCTGGTCCGCGATGTACTTCGCCAGCGCAATGGTGCTGACGAAGCCCAGTGCGGCCAGGCCGAGCGCCACGTCAATATAGGTCTCGTTCACCAGGATCAGGGCGATCAACACCAGCACGGCCAGCATCAACGTGCCCACCAGGTCGGCACCGATCAGCCGATCAATGACGTTTTCCCCGCGCCACACCCGCCAGACGCAGACGGCGATCAGGACGACGTGGATCGCCAGCGCGATGTTCAGCACACTTGAAAGCACTTGACTCATAGGTTTCACTTTTGGACTGCGTTTGGTTTGCGGCGTTTGGACTGCGGCGACGGGTCGCCGTTTTCGATCCAAAAGCGGGGACTCGTCCCCGCAATCCAAAACGGCTTCAGCTCACGCAAAAATCTTGCTCAACAACTCGCGGCGCAGCGCCTGCGCCTGGGCCGCGTACTCGGCCGAATGGGTGGCGTCCAGGCAATGGATGTACAGGATGCCCCCCTCGCCGACGCCGATCACCAGCTCGCCGGGCGTGATGGAGAGCGCGTGCATGCTGAGCGCCGTCCCCCATTCGCCCTCGCAGCCCGCCTCGATGGCCACGATCCCCGGCCGGATCGGCAGCGCCGGGTCGAGCACGATGCGCGCCACGGTCAGGCCGCTCTTGACCACATCCGCTGCCAGCAGCGCGATGTAGCGGATCATAGCCCACAGCGCAGGGAGCAGCCGGCGCAGGTCCACCCGTCTCCCTTGCGGCCGCAACAGCAACATGGCCATCGCAGCCACCAGCGTGCCCAGGACGATGTTCCCAGGCTCCAGGTTGCCGGTCAAGGCCAGGTAGAGGACCAATAAGGCTAGAATGGTTCGGATGTAGTGCATAGTCTCACCACGTGCCAGGCATCTTGCAGAGTGCCTGGCACGTCATCAGCTTATCTCCCTAACACCGCCGCGATATACAACCCCGGATCGCCCAGCCACGCGGCCACGTCGTTCGCCAGGCGCAGCAGCGGCTCGGCCCAGAGGCCCAACAGCAGACACAGGCCGATCAGCAGCGCGGGCGCCAGCAGGCGGTCGCCGCCCGGCTTGGCCTTCACGCCCTC
>DAOTZV010000053.1:0-14055 GCA_034434235.1 Anaerolineae bacterium
CATCTTACGCCATGTTTTCTCTCGCTCGCAGGGGGTCTGTGACCCCCGTCTGGCCGCCTGAGACGACATGTGCAAGCCGACGACGCCGGTCACAGACCGGCTGGAAGCAGTTCCAAAGCTTAGCTTGATGCTTATGGGGTCACAGACCCCCTCTGAGCCTCAATCTGTGATCTACTTATGCCCGACCAGAGCCTTACATCCCATCGGCGAGACGTTCCGCGTCAACTCCCTTGTTCAGGGCTCAGCTTTGGGACCGCTAGAATGATGCGAGGGAAGTGCCGCCTGCACTTTTTGGCTCTATATGACGGCGATTATAAACGGCCCGCAAACAAATGTCAAGCAGCTTGACATCGGGCCGCCCCTCATTCTATAATCAAAGCCTATCATGCCGGTTGAAAGGAGCTTTGTTCGAATGTTGCGCCGTATCCTGACCACCCCACCCATGATCGTCGCCGTTCTCGTTTTGCAGCTTATTCCTCTGCTTTTGTTCCCGGCTGAATCGTTCTCGCCCAAGACGCAAGAATGGTGGTTGCCCGTTTTGCTGGCCGTGATGGTCATCATCGCGGACATCGAACTGCTCGTGCGCCGCAGCGAAGCCCCCTGGCCCTGGTATCTGATGTCCTTTGCCCAGGGCTTCAACATCATCAGCCGGCTGATGATGGTTTGGCCTCATGCCACCGTAGCGGTCGGCAAGCAGTTCGTGGCCGACGTCCCCTATATCGTCCTGACCGCGCTGTCGCTGGCGTGCTCCGCGTTCGTGCTGTGGTACATCGAACTGCCGGAGACCCGCATCGGAGTGCCGCGGCGGGCGTAGACGCCTACGCGGTCGCGTCTTCGTCGGCCGATAGCGGGATCCTGGCCCCTTCGGATGGCCGCGGGGTAAGCAACGGCGGCTTTTCCTCTGCTTCTTGCATCAGCAACTGGCCGTGAAAGTGCGCGCCTTCGTCGAGCAGGAAGGTGCGCACATGGATCGTGCCCCACAAGCGGCCGCCCTCCAGCAGTTCCACGCGATCGGCCACGATGACGCCGTCGTAAGCCCCCGCAATCGAGACCGCCTTCGCTTTGATGTCGGCCTTCACGCGCGCGCCCTCGGTGATCAGCACGTTCGCGGGCGTCTCGATCGTGCCGCCTTCCACCGTGCCGTCCAGGCGGATGCTCCCATCGCAGCGCAGTTGCCCGCTGAAGGTCGCGCGCGGGCCGATGATCGCTTCGATCTGATCGGGATTGGGGCGGATATTGCGTCGAAGTAACATGGTTTGTCCTCGGTTGTCGAATCTCCGTGCCTGATCTACGTGCCTGGCACTTTCGGAAGTGCCAGGCACGTACGGGCATATCTTGATCTACGGATTCAGGGAAGCGCCGCGAGCGCGGGCGATGGCTTGTTGCTCCTCGTCGGTCAACGGATAGTTCGTCTGCCAGGCCACCAGCGGCTTGGCGTAGACGCGCGTCACTTCGCGGCTATGCAGGCTGCTGATGACCACGCCGTTGCCGCCTTCGTCGGCCAGCGCCAGCGCGAAGCTCTGATCGCCCCCCGTGTCCCGGAACGGGTTGAAGCGCAGGAAGCCCACCCGTTGCAGGTGGCTGCGGTTGTTGCGCTCCAGCCGCATGACCAGCAGGTTGAGCTCCTCCACGCGGGCGGTCGCCTCCTGCACGCGGCGGATATGATCCTCCAGGATGGCCTCCAGGTTGCCGCCCGAGGCGCCGGTCATCAGCAGCCTGTAGTGCTGCTCCAGCCGGCGCATCCGCAAGTATAGCCATACCGCCAGGCCGACGGCGAGGCCGGCCAAGACCACTGCGGCCCCCAGGATCGCAAGCTCGCTGTTGCTCATCGGGCACCTCGTTTCACTGTTTGCTCAACAAGGCGCTGATGGATTCGCCCGCATGGATGCGGCCGATGACGCGCGCCAGCAGCTCGGCCACCGACACGATGGTGATCTTCTCGTGTCGGCGGATCGCCTCCGGCTGGCAGATCGTGTCGGAGATCACCAGCCGCTTGATGCGCGGATCCCGGTCGAGGCGCTCGATGGCCGAGGGCAACAGAACGCCGTGGGTGATGGCCAGATACACCTCGGGCCGGGCGCCGGCCTGGATCAGGCTATCTACCTGGTCGAGGACGCTGCCGCCGGCGATGATGTCGTCTATGATGATCGGGATCTTGCCTTCGATGTCGCCGACCACATGGGTCGTTTCGGCCACCTCGAAGCTGCGCCGACGCTTCTGCATCACGACCAGGGGCAGGCGCAGGCGCTCGGCATACGCGCCGGCAAACTTGGCCCGGCCCACGTCCGGCGAGACGATCGCCGCGTTGCGAAACTCTTCGCGATCGAAGTACGCGGCCAACACCGGCAACGCCGAGAGCGGATCCACCGGCACCTGGAAGAAGCCTTGGGTGGCCGGCGCATGGACATCGAAGTAGATCACCCGGCTCACTCCCAGCGCCTCGAGCATCACGGCCACCACCTTCGCGCTGATCGCTTCGCGGCCCCTGGCCATGCGCTCTTGCCGGCCATACGGATAATAGGGGATCACCGCGGTGATCTCGTGCGCGGAGGCGCGGCGGAATGCATCTATGTAGAGCAGCAGTTCCATCAGATGGTCGTTGACCGGCGCGGAACACGGCTGGATGATGAAGACGTCCTGATCGCGCACGACTTCGTCAATGGAGACGTGGATCTCGGTATCCTTCAGTCGGGTCGTCGTGCATTGGCCCAGTTGGGTGTCCAGGATGCGCACGACCGCTTCGGCCAGGGGCCGATTCGCGCTGCCGGCAAAGATACGCAATGGATGGGTGCTCATGGTCTCCCTCGATTTGCCCATGGTAAGGACAATATGATAACATCGAGCCCGATGTCTGGCAAAAAGCGAAAGGCCAACCACGATTCGAGATGAGCCGCAAACTGCTTGTCGCTACCCACAATCCGGGCAAGGTGCGCGAGTATCGCGCGCTGCTTGCCGATCTGCCCGTCCAGGTGACCTACCTGGACGAAGAGGGGATCGCGCTGGAGGTGCCCGAGACCGGCCAGAGCTTCGCCGAGAACGCGCAACTGAAGGCCGTCACGTATGCGCGCGTTTCCGGCCTGTGGGCCTGGGCCGATGACTCGGGCCTGGAGGTAGATGCCCTGGCCGGCGCGCCGGGGATTCATTCGGCGCGCTACGCCGGCGATGCCGCGACCGACGCCGACCGCTACCGCAAGCTGCTCGACGCGCTGGCCGGCGTGCCGTGGAGCCGACGCACGGCGCGCTTTCGTTGCGTCGTGGCGCTGGCCACGCCGAAAGGCCAGGTGCGCACCTGCGAGGGGATCTGCGAGGGGGTGATCGCCTTCGGCCCGGCCGGCCAGAACGGCTTCGGCTATGACCCGATCTTCTATCTGCCCGACCGCGGGGTGACGATGGCGCAATTGCCGGCCGAAGTCAAGAACGAGATCAGCCATCGCGGTCGGGCCGCGCAGCAGGCGAAGGCGTTGCTCGCGGCCATGTTGGCCGGCGAGTGAGAGGGCGGCGCGGCGGGCGAAGTCAAAACCGCCGCACCATCACGGACAGGGCGTCGCCGGTGGGCCAGAAGCCGAGCGCTTCGTAGAGCCGGCGCGCGGGCGCGTTGCTGCTTTGCGTGTTGAGCGACAGGCCGATGGCGCCGGCGTTGGCCGCGTAGCGAACGGCGTCGGCCACCAACTGCCGGCCGATCCCCCGGCCCTGGTGGGCGGGATGCGTTGCCACGCGGATCAGATGCGCGTGGCCATCGGCCAGGCGGAGGGTTGTCAGGGCGAAGCCGACCGGCCGGCCCTCCAGTTCGGCCACGACGGCATGATCGGCGAGCAGCAGCCAGCTCAGCAGGGTGCGCTCGTCGTAGCGCCACAGCGGCCCGAACGCGGCCGCGTTCAGGGCGAGGATCGTCTCCGCATGGCCGGTCTTTGCCTCGTGCAGCTCGCAGATGCGCGGCGGCTCCGCCAGGGGATAGCGGGTCGGCCGCGTGTAGCTGAGCACCCGATCTACCTCGCGAAAGCCCCCGGCTTCCAACGCTTTGATCAGCCAATCCTGCGCGGTCAAACAGACCAGGCCGGTGATCGGTTGCTCGCGCCAGGTCGGCGCGATGCCGGCCAACAGCGGCCCCAACACGCGGCCAACGGCCAGATCGGGAGCCGTCGCGATCAGGGCCACGTCTACCCACAGCTCGGCGGTTCCCGTGGTGGTGCGCGGGGCCAGGCCGAGGAAGCCGACCGGCTCGTCGCCCTGGAAGGCCATGAGACTGGCGCCACTGCTGAGGAGCGCGATCTGCTCCTCGACCGCCAGCAGGCCGTGCCGTCGCCATGTGCCCGCCAGCAGCGCGGTCAACAGCGGCCGATCGGCCGGCCCAACCGACCTCACCATGATCTCGTCCGCTCGCCGTCGAAACCATCCGATCATGGGGATAAGTAAATCAGCAAATCGGCAAATCAGCAAATCGGCAAATCGTTCATTAGCGACTTCCCCCAGCCCCCCCAGCTTCCAGCCCCCAGCCCCTAATCCCCCATCTCCTCCCGCACCTTCCCGCCCTCCATCACCCACAAGGTGGTGGCGAGGCGATCAATGAAGTAGCGGTCGTGGACGACGGCCAGAAACGTGCCCTCGAAGCGCGCCATGGCGGCCTCGAAGCGTTCGCGCGAGGGGATATCCAGGTGGTTGAGCGGCTCGTCGAGCAGCAGGAAGTTGCAGCCGCGCACGGCCAGGAGCGCCAGCGCCAGCCGGCTCCGCTCGCCGAAGCTCAGACGGCCGACCGGAACGAACACCTCATCGCCTGCGAACAGGAAGTAGTGCAGGAAGCTGCGCGCTTCGGTCTCGTCCAGGGGCGCGGCCCGACGGATCAGCTCCAGGGGCGTGGCGGCCGGGTCGAAGGTCTCCTGTTCCTGCGCCATGTAGCCCAGGCGCACCCCGCGGCCCAGGCGGATCTCGCCGGCCCACGGTTGCAGCTCGCCGGCGATGCACTTCAGCAGCGTCGTCTTGCCCACGCCGTTCGGCCCCACCAGCACCGCGCGTTCGCCGTAGCGCAAATGCAGGTTGACCTGGTCGAAGAGCACCCGTTCTCCGAAGCCCATGCGCAGATTTTGGATGTGGAGCACATCCTGGCCGCTGCGCGGCGCGTCGGCGAATTCCAGCTTCATCTTCCAGGAAAGAGCCGGCTTGTCCACGCGCTCTTCGCCGGCGAGCATCCGTTCGAGCCGGGCCTTTTGCACCACGGCATGGCGGGCCAGGTCTTTCGCGATGCGCCGATAGTGGAAGTGGATCGTCTCCTGTTCGATGCCGCGCGCCTGGTCGCTGAGCTTGCGGATCGAGGCTTCCAGCCGGCGGATCCGCTCCTGTTGTTCCTTGTAGGCCGCCCACTGTTTTTCCAGCGCGCGGTCGAGCGCGACCGCGTAGTCGGTGTAGTTGCCCTCGTATTCGCGCAGCGTGTGCGTGACGTCATCGAGCGCCAGGATGCGGCGGACGATGCGGTCGAGGAAGGTGCGATCGTGCGAGACGATGAGCGCCGCGCCGGGGTAGGCGCTCAGATACTCCTCCAGCCAGGTGAGTGCGGCGATGTCCAGGTGGTTGGTCGGCTCATCGAGCAGGAGCAGGTCGGGCCGGGACAGCAGCAGCCGGGCCAATCCCAGCCGCGTCTTCTGGCCGCCGCTGAGCGAAGCGACCGGCCGTGCGGGGCTGATGTCCGCCAGGCCCATGCCGGCCAACACGGCCGCGACATCGGCCTGACGGCTCCGATCGGCGGCGGCCTGCCATTCGGCCAACCCGCGCTCGTACTCGGCCAGGGCCAAGGGGAGCTGTTCGCCCTGCGCGCTGGCCACGGCTTCGGCCAGCTGCGCCAGCCGCGCTTCGAGCGCCTCTGGATCTGGCGTCGCGACCGCCAGATCCAACACCTCGCCGACCGTGGCCCCGGGATGAAATTCGAGCGCCTGCGGCAGGTAGCCGACGCGCACCGTTGCGGGCGAAAGCTGGACGCGCCCGCCATCGGGGGGCAACTGGCCGGCGATGATGCGCAGGAGGGTGGTCTTGCCGCAGCCGTTGGGGCCGATCAAGCCGGCCTTTTCCCCGCGGTTCAGGTTGAAGCTGATGTGGTCCAGCACTTTCACGTCGCCGAACCACTTGGTGATGTCGCGTACTTGCAACATGGCTTCCGGTCCCTTTGCCCAAACAAAAACGCCGTGGACATGGGCGCCCACGGCGTTTGCAACAGATTTCAAGAGAGCATGACGATCCCGACAGGCGCGCGGCTCCGCCACGAACCTGCCGGGCCATCACCCGCGGGTGATGGCTCCCAACAGGCGGTTCCCCACGGCTGCGGGAAGCGGAGCAGACCTCAAGACGGAATCGTGTTGATCATGGCACGCATCAGGAACGGAATTCCGATCCATTATGCCACAGGATCGGGCAAGGGCGCAAATCGCGGCTCACAGGCCCGCCAGGCTCATGACGGCGCGGGCCGCTCGATAAGCCGCGGCCATATCGGCCGCGGTCACTTCGATGGTCTTGCCGCGACGCCGCGCGCCGGGCACCAGCGACGCGGCATCGGCCATCTCGGAGCGGATAAGCTCGACCGCGATGGTGACGGGGGTGGCAACGCGCAGCGGCGGGGGCGCGGTACCCTCGCGCAGCCGCTCGACGCCGGCCCGGGCGGCCAGGTGGATCAGCTCCTGCGTCACCGCGGGCGGCAGGCATTCGGCGGCGGTGCGGCCTGTGGCGTGTTTCACCACGGCCGTCTCCACCGGGCCGAGGAGCGCCACGGCCTCGGCGCACGCGGACTGATCGCCCGAGATCATCAGCACGGCCGCGCCGAAATGGCCGGCCACGGCCGCGTTCAACCCGATCTCGCCGACCGGCTCGCCGTTCAGCCAGACGCCGGCCACGCGCGCCGAAGACCAGGTGTGATCCAGGATAGCGTTCGGCGTGCCCATGCGGGCATGATAGCCGACGAACAGGACGCCGTGGACGCCGCCATCTATGCCCTGCACCATCGAAAAAGGGGAAGGACTGCCGGAGTTCAGCCGCGCCCGGTCGTCCAGCTCTTCGATCAGGATGTTGCGGCCGCTGCCGTGCCCGTCGCTCACGATCACTTCGTCCGCGCCGGCGTCGAACGCGCCGCGGATCGCCGCGTTCACATCGGCGGTCATCAGCCGGCGAAAGCGCTGATATTCGGCATGGGTCGAGTCGGTATGGTCGGCATGGACGACGCCGGTGATCCCTTCCATGTCGGCCGCGATCAGGATCTTCATGGTCCCCTCCGTAGTTGTTCTTAATGGGGCAATCATGGTCGTGGCGCAGAGGACGTCCCCGAAGTCCGCATCCGTCCGCGTCCTCTGTGCCTCTGCGGTGGATAAGCTCATTGCCCGCGCAGGTATTCGCGCATCATCAGCGCGGCAGTAGCGCCCTCGCCGGCGGCCGCGGCGGCCTGCTTGGTGCTGCCGGCGCGCACATCGCCGGCCGCGAACACGCCCGGCATGGTCGTCTCCAGGTTGTTGCCGGTCACGATGAAGCCCCATTGGTCGCGCTGGATCTCGGCGGGCAGGAAATCGGTGTTGGGCTCCAGGCCGACGAAGATGAAGACGCCGTCCGGGTGCCACACCTTCAGCTCGCCCGTGCCGCGATCGAGCACCTCGACGCCTTCCAGCTTGCCGCGTTTGGCCCGAAAAGCCTGGATCGCGTGGTTGGTGATCACGCGCATGCCCGGCTGTTCGGCAACCTTCTGTTGCAGGAGCTTGCTCGCTCTGACCTGGGGCAGAAACTCCACGATGGTGACGGTCCTGGCGTAGCGGCTGAGGAAGAGCCCCTCCTGAAAGCCGCTGTTGCCGCCGCCCACCACCAACACGTCTTTGTCCTTGTAGAATGGCCCGTCGCACACCGCGCAGAAGTGGATGGCCGAGCCGATCAGCTCCTTTTCGCCGGGCACGTTCAGCCGACGATAGCGCGAGCCGGTGGCGATCAGTACGGCCTGAGCGCCGTACTCGTTGCCGTCGGCCGTGTGGACGCACAGATAGCGACCGTCGCGGTGGATGCCGTCCACCGCGGCCGATTGCAGGATCTCCACGCCGAAGCGTTGCGCCTGCGCGACGAGCCGTCGCGCCAGCTCCAGGCCGGGGATCCCTTCGTCGAAGCCGGGAAAGTTGTCGAGCATCTGGGTATCGCCGATCTGGCCGCCGGCCGTGTTCTTCTCCAGGATCAGGGTGTTCAGGCCCTCGCGCGCGGTGTAAATGGCGGCGGTCAGGCCCGCGGGGCCGCCGCCCACGATGATCACGTCGTAAAAGCTGTGTTTGGCCGCGCTGATCAGGTTGAGCTTCGCGGCCAATTCTTCGTTGCTCGGCTCCACCAGCACGTCGCCGTCGGCAAAGACGATGGTCGGGACGATGCGCTTGCCGTGATTGATCCGCTCGACCTCGGCCATGGCCGCCGGGTCTTGCTCGATGTCCACCCAGGTATACTGGATGCGGTTTTCGGCCAGAAACTGCTTGGAACGTCGGCAATCCGGGCACCAGGTGGTGCCGTAGACGATGATCGCTGGACGATCAGAAGGCATCTCGAAATCTCCTCCGGCAACGCCGCAGTTTGACAATTCGGGGCGTCGTCGGCATAGTATAGGGCGTGAAGCGTGAAACGTCAAACGTGAAGCGTGAAACGTGAAGGTGCATGATGAAGGCGTTGAAGGAGGGGTTGAGGGGGTGGCGCTGGGTCGCTGCGCTGGCGTGCGTGGCGGCGTTGGCCTGGCTGGCGCTGGCCGGATTGCCGGACGGCAAGCTGCACGTCCATTTTCTGGATGTCGGCCAGGGCGATGCCATCCTCGTCGTGACGCCCGACGGCCGCCAGATCCTGATAGACGGCGGGCCGAGCCCCACCGCGCTGTTGAACGAGCTGGCCGCGGTGTTGCCGTTTTGGGATCGAAGCCTTGACCTGGTGATCCTCACCCATCCGGACGGCGACCACATCACGGGCCTGATCCCCCTGTTCGATCGCTACCGGATTGACCGCGTGCTCGACACGTCCCTCTCGGACACGGCGCCGGTGGCCGCGGAGTGGCGCGGCCAACTGGCGCGCCATCGGGTCGGCCGCACGCTGGCCGCGCGCGGCATGCGCCTGGTGGTCGGCCGGGCGCAACTGACCGTGCTTCACCCCGGACCGCAACTTTTGCGCGGCACGGCCTCCGATGACAACAACAACGCTATCGTGTTGCGGCTGGACTACGGCCGGACGAGCTTCCTGTTGACCGGCGACGCCGAGGTCGAGGCCGAGGCGGACATGATGCGGGCCGGCCTGCCGCTCAAAGCCGATCTGCTCAAGGTCGGCCATCACGGCAGTCGCGGCTCGAGCTCGGCGCCGTTTCTGGCGGCGGTGGCCCCGCGCTGGGCCGTCATCCAGGTGGGCGCCGACAACGACTTCGGCCATCCGCATCCCGAGGTCTTGCGTCGGCTGGAGGCGGCCGGCGCGGAGGTCCTCCGCACCGACCGCCAGGGCCGCATCGAGGCGATCAGCGACGGCCGCGCGCTGGAGCTCCGCACGCGGGCGCGTTCGTGGCGGTGAAGCGGCCGTTCAGCGCGGCCGGCCGGCCCGGACATCCGCCAGGAATTCGTCCACCATCTCCTCGCGCGTCGCCCACGAGGTGACCAGCCGGATCGCCGCATGGCCGGCGTCGGCTTTGCTCCAGATGTAAAAGCCGTAGCTTTTTTGCAGTTCGGCGATCAGATCGTTGGGCAGGATGGGGAAGATCTGATTGGTGGCCGGCGGCACCAGGAAGCGGAAGCCCAGGTCGGCCAGGCCGCGCGCCAGCTTCATCGCCAGCGCGTTGGCGCGGCGGGCCAGCTCGAAGTAGAGACCGTCGCGGAAGAGGCCGATGAACTGGAGGCCCAATACCCGACCCTTGGCGAGCAATGCCCCGCGCTGCTTCAGGTGAAAGCGGAAGTCGGATTGCAGCTCCGGCCGGTTGATCACGATGGCCTCGCCCAACAGCGCGCCGTTCTTCGTGCCGCCGATGTAGAAGACGTCCACCAGGCCGGCCACCTCGGGCAACGTCAGATCGGCTGCTTCGCTGGTGAGGGCCGCGCCCAGCCGCGCGCCGTCCAGATAGAGATAGAGGCCGTTCGCGCGACAACACTGCACCAGGGCCGCCAGCTCGTCGCGGCGATAGACCGTGCCCACCTCGGTGGAATGCGAGATGGACACGGCCCGCGGCTTGACCATGTGCTCGTCGGTGTGCTCGTCCATCACCTGCTGCACCAGCTCCGGCGTCAGCTTGCCGTCGGCCGTCGGTACCGTCAGGATCTTGTGGCCGGTGGCTTCGATCGCGCCGGCCTCGTGAACGTTGATGTGGGCCGTGCGCGGGGCGATCACGGCCTCGTAGCTCTTGAGCAGCGCCGAGAGCGCGATCAGGTTGGCCTGGGTGCCGCCGGTGACGAAGTGCACGGCGGCCGTCGGGTTCCCGATGGCCGCCTTCAGCAGTTCGGCCGCCTCCCGGCAGAAGACGTCCTCGCCGTAACCGGTCTCCTGCGCCAGGTTGGTTTGCGCCAGCAGCTCGAGGATCGCGGGATGCGCGCCCTCGGAGTAATCGTTGAAGAAGCTGTACTTGTACATGAGCGCGGGCTTTTGCCTGCTTACCCTCCGCACGCCGGCGCGTAGCACAACACCAGATCCTTTGCCGCCTTCACCTCGTCCAGCCGCCTGACCGGCGCGCGGTGCGGCGCGGTGTGGAGCAGGTCGGGATCGGTGCGCGCTTCCTCCGCGATGCGGATCAGCGCGTCCGCGAACGCGTCGAGGGTCTCCTTGCTCTCCGTCTCGGTCGGCTCGATCATCAACGCCTCCGGGACGATGAGCGGGAAGTAGATCGTCGGCGGGTGGAAGCCATAGTCCATCAGCCGCTTGGCGATGTCCATCGTGCGGATGCCGGGCGCGTCCTTCAGGATGCCCTGCGCCACGAACTCGTGCATGCACGTCCGGTCGCCATGCGGGATCGGGTAGACGCCCCGCAGTCGGGCCTGCAGGTAGTTGGCGTTGAGCACTGCGTTCTCGCTCACCGCGCGCAACCCCTCTGCGCCGTGCATGCGGATGTAGGTATAGGCCCGCACCAACACGCCGAAGTTGCCGAAAAACGCCTTCACCCGGCCGATGGACTTGGGCGGCATGTACCAGTGGAGCATCCCGTCCGCTTCGTCCTGTTTCACGATCGGGCCGGGAAGATAATCCACCAGCGCGGCCGAGACGCCCACCGCGCCCGCGCCCGGCCCGCCGCCGCCGTGCGGGGTCGAGAAGGTCTTGTGCAGGTTGTAGTGCAACACGTCGAAGCCCAGGTCGCCCGGGCGGACGATCCCCAGGATGGCGTTGAAGTTCGCGCCGTCGCCGTAGACCAGGCCGCCCGCTTCGTGCACCAGCTTGATGATGTCGAGCAGGTGCTCGTCGAAGAGGCCCAACGTGTTGGGATTGGTCAAC
Organism: Anaerolineae bacterium; assembly: GCA_034434235.1. Taxonomy (GTDB): domain Bacteria; phylum Chloroflexota; class Anaerolineae; order CG2-30-64-16; family CG2-30-64-16; genus CAKZKT01. Next base: position 11,434 of record DAOTZV010000053.1, read on the forward strand.
ATCAGCCCGACCAGCTTCGGCCCGTGTTGCGCGATGAGATCGCGCAGTGCGGCCAGGTCCACGTTGCCGCGGCGGTCGGAGGGCACCTCCACCACCTTCAGGCCCGACATGCTCGTGGTGGCCGGGTTCGTGCCGTGCGCGGAGTCGGGCACCAGGATGATGTTGCGCTCGCATTCCCCGCGGTCGTACTGGTATTTGCGCATCATCAGCACGCCGGTCAGCTCGCCGTGCGCGCCGGCCGCCGGCTGGAGGGTGACGCCGGCGAAGCCGCCGATCTCCGCGAGCATTTCTTGCAGCTCGAGCATCAGCCCCATTGCGCCCTGGATGCTCGCCTCCGGCTGGAGCGGATGGAGCGTGGCAAAGCCCGGGATGCGCGCCGCGACCTCGTTGACCTTCGGGTTGTACTTCATGGTGCAGGAGCCGAGCGGATAGAAGCCGACGTCAATGCCGTAGTTCATCTGCGACAGGCGGATGTAGTGTCGGACCAGATCCACCTCGGCCACCTCGGGCAGGGGCAGTTCGTCGCGCACGCACCCTTCGGGCAGGGGCGCCGGCGGCACATCGCATTCGGGCAGGCTGACGGCGCAGCGGCCGGGCCGGGAAATCTCGTAGATCAGCGGCTCACCCACGGCTCACCTCCCCTTCGTAGCGGTCCAAATTCATCGTCGTCATCTCTTCCAGCGCCTCGGCCAACAGGTCTATCTGCGTGCGGCTGTTCATCTCGGTGACGCAGAGCAGCATGTGATCCTTCAGGCCGGGATAATCGGCCCCCAGGTCGTAGCCGCCGACCATGCCGTACCGGTCAAGCAAGACCTCGTTGATCAGCGCGATGGGCTGCGGACAACGCACGATGAACTCCTTGAAGAAAGGCCATCGGCTGATGACCGCGTAGCCGGGGATCTTGCCGATCAGGTCGGCCGCATAGTGCGCCTTGTGATAGCTCAGCTCGGCGACGGTGCGCAGGCCGTGCTTGCCCATCGCGGCCATATAGATCGCGGCGGCCAGCGCGTTGAGCGCCTGGTTCGAGCAGATGTTGCTGGAGGCTTTCTCGCGGCGGATGTGCTGCTCGCGCGTGCTCAGGGTCAAGACGAAGCCGCGCCGGCCCTCGGCATCCACCGTCTGGCCGACGATGCGGCCGGCCGAGCGACGCACGTCGGCCGCCTTCATGGCGAAGAAGCCCAGGTAGGGCCCGCCCAGGGAGAGCGGACTGCCCATCGGCTGGCCCTCGCCGGTGACGATGTCGGCGCCGTAGCGGCCCGGCGGCACGAACAGCCCCAGGCTGATCGGATCCACCGAGACGACGAACTGCGCGCCGACGGCATGCGCCCGGTCGGCCAACGCCTGCATCTCGGCCGGGGTGTAGAGCCGGCCCAGGAAGTCCGGGTTCTGGACGATCAGGCAAGCGGTCTGCTGGTCGAGCAGGTCGGCCAGAGTACCAAGCATGGCCGCGGTGTCGGTCGTCGGCCCGATCTCCACGACATCCTCGCCGACGATCTGGAGCGACATGCCTTGCGTGTAAGTATGCACCACCGCGCGATATTGCGGATGGAGCGTCGGACTGAGGATGACTTTGTTGCGCTTGCCGCGGCCGATCTGCAACGCCATGATCACCGCCTCGGCCACAGCGGTCGCGCCGTCGTAGTGCGAAACGTTGCTCGCCTCCATGCCGGTCAGCGCGCAGATCATGGACTGGTACTCGAAATGCGCCTGAAGCGTGCCCTGGCTGATCTCCGGCTGGTAGGGGGTGTACGCGGTGAAGAACTCCGAGCGTTGCAGGATGAAATCCACCACGCTCGGCACGAAGTGGCGATACGCGCCCGCGCCCAGGAAGCAAGCCAGATGGTGCAGGTCGTCGTTTTCGTTCGCCAGCGCGTTCAGCTCTTCGATCACCTCCATCTCGGAGAGCGCCGGTGGCAGCATCAGCGTCGGAAAGCGATGCGCTTCGGGCACATCGTGGAACAGCTCGGCCACCGATTGGACGCCGATGGCCTTCAGCATTTCGGCGCGGTCGGCGTCGGTGTCAGGTATGTAGTTCATGGAACCTCCAAAAGTGGATCGTGGATAGTAGATCGTGGACAGTGTTTTGTCAATGGATTTCCCTCTGCTATCCACTATCCTCTTGCCACTATCCACTGCCTCCACACTCAGGCGCCCGGCCGATCAGTGTCCGCCCTTCTCCTCTTCTTCGTTGACATAGGCTTCGTAGGCCGCGGCATCCATCAGGTTGTCCAGCTCGCTCAGATCGCTCGGCCGGATCCTCACCAGCCAGGCCTTGCCATAGGGATCCTCGTTGACCCACTCCGGGTGATCTTCCAGCTCGGTGTTGACGTCCAGCACCTCGCCGCTGAGGGGGCTATAGGCGTCCTCGGCCGCTTTGACCGATTCGATGGTGCCCAGGCTTTCGCCCTGCGTGACGGTGTCGCCAACTTCGGGCAGGTCCACATAGACGACGTCCGAGAGCAAATGTTGAGCGTAATCGGAGACGCCGATGACGGCAATGTTGCCTTCCAACCGCACCCATTCGTGGCTCTTTGCGTACCTGGCCTGGGGATCGTACTTGTAGCTCATGATGTCTCCTCCGGGAAATTGGTAGACGGTAGATCGGTCAACCAGTGTATATAG
>DAOTZV010000054.1:0-52788 GCA_034434235.1 Anaerolineae bacterium
CCGCCGGCCAGGCGGCCGCCACAAGGGCCGGCCCCAACAAGACAAGGGTCAAGAGCAGGCGCAAGACAGCAGGCAGAGGATACGACATCGGCGATTGCTCCTGTGAGGTGACAGGCCCGCCTTCCGGCCGGAAGACGGACCCGGCGCGACTGGAGAAGCCAAGGCAGCAAAAGTATACACCGATCGTGGCCGACGATCAAGTCCGGCCGGCCATTCCCAGGGCAATCATGGAGACCGACGACAGATTGCCAGGAAACCCCTGTGATGCTATAATCCGGGCGCAAGAATCATCCCGGAGCAAGATCTGTCGAAACCATGCTCATCACTGATTCCTCCACCGGCCGGCGCTCCGACCCGCCGCCCGCCCTCCTGGCCCTGGCCGACGGCACGTTGTGGCCCGGCCGGGCGTTCGGCGCGGCCGGCGAACGCACCGGCGAACTGGTCTTCAACACCGGCATGACCGGCTATCAGGAAGTGTTGACCGATCCCTCGTACCACGGCCAGATCCCGGTCATGACCCAGCCGCACATCGGCAATTACGGCGTCAACGAGGAGGACGACGAATCGGACCGCTGCTGGGTGGCGGGCTTCGTCGTGCGTGCGGCCAGTCCGATCGCCAGCAACTGGCGCGCCGTCGGCACGCTGGACGCCTATCTCAAGGCGCGCGGGGTGGTCGCCATGACCGACGTGGACACCCGCGCGCTGGTGCGTCACGTGCGCATCCACGGCGCGATGAACGCCGCGCTCTCCACCGTCAACCTCGACGGCGAGCGCCTGATCGCCCTGGCCCGCGCCGCGGCCGACATGAACGGCCTCGACCTGGTGCGCCACGTCACCTGCGCGGCGCCCTACGAGGTGCCGGCCCGGCCCGACCCGCGCGTGACGCACCGCGAGCTGCACGTCGTCGCCTACGACTTCGGCATCAAGCGCAACATCCTGCGCGAGCTGGCGCGACGCAATTGCCGGATCACCGTCGTGCCGGCGCACACATCGGCCGCGGACGCGCTGGCGCTCCGGCCCGACGGCGTCTTCCTGTCCAACGGCCCGGGCGATCCGGCCGCGGTGACCTACGCCATCGAGACCACGAAGGCGCTCCTGGGCCGCGTGCCGATCTTCGGCATCTGCCTGGGGCATCAGATCCTGGCGCTGGCGCTCGGCGGGACGACCTATAAGCTCAAGTTCGGCCACCGCGGCAGCAACCAGCCCGTGCAACATCACGCCACGCGCGGCATCGCCATCTCCAGCCACAACCACGGCTTCGCGGTGCGCCGCGATAGCCTGCCGGCGTCGGTCATCGTAACCCACGTCAACCTCAACGACGGCTGCGTCGAGGGGTTGGCCGCGCCCGACCTGCGCGCCTTCTCCGTGCAGTATCACCCGGAGGCCGCGCCCGGCCCGCACGACGCGCTGGGTCTGTTCGACGATTTCGTCGCGCTCATGCTACATGTAGGGCGAAATTAATTTCGCCCTACATAGGCGAAATGAATTTCGCCTTACAAGTGTCAGGATAGCAGCTTCGTATGCCCAAACGCACCGACATCCACACCATCCTGATCATCGGCTCCGGCCCGATCGTCATCGGCCAGGGGTGCGAATTCGACTATTCCGGCGTCCAGGCGTGCAAGGCACTGCGCCGCGAAGGGTATCGCATCGTGCTGGTGAACTCCAACCCGGCCACCATCATGACCGACCCCGAGTTCGCCGACGCCACCTACATCGAACCGTTGACCGTGCCCATCTGCGAGAAGATCATCGCCCGGGAGCGGCCCGACGCGCTCCTGCCGACCGTCGGCGGGCAAACGGGCCTGAACCTGGCCATGGATCTGGCGCGCGCCGGCGTGCTCGACCGCTACGGCGTGCGCCTGATCGGCGCGCAGCCGGCCGCCATCGAGCTGGCCGAGGACCGGCTCAAGTTCAAGGAAGCGATGATCGCGGCCGGATTGGCCGTGCCCGCCTCCGGCCTGGCCCGCTCGCTGGCCGAGGCCGAAGCGATCGCCGCGCACGTCGGCTTCCCCTGCCTGATCCGCCCCTCCTTCACCCTGGGCGGCTCGGGCGGCGGCATCGCCGGCTCGGCCGACGAGTTGCGGCGCATCGTGGCCCGCGGCCTGAGCGAATCGCCCGTGGGCGAGGTGCTCGTCGAGCAGTCGGTCCTCGGCTGGAAAGAGTACGAGCTGGAGGTGATGGCCGACCGGGCCGACAACTTCGTCGTCGTCTGCTCCATCGAAAACGTGGACCCGATGGGCGTGCACACTGGCGACAGCATCACCGTCGCGCCCGCGCAAACCCTCACCGACCGGGAGTACCAGATCCTGCGCGATCAGGCGCGCATCGTCATGCGCACCATCGGCGTCGAGACGGGCGGCGCCAACGTCCAGTTCGCCGTCAACCCGCGCACCGGCGAAGTGCTGGTCATCGAAATGAACCCGCGCGTCAGCCGGTCGTCGGCGCTTGCCTCGAAGGCCACCGGCTTCCCCATCGCCAAGATCGCCGCGCTGCTGGCGGTCGGCTACACCCTCGACGAGATCCCCAACGACATCACGCGGGTGACGCCGGCCTCGTTCGAGCCGTCCATTGACTACTGCGTGGTCAAGATCCCGCGCTGGAACTTCGAGAAGTTCCCCGGCGCCGATCCCACCCTCGGCCCGCAGATGAAATCGGTGGGCGAGGTGATGGCCATCGGCCGCACCTTCCCCGAGGCGCTCAACAAGGCGATCCGCGGGCTGGAGATCGGCGCGGCCGGCTTCGGCCCGCAGCTCAAGGCCATGCGCGGCCGGCCGGTTGAGGTTAAGGCTGAGGTCAAGGCTGAGGCTAAGCTTAACCTCAGCCTCAACCTCAAGGTACCCACCGCGCAACGCCTCTTCGCCGTGGCCGAGGCGTTGCGCTCGGGCGCCGACGTGGCCGGCGTGGCCGCCGAGACCGCCTTCGACCCGTGGTTCGTCACCCAGATGGCCGACCTCCTGCGCCTGCAAGAAGAACTCTCGGCGTACACCATCGAGACCCTACCGGTCGAACTGTTGCGCCGGGCCAAGCGCAACGGCCTCTCCGACCTGCAGATCGCACAGGCGGTCGGCCTGGAAGGGCCGCAAGGCGCGGCCGCGGTGCGGGCGCGGCGGCTCGCCGCCGGGTTGCGGGCCAACTTCTACCGGGTGGACACCTGCGCCGCGGAATTCGAGGCCCATACGCCCTACCTCTATTCCACCTACGAGACGGGCGACGAGGCCGCGCCGACCGACCGGCGCAAGGTGATGATCCTGGGCGGCGGCCCCAACCGGATCGGCCAGGGGATCGAGTTCGACTATTGCTGCGTCCACGCCTGCTTCGCCCTCAAGGAGCTGGGCTACGAGACCATCATGGTCAACTGCAACCCGGAGACCGTGAGCACCGACTACGACACGGCCGATCGCCTCTACTTCGAGCCGCTGACCCTCGAAGACGTGCTGAACATCGTGGACAAGGAGCGGCCGGAGGGGATCATCGTGCAGTTCGGCGGCCAGACGCCGCTCAACCTGGCGCGGGGGCTGGCCGAGGCGGGCGCGCCGATCTGGGGCACCTCGCCCGACGCCATTGACCTGGCCGAGGATCGCGTGCGCTTCGGCGACCTGCTGCGCCGGCTGGAGATCCCCAGCCCGGAGTGGGGCACGGCCCAATCGCTGGAGGCCGCGCGGCGCGTGGCGGCCCGCATCGGCTATCCGGTGCTGGTGCGGCCCTCCTACGTGCTGGGCGGCCGGGCCATGGAGATCGCCTACGACGACGCGTCGCTCGCCGAGTATCTGGCCGAGGCCACGGCCGCCTCGCCCGACGGCCCGGTGCTGATTGACCGCTACCTGGAAGACGCCTTCGAGCTGGACGTGGACGCGGTGGCCGACGGCGAACGGGTCGTCATCGCGGGGCTGATGCAACACATCGAGGAAGCCGGCGTGCATTCGGGCGACAGCGCGTGCGTCCTGCCGCCCTACAAGATCAGCCTGTACCATCAGAACATCATCTACGAGTACGTCGAACGGCTGGGCCTGGCGCTGGGCGTCAGGGGGCTGATGAACGTGCAACTGGCGATCAAGGACGATGTGGTCTACGTGCTCGAAGTAAACCCGCGCGCCTCGCGCACCGTGCCCTACGTCAGCAAGGCGACCGGCGTGCCGCTGGCGAAGCTGGCGGCCAAAGTGATGGCCGGCTACAAGCTGGCCGACCTGGGCTTCACCGAGACGCCGAAGGTGAACGGCTTCTTCGTGAAGGAGGCCGTCTTGCCGTTCAAGAAGTTCCTGGGCAGCGACTACCGCCTCGGCCCGGAGATGCGCTCGACCGGCGAGGTGATGGGCCACGCGGCGACCTTCGGCCACGCGTTCGCCAAGGCCGAGAGCGCGGCCGGCACGCCGCTGCCCACCGAGGGCGCGGTGCTGATCACGGTCAACGACTTCGACAAGGCCGCGGTGGTCAAGATCGCGCGCGACCTGCACCGGCTGGGGTTCCGGCTCTACGCCACGCGCGGCACGGCCGACTGGCTGGCGCGGGTGGGGTTGCCGGTGACGCCGGTCAAGAAGGTGAGCGAAGGCCACCCCAACATCCAGGACATGGTCGAGAACGGCGAGCTGCAACTGATCATCAACACGCCGCTGGGCGCCCGCGCCCACGACGATAGCCGCACCATGCGCACGGCCGCGGTGATGCACAACGTGCCGCTGATGACCACCCTCAGCGCGGCCGCGGCGGCCGTCAACGGCATCGCCGCGCTCAAGAAGGCCGAGCTGACCGTCAGAAGCTTGCAGGACTACTATGGCCGGCGCTGAACCAGGAGGTCCCATGAAGATCAGAAAGCTGATGCGTGCGATGGTCCTGGAAGAGCCGGGCCGGCCGCTGGCGCCGGCCTGCCTGCCGACGCCGCAGCCCGGCCCGGGCCAGGTGCTCGTCCGCGTGCGCGCGTGCGGCGTCTGCCGCACCGACCTGCACATCCTCGACGGCGAGCTGGACCGGCCCAAGCTGCCGTTGATCCTCGGCCACGAGATCGCCGGCGAGGTGGCCGCGCTAGGCGAAGGCGTGACGCAGTTCCAGGTCGGCGATCGGATCGGCGTGCCGTGGCTGGGCTGGACGTGCGGGGAATGCCGCTTCTGCCGCCGGGGACAGGAGAACCTGTGCGAACGCGCCCGCTTCACCGGCTACACGCTGGACGGCGGCTACGCCGACTACACCGTGGCCGATCAGCGCTACTGCTTCCGCCTGCCCGACGGCTACGATTTCGTCGAGGCCGCGCCGCTCCTGTGCGCCGGGTTGATCGGCTACCGCTCCTACCGCATGGCCGGGCCCGATGCGCAACGGCTGGGCATCTACGGCTTCGGCGCGGCCGCGCACATCATCGCGCAGATCGCCGTACACCAGGGCCGCCAGGTCTACGCGTTCACCCGCCCCGGCGACGCCGAGACGCAGGCCTTTGCGCGGCGGCTGGGCGCGACTTGGGCCGGCGACTCCACGGAGCTGCCGCCTGATCCACTCGACGCGGCGATCATCTTCGCGCCGGTGGGCGCGCTGGTGCCGGCCGCGTTGCGCGCGGTGGCCCCGGGGGGCGTCGTGGTGTGCGGCGGCATCCACATGAGCGACATCCCGTCCTTTCCCTACCACATCCTGTGGCAGGAGCGCGTCGTCCGCTCGGTGGCCAACCTGACGCGCCAGGACGGCGAAGAGCTGTTGGCGGCCGCGCGCGCGGCCGATGTGCGGCCCAGCGTCCAGCCGTTCGGCCTGACGCAGGCCAACGAGGCGCTGGAGCGCCTGCGCCGCGGCCAGATCACGGGCGCGGCCGTACTGGTGCTGGAGTAGACGCATGTTTCAAGTCACCGACCCCGGCGCGCGGGCGCTGTGGGGCCTCATCATCATCCTGCTCGTGGGCCTGATGGTCGGCTCATGGTTGAACCGTCGGCGCAGCAAGGCCATCGGCCTCTGGCTGCAGGCGGGACTGGCCCAGCTCGGCGGCCGGACGTCGTGGCGCTGGGTGCGCGGCATGAGCTCCGGCGCGCAGATCACGATCGAAGGCGCCAACCGGCCGTTCGCCCGGCTGGAGATCGGCTACTATCTGCTGACGCGCGAGTTTCCGCTGCTCTGGGGCATCGAGCGGCTGCGCGGCCAACGCGACCTGCTGACGGTGCGCGGCGACCTGCGCGAGCCGCCGCGTGGCGAGGTCGAGATCGTGCCGGCCGCGGGCGACCTGCGCCGGAAGCTGGCCGATCAGCCCGGCGCCGACGCGTTCTGGTGGGAAGACGGCCCGGCCGGATTGGCCATCGCCGGCCGGGGCGAGGGCGCCAGGGCCGCGGCGGGCAAGCTGCGGCCGTTCGTCGAGCAATACGGCCCGCACATCCGCCGGCTGTCGCTCCGCCCCCGGCGGCCGCATCTGATGCTCTTCCTGAACCTGGCCGGGCCCGAGGCCGCGCCGGCCTCCGAGCTGATCCGCACACTTCGCAAGGCGCTGGATTAACCCGGTTTGCTTGTTGTAGAAAATGACTTCATTATTCGTTTGACCATATTTATTTGAATTGCCGATCGGTATCTTCTCAACAAAATGGGGGGCGACGGAAGTTGCAGACCCCCTTTGAGCGAGCTTGCAGCCGGTCTGCCCGCCCTGACCTCCGGCCACACGGGCCAGGGCGACCGGCGTTCCCTGGATTATCGAGAGGATACGCCGATTAAAACAAGTCAGGAGCAGGCAAATGAATGCGGAGACTGTCGCAACTCTGCTGTCAGCAGGCGAGGGAGAGCACGTCGAATTCAAGGAGAAATACAGCTCACGCATTATCGAGAGCCTGGTGGCGTTTGCTAACACAACCGGCGGATGCGTACTGATCGGCGTCAACGATCGAGGGCAAATCGTCGGTCTCGCGGATGCTAATCGCGTGGCCGAAAGCGTACTCAGTGCATGTCGCGAAGCGGTCAGTCCACCGCTGTCACCCGCCATTGAAATCATCAGGCGGCCAGAAGGCGTGTTGGTCATTGCGCAGATCAATGCAACGGGCCGAATGCACACCAAGAGCGGCGCAGTGTTTGTCCGCCATGGCCGACAGACGCGTCGCGCAACGGCCGAAGAAATCCGCCGGTTGACGCTGCGCGAAATGCCGGAGGTGTACGAGTCCCTTCCTTGCCCGGGCGCACGATGGGCCGACCTGGATGAGGCGGCATTGCGCAAGTACTTTTCGGCGCGGGCCCCCGGCGCGGTGGACCAACAGGGTTTGAGCCTGGAGACATTGGCTATCGGTCAAAAGTTCGCCATCCAATCCGATAACACGGTCGTGCCGACAGTCGCCGGCTGCGTCCTGTTCGGCAGCCATCCCGAGTGGCTACAACCAGCCTGGCGGATCACCGCATTGCGTTTCAGTGGCACTGAAATCACCGCGCCCATTGTGGATCGGTTGGATACCCAAGGCCCGGCATTGCGGGCAATCGAGCAGGCCGAAGCTTTCCTGCGCAGAAACCTGAGGGTCGCCCGGCTCTTGGTGGATCGCGGCACTCACTTTGAGGAACAGGATGTGCCGGAATACCCGCTGGCTGCCGCGCACGAGGCCATTGCCAATGCAGTAGCGCATCGCGATTATGCTGTACCTTCCCCCGTCTTTGTCCGGCTCTTCGATGACCGCCTGGAGATCCAAAATCCCGGCGGCCTGTTGCCCGGCCTCACTCTGGAACAGGTGCTGGCGGGCGGGGAATCGCGGCGGCGCAATCCGGTGATCGCCGAGGTGCTGCGCCAGATGGGCAAGATGACGACCGTCGGTCGCGGCCTGGTGCTCATTCGTCAGGCCATGATCGAATTGGGATCGCCGTCGCCGGAATTCGTCAGCGATAACCAGACTTTTCGAGTGACGTTGCCATCGCGTCACACAAAACTGCGTTAGCCTTCACATCAGGAGTTTGCCATGTCTGCCGAACCGATTGCCCTGGTGGTCCACGCCACGCACGAAGCCGGCCTCAAGATCGGCGGCATCGGCGCGGTGTTCGACGGCCTGCTCAGCTCGCCGGCCTACAACGCCGCGGTCGGCCGCACCATCCTGGTCGGCCCGATGAACCGCTGGAACACAGCCGAGATGACCCAACTGACGGCGCCCCGCAACCGTCTGGAGATCATCTACTCGTCGCTGCACGGCATCAATCAGGCGCCGCCGGAACTGGCCGACCGGCTGCGCGGCATCGAAGAGCGGATGAGCGTCCACCTGCTCTACGGCACGCGGCAGTTCGGCGATGCCCGCCACGAGGTGATCCTGGTAGACGCGAACGATATCGCCGGCGAAGTGGTGAACGCCTACAAGTATTATCTGTGGCAACACTGGGGCCTGCCATGCGATCAACTGGAAAAGGTCCACGAAGTCAACATCTATCTGAACGCGGCCGAGCCGCTCTACGAAGCGATCGAAGCGGTGACGGCCGACCTGTCGCCGGTGGCCAGGCGCTATATCATCGCGCACGAATGGCTGGGATTGCCGGTGGTCTTCAGCGCCATCCTGCGCGATCCGAACCGCTACAAGACGATCTTCTACGCGCACGAAGTGGCCACCGCGCGGCTGTTGGTCGAAGAGCACAGCGGCCACGATACCCGCTTCTACAATGCCCTGCGGTTGGCGCAGGCGCAGGGTTACCGATTGGACGAGGTCTTCGGCGATCAGGGCTGGTTCTACAAACACGCGATCATCCAGCGCGCCGGCGTGTGCGACCGCATCTTCGCGGTCGGCGACCTGGTGGTGGACGAATTGCGCTTTCTCGGCGGCGTTTTCCGCGACGCCGGGATTGATCTGGTCTACAACGGCATCCCCTATGCGCCGATCACCCTCGAGCAAAAGCTGCGCAGCCGTGAGCGGTTGCGCCAATACGCCGAAAACCTCCTCGGCTACCGGCCCGACTACGTCTTCAGCCATGTCTCGCGCATGGTGCTCAGCAAGGCATTTTGGCGCGATGTGCGGGTGCTCGAACACCTGGAGTGGTCGCTGGCCGCGCGCGGGCAAACCGCCGTGCTCTTCGTGGTCTCGACCGTCCTGCCCACGGGCCGCCGGCCCGAAGATGTCTACCGGTGGGAACAAGAATACGGCTGGCCGGTGGGCCATCGGGCCGACAACGGCGACCTGCAGGGCGCGGAAACCGATCTCTTCTTCCATGTGTTCGAGCCGTTCCACTGGGGCCGCCACGCCATCCGCATCGTGCTGATCAATCAGTTCGGCTTCGACCGCGCCCGCTGCGGCCTGCGCATGCCCGAGGACATGACCTTCAACGACCTGCGCATCGGCACCGATCTGGAGTTCGGCCAGTCCATCTACGAGCCGTTCGGCATCGCCCAGTTGGAGCCGTTGACGGCCGGCGCGCTGTGCGTGGTATCCAACGTCTGCGGTTGCATAGGCTTCGTCAGGCGGGCGGCCCCTGAGCGCCCTGCGGGGAACGTGGTCGTGGCCGATTACGTGAGCCTGCCGCCTGGCTGGCACCTCTACAGCCCCTGGGACGCCTTGCGCATCGAACGCACGACGCGCGACAGCATCGAGGCCCACAACAGCCTGTTGGCCGCCCAACAGATCGCCGACCGCCTGCCGCGCAACGACGAAGAGCGGGCGCGACTGCTGGCAGAGGGCCAGCGCGTCGCCGCGCGGATGAGCTGGGAGGTGGTGGTGCGCGACTATCTGCTGCCGGGATTGGCCGCGGCTTGAAAGGCTACCGGTTCATCTCGTAGATGATCCGCAACCCGTCCAACGTCAACCACGGGTCCACGTGTTGGATGACGGGCGTTTCGCGCGCCACCTTCTCGGCCAGGCCGCCGGTGGCGATCACCTTCATGTTTTCGCCCAGCTCGCGGCGGAAGCGCGCCACCAGCCCCTCGACCAGGCCGATGTAGCCGAAGAAGATGCCGGCCTGGAGCGCCATCACCGTGTTCGTGCCGATCGCCTTCGCCGGCGGCGCGATCTCGACGCGGTAGAGCTTGGCCGCGCGGGCGAAGAGCGCCTCGGCCGCGATGCCGATGCCGGGCGCAATGGCGCCGCCCAGGTAATCCCCCTCCGCGGTGATCGCGTCGAAGGTCGTGGCGGTGCCGAAGTCTACCACGCAGGCCGGGCCGCCGTACTTCGCCTTCACCGCCGCGCAATCCACCACCCGGTCGGCGCCCACCTCGCGCGGGTTCTCGTAGCGGATGCGCACGCCGGTCTTCACGCCGGCATCCACCACCAGCGGTTCCTGCTCCAGGTAGCCCCGACACACCTCCCGGAAGACGCCCGTGAGGGCCGGCACGACGCTGGCCAGCGCCACGCCGGTCACCGCCGTGGTCGCTACCCCCCGATGCGCCAGGAGCTGAAGCAGCAGGATGCCGTACTCATCGGGCATCCGGTCGTGGACGGTGGCCACGCGCCAGGTGGCGTGCAGCCGCTCGCCCTGGTAGACCCCCAGGGTGATGTTGGTATTGCCGATGTCTATCGCCAGTAGCATGATGCACGCTCCTCTAACAGCAAGTCTCTCCTGCCACCTCGGCCCGCCGGACTTCGGCGATGCGATTGTGCTCGTCCATCAACAGTACGGTCGGCGCCCAGTCTTCCGGCGGTGGCTCCGGCAAGTGAGCGTAGGCCATGATAATGACCTTATCGCCTACGTGCACCAGGCGGGCGGCTGCGCCGTTGAGTTCGATGGCCCCACTGCCGGCCGGCCCCGCGATGACGTAAGTCTCCAGCCGCGCGCCGTTGTCCACGTCTACCACATGCACCTGCTCGTAAGGCCGGATGCCCGAAGCTTTGAGCAACTCACAGTCAATCGTGATCGAGCCGACGTAGTGCACGTTGGCGGCCGTCACCGTCGCGCGGTGGATCTTGGCGAGTAAAAATGTGCGATACACTATCCCTCCAGCAACATGTTGTCAATCAATCGCGCCTTGCCGATCCGCACGGCCAGCGAGAGGAGCACGCCCCGGCTGCAATCGCCCAGCTCGACCAGGGTGGTCGGGTCGGCCGCGCTGACGTATTCGGGGCGCGCCAGCGGCTCGGCCGCGAGGACGCCGCGCATGATCGCGCGCAGGCGCTCGCCGTCATGCTCGCCGGCCAGCCAGGCGTCGCGCGCCGCGCAGAGGGCGCGATAGAGCACCGGCGCGGCCGCGCGCTGCTCCGGCGTCAGGTAGACGTTGCGCGAGGACATCGCCAGGCCGTCGGGCTCGCGCACGATGGGGCAGACGACTACCTCCAGAGGGAAGTTCAGGTCGCGCACCATCTGCTGGATGACCACCGCCTGCTGCGCGTCCTTCTGGCCGAAGTAGGCCCGGTCGGGCTGAAACACGTTGAACAGCTTGGCGACCACCGTCGCCACGCCCCGGAAATGGCCCGGCCGCGCCGCGCCCTCCAGCGGCTTCGTCACCTCTTCGACCGTCACGTAGGTCTGATAGCCGGCCGGATAGACCTCTTCGACCGGCGGCGCCCACACCAGATCTACGCCGGCCGCTTCCAACAGGCGCAGATCGCGCTCAAGGTCGCGCGGGTAGGCCGCCAGGTCCTCGGTCGGCCCGAACTGGGTCGGGTTGACGAAGATCGAGACCCCCACATGGTCGTTTTCCTGCCGCGCCCGCTCGACCAGTGACAGGTGCCCGGCGTGCAGATACCCCATCGTGGGCACCAATCCCCAGCTTCCTGTCAGTTCCCGGCGAATGCGCCGGACATCGGAGATGGTTTGTACGACGTGCATGGTTTGGCTCCTGGGAAGTAAAGCGTAAAACGTGAAACGTCAAACGTCAAACGTATTGGCGGCTTGGCGGCTTAGTTGGCATGGTAGCGCGTGAGCACGTGAACACGTGAGCACGTGAACACGTGAGCACATAAGCACGTGGACACGTTAGCACTCTGTCATGCCGCGCACCAGACGCCAGATCGTCTCGTTGAGCGGCGTCGGCACGGCCAGCCGCCGGCCCTCGGCGACGATGACGCCGTTGATGCTGTCTATCTCGGTGGGCCGGCCGCGCTCGATGTCTTGCAACATGGAGGAGCGGTTGGCGGCCGTGGCGCGGCATACCTCTTCGACACGGGCCACCGGATCGGGATAGGGCAACGTGATCCCGCGAGCGGCCGCCACGGCCGCGGCCTCACGGGCCAGGTCGGCCAGCAACGCCCGACGGTCGGCGGTGGCCAGCAGTTCGCCGTTGGGCACGCGCCACAGGGCCGTAAGCGGGTTGATGGCCGCATTGACCACGGCCTTGCCCCAAAGGATCCCCTCGATGTCCAGGGCCTCCTCGACGGCAAACCCCGCCTGCCGCAGCAGCGCGACTAAACCGTAATACGAGCCCTCGGCTTGTGAACGCGGTGATGTAACACAAGCCTCCGGCTTGTGCTCCGCTGAACGCAAGCCGGAGGCTTGCGGTACATGTCCACGCAAGCCGGAGGCTTGCGATACGGGGACAGCGCCGGCGCCGGGGCCGAGCAGGGTCGGGCCGCGGCCGGCATGGCGCACTTCGGCCGGACCGAGCAGGGTGGCGGCCTCGAACGTGACGCCGACGACGGTTCGCGTCGCGCCCACCGCCCTTGCCACGCGGGGGCCGTTGTCCAATCCGTTCTGCAACGTCACTGCCAGGCCGTCCGGCGCCAGCACCTGCGCCGCCCACGCGGCCGCCCGATCGGTCTGATAGCTCTTGACCAGCAACAGCGCCACATCGGCCGGGGGCGCCTGGACCGGATCGGCGACCGCCCGTATCGGCACGCAACGCATCGTGCCGTCCATCTCGTGCACGCGAACGCCCGCGCCCGCCGCCGCGGCCACGCCTTCGGCCCACGTGCCCAGCATCCACACCTCGGCGCAAGAGGCCAGCCGCGCGGCGAACAGACACCCCAGCGCCCCCGTGCCGATCACGGCCACGCGCATCGGGCCCGTCACCCTGTCGCCCCCTCGCCCATCAGCGCCGCCCACTCCGCGTCGTCCATCGGGAACGCGTGCTCGGGGGCGGGGAAGCGGCGGCCGACCACGTCATCGCGATACGCGGCCAGCGCCTGCTCCATCTCGGCGAAAAGCTGGGCGTACTGCTTGACGAAGCGCGGGGTGAAGCGGTCAAACAGCCCCAACAGGTCGTGCAGCACCAGCACCTGGCCGTCGCACCCCGCGCCCGCGCCGATGCCGATGGTAGGGATGCGCAGGCGCCGGGAGATCCACTCGGCCACGCGATCGGGCACCATCTCCAGCACCAGCAGCGCGGCGCCGGCCGCCTGGAGCGCCTCGGCGTCGGCCAGCAGCCGCTGCGCATCGGCAGCCGTCTTGCCCTGGACGCGATACCCGCCCAGGCTGGCCGCCGATTGCGGCGTCAATCCGATATGGCCGACCACCGTGATGCCGGCCGCGGTGATGGCCGCCACGATGTCGGCCATGGCCCGGCCGCCCTCCAGCTTCACCGCATCCATGCCGCCCTCCTTGATCAGGCGGCCCGCGTTGCGTACCGCCTCGGCGCGGTCGGCCTGATAGGACATGAACGGCAGGTCGCCGATCAAAAACGCGTACTGCGCGCCGCGGCGCACCGCACGACAATGATGGAGCATCTCCTCCATCGTCACCGGCACGGTCGAATCATAGCCCAGGACGACCATCCCCAACGAATCGCCCACCAGGATGCTATCCAGGCCGGCGCGGTCGGCCGCCAGCGCGCTGGGGTAGTCGTAGGCGGTCACCATCGTGATCGGTTCCCCGGCCGCTTTCTTTGCCTGCAACGTCAGAATGGTGGTCTTCTTGCGCGACATAGAAGCCTCCAGAAACGAAAAAGCCCCGCGCCGCGGCGCGAGGCATGACCACACGAACATCATCGTGTCGTCTCGGTCGCCGCTGCGATCCAAGCGACGGATTGTGCAAGAGAACGCCGGCTCATTGCCTGCGTTGCAGGTCAATGGCGGGTTCATCATACCACAACTCGCTCTGCGGGCCAATTTCACCCTGCCGCGCCGCAGGGTTGTCGTCGTGGGCCGGACAAAAGGCGATTTGGGCTTTGCACCCCTGGATGATATAATTCCACATTGGAATGTTCGCTTTCTGGGAACGTTCTATCCTGGACAGGAGCATATGCGTGGTTAGTCCGCTCAACTGGCTGCTGGGCCTGTTTTCTCTCGATATCGGCATTGACCTGGGCACGGCCAACACCCTGGTCAACGTGCGCAATCGCGGCATCGTCATCAACGAGCCATCGGTGGTTGCCATCGAAAAGAAAACCAAGAAGGTGCTCGCCATCGGCGCCGAGGCCAAGGAGATGGTGGGCCGCACGCCGGGCAACATCGTGGCGGTGCGGCCGCTGCGCGACGGCGTGATCTCGGACTTCGACGTGACGGAGCAGATGCTCCATTACTTCATCCACAAGGTGCATGACCGGATGGTGTTGCGCATCCCGCGGCCGCGGGTGGTCGTGGGCATACCGAGCGGGGTGACCGAAGTGGAAAAGCGCGCCGTGTACGATGCCACGATCAGTGCAGGCGCGCGGGAAGCTTATCTGCTCGAAGAGCCGATGGCCGCGGCCATCGGCGCGGGACTGCCGGTCTCGGAGGCGCGCGGCAGCATGATCGTAGACATCGGCGGCGGCACGACCGAGGTGGCCGTTATCTCGCTGGGCGGCATCGTCGTGGCACGTTCGATTCGCGTCGCGGGCGACGAGATGGACGAAGACATCATCAACTACGCCCGGCAGAAGTACAACCTGCTGATCGGCGAACAGATGGCCGAAGCCGTCAAGATCGAAGCCGGCTCGGCCTATCCGCTGGAGCAAGAGGTGATGGTCACCCTGCGCGGCCGCAACCTGATCACCGGCCTGCCGGAAGCGATCGAGATAAGCAGCGTCGAGCTGCGCGAGGCGCTCCGCAATTCGGTCGACATCATCATAGACACCGTGCGCCAGGCCATAGATGAAACGCCGCCCGAACTGATCTCAGACCTGATGCAACACGGCATCGCGCTGGCCGGCGGCGGCGCCCTGCTCAAGGGACTGGCCCAACGCCTGTCGGAAGAGACCAAGATGCATGTATATGTGGCCGAGGATCCGATGAGCTGCGTGGCGCGCGGGGCCGGCAAAGTGCTGGAGAACTTCGACGTCCTCCAATCCACGCTGGCCAGCATGCAGCGCGGCAGCACGTTGCATTGAGTGCAAAAGACGGACGGGGAACGGCGGAGCGTCGGCCTGTTGAGGTGCCCGCCCTCGACCATCTGCGCTTTGCATTCTGCATTCGGCTTTCACTATGGCTCACGTTTCCAATCGGACGATCTTTTTCTTCGTGCTGGCAGCCGTCTGCATCGTGCTGCTGATCCTCTCGTCATCCAACCGGATTGCACCGGTGGAAGGCGCGGCCATGCAGGTGGGCCGGCCGTTTCTGCTCGCGTTCAGCGAAGTGGGCCGGCTATTCAGCAACGTCATCACCACCGCACGCGATCTGGCGACCCTGCGCGCGCGCAACAATCAGTTGCAAACCGTGGTGGATACGTTGACCATTGACAATTTACGCCTGAAGGAGACCGAAGCCGAAAACGAACGGTTGCGCAGCCTCCTCCGGTTCGCCCAGCTCAACCCGAACTACGATTTCCGCGGCGGACAGGTCATCGCGCGCGTCATCAGCAAGAGCCCGAGCAACTACCTGGCTTCCATCTCCATTGATCTCGGCGCGGAGCACGGCATCAAGCCGGGCATGCCGGTCGTGACCGAGCGCGGCCTGGTCGGCCGCATCCATAAGGTGGGGCCGCTCTCGTCCACCGTGCTGCTGATCACCGATCCCAGCAGCGGCGTGCCGGCGCTCATCCAGCGCAATCGGCTGGTGGGGGTCGTCAGCGGCCGGGCCGGCGCTCTGCCGGTGATGGAGTACATCCCGCAAGATGCCGACATCTCGGTGGGCGACCTGGTCATCACTTCTGGCCTGGGCGGCGGCTTTCCCAAGAATCTGATCATCGGCCAGATCGTCGAGGTGCGCCAGCGCGATTACGAGATGTTCCAGCAGGCGACGATTCGGCCGACCGTCAACTTCGACCGCCTGGAGTTCGTGCTGGTCATCACCAACTTTGTGCCGCTCCCCGGCGAACCCGGCGAGCCGGACAGCGTCGGTTGAGACGAGCAACATGAGTCCACAAAGCCGAATCCGCATTGATCATCGCGATCTGACAGGCGTTTACCTGATGATCGTCGCGGTGGGGCTGGGCGTGCTGGTGCAGGCCACCCTGCTGGCGCGCATCCGCCTGGAAGGCGCCGCTGCCAACCTTCCGCTGGTGATCGTCGTCTGCTGGAGCCTGCTGCGCGGCCCGCTCGAAGGGGCGCTGTGGGGCTTCGCAGGCGGCCTCTTGCTCGACCTGGTGGCCGGATTGCCGCTCGGCGCCTCGTCGTTGGCGCTGATGGCCGTGTGTCCGCTCGCCAACCTGGGCAAGAAGAGCATCTTCCCGGGCCGCTCAACCCTGCCCGTCTTGCTCGTTTTGCTGGCCACGCCCGTGTTCGGCTGGATCGTCCTCCTGGCGCGGGCCATGGGAGGCCTGGCGGTGGATTGGCTGATCGCCACAGTGCGGATCATCGGACCGGAGATGGTGCTCAATGCGCTATTGACGCTGCCGGCCTATCCTGTCTTGCGCTGGCTGGCCACACAAACCCGGCCGACCGCCATGGAGTGGTGAGCGATGAGATCCGCCACCGATCGGACCGAAGCCAGGCTCCTGCTGTTGCGCGGCGCGGTGCTGGTCATCGTGCTGGTGATGATCGGCCGGCTCTGGCAGATCCAGATGGTCGAAGGGGAGACCTACCGCATCCGCGCCGACCGCAACCGCTTTCGCGAAGTGGATGTGCCGGCCCCGCGCGGGGTGATCTACGACCGCAACGGTCAGATCCTGGCCCGCAACCGACCCAGCTTCACCATCGCCATTGTGCCGGGCGACCTGCCCAAGACCGCGACCGGCGAACCGGATCCCGTCGCCGAAGCCGCCGTGCTCGACCGGCTTGCCGCGCTGCTGGCGCAACCTGTCCCTTCGCTGCGCCCCAGCCCCACGCCGACGCCATCGCCAACGCGATCGGCCCGCCAACAGGCCAAAGCAACCGAAGCCATCACCGCCACCTTACAGATCCCCGACCGGCAACCATGGTACATGCCGCGACCGGAGATCGAAAAGGCGATTCGAGACGGCCGGCTGGGCGGCGCCTACCAGCCCATCGAGGTGGCGAAGTACGTCAACGAAGCGACCGCGTTCCTGGTGGCACAGGATGCCGTCAACCTGCCGGGGGTCCTCCTCCAGCTCAACCCGATCCGGGAATATCCCAGCGGAAGCCTGACGGCTCACCTCATCGGTTACATGGGACACATCCCGGAGGACGCAGTGAACCAATACAAGGCCAGGGGCTACGCGGCCAATGAACAGGTTGGCCTGACAGGGCTGGAGGCCTCGTTCGAGCACGAGATGCGCGGCCGGCCCGGCCGCCAGACCATCGAAGTCAATGTCAACGGCCGGCGCATCCGCACCGTCGGCCAGAGCGAGCCGGCCGTGCCAGGCCACAACCTGGTGTTGACCCTCGACCTCGAGCTACAGCGCGTCGCCACCGAGGCGCTACAGGCCGCGCTGGACAATTCGAGCGGCTTCACCAAGGCAACGCAAGGGGTCGTGGTGGCTCTCGACCCGCGCAACGGCAAGGTGCTGGCACTGGTCAGTCTGCCCAGCTACGACAACAACCTATTCGCCAAGGGAGTGACCCCTGAGGCGTGGCAGGCGTTGCTCAATGATCCTGACCGGCCGATGTTCGACCAGGCCATCGGCGGCCAATACCCGCCCGGCTCGATCTTCAAGCCCATCGTCGCCGCAGCCGGCCTCCAGGAAGGGGTGATCAACGTGCGCACCCTGCTCGGCGACGGCTGGGACGGCGCCAACGACGGCGTCATCTGGCTGCCGAACCAGTACATGCCGTGGGACCGCAGCAAGGACCAACCGTTCTACTCCTGGAACCACAAACTGGGATTCGGCTGGGGCAAGATCACCGTGCGCGAGGCCCTGGCGGTGTCGGATGACATCTTTTTCTACCAGTTGGGCGGCGGCTATCTGGAGATCTTCCGCGGTCTGGGCGTAGATGCCATTGACTACTACGCCAGACAGTTCGGCCTGGGCGAACCCACCGGCATCGAGCTGCCGGGCGAGAGCCGGGGCCTGGTGCCCGACAGCAAGTGGAAACGCCTGAACTACGCGGAGCCGTGGTTGACGGGCGATACCTATAACCTGAGCATCGGCCAGGGATTCCTGCTGGCAACGCCGATCCAGATGGCCAACGCCACGGCCGTGATCGCCAACCGCGGCTACCTGTACCGGCCGCAACTGGTGGATCACATTACCGATGCCGAAGGCAAAGTGGTGCGGCCCTTCCAGGCCGATCTCCGTCGCGAGGTCGCGGTGGATCCTGCACACCTGGACACCGTTCGCGAAGGCATGTACGGCGCGGTCAACTGGCCCCAGGGGACGGCCGCCAACGCGCGCATTCCGGGCATCGCGGTCGCCGGCAAGACCGGCACGGCCGAGTTCGCCCGCGACTGGAACAAAGACGGCCAGCCCGACCGGGACGAGAAGGGCAACCTCCCGACGCACGCCTGGTTCACCGCGTTTGCGCCTTACCAGGACCCGGAGATCGTGGTGACCGTCTTCGTGGTCAACGGCGGCGAAGGCTCGTCGGTGGCCGCGCCCATCGCCGCAAAGGTCTTGCGCGCCTATTTCCAGATTGACGCCACGCCGACGGCCACGCCGCCGCCGGTCACACCCACGCCCGGCGGCGCGACCAGGTCAGGAGGCTGAACAAAGCGATGAGACGCATCTTGTGGCGCAGATTCGATTGGGTGCTCTTCGGCCTGGTGCTGCTCCTCAGCGCCTTCGGCGTGCTGATGATCGCCAGCGCCCTGGCCGGCAACGAAGTACTGGCGTCCTGGCCGTGGCGACAGGCGGCCTTCCTGGTGGCGGGCATCTTCCTGCTCTTCCTGACGGCCTCCATAGACTACCGGCTGTTGCCCAGCATCACCTACCCTGTCTATGTCTTTCTGCTGGCAGCATTAGGAGCCATCAAGGTCATCGGCACGACGGTAGGCGGCGCCCAACGCTGGCTGGCGCTGGGCGAGTTCCTGCTCCAGCCGTCGGAGCTGATCAAGCTCAGCGTCATCCTGGTGTTGGCGCACTACCTGGCCACGCGCGAACAGAAAATGGAAAGCTTCCTGACGCCGCTGCTCGGCCTCCTGCTCCTGGCGCCTGCCGTCGTCCTCATCTACCTGCAGCCGAACCTGGGCACGGCGCTGGTGCTGCTCGTCATCGCCGGGACGATGTTCTTTGTGGCCGGGCTACGCTGGCGGCATGTGGCCGTTCTGGCCGGCGCGGCGGCCGCGGCCGCCGTCCTGGCCTGGAACTATCTGCTCCATGACTACATGCGCGATCGCGTGCTCATGTTCCTCAATCCGGCGGCCGCGGCTCCGGCCGACCGCTACAACGTGGAACAGGCGATGATCAGCATCGGCGCCGGCGGATGGCTGGGCCGGGGCCTGTTTCGCGGCTCGCAGAGCCAGTTGCATTTCCTGCGCATCCGCCACACCGACTTCATCTTCTCGGTCACCGCGGAAGAGCTGGGCTTCGTCGGCGCCACCCTGCTGATCCTCCTGCTGGCGCTGCTCGTGTTGCGCCTGCTGCGCATCGCCAGCATCGCGCGCGATAGCTACGGCCGCCTGATCGTGACCGGGGTGACGGCCATGATCCTGTTCCAGACGGTCGTCAATATCGGCATGAACCTGAGCCTGTTGCCGGTGACCGGCCTGCCGTTGCCCTTCATCAGCTACGGCGGCAGCGCGCTCTGGGCCATGCTGATCGGCATCGGCCTGGCCGAAAGCGTGGCGATGCGTTACCGCAAGATCGAATTCGAATAGGACGTAAGGAATAAACAGAAATGGATGCATCCAAACCTGTTCGCGTGCGCATGGCGCCCAGCCCCACCGGCTACTTCCACCTGGGCAGTGCGCGGACGGCATTGTTCAACTGGCTGTATGCCAGACATACCGGCGGCCGGTTCATCCTCCGCATCGAGGATACCGACCGCACGCGCTTCGTGCCCGACTCGCTCCAGGACATCATGGACAGCCTGCGCTGGCTGGGACTCGACTGGGACGAGGGCCCCGAGGTCGGCGGGCCATACGGCCCCTACTTTCAGTCGGAACGCCTCCCCCTCTACCACGAGTGGGCCGAGCGCCTGGTGCGCGCCGGACTGGCCTATCGCTGTTACTGCTCGGAGGAACGGCTGGAAGCGCTCCGCCAGGAACAGCGCGCCCGCAAAGAGCCGGTCATCGGCTACGACCGCCATTGCCGCACCCTGACGGCCGCCCAACGCGCCGAGATGGAAGCGGCCGGCGCGCCCTCGGTCGTCCGCTTCGCCATGCCCATCGAAGGCGAGACGCATTTCGTGGACCTGCTGCGCAAGATGAAGCCGTTCGACAATAACCAGTATCGCGACCCGATCCTGCTCAAATCGGACGGCTTTCCCACCTATCACTTTGCCAACGTCATAGACGATCACTTCATGGAGATCACCCACATCCTGCGCGGCGACGAGTGGCTGAGCAGCGTGCCGCTGCACGTGAACCTGTACAACGCGTTGGGCTGGGAGATCCCCGTGTTCGCCCATCTGCCGCTCATCCTCGATCCGAGCGGCGCGGGGAAGCTGAGCAAGCGGAAGAAGAAAGGGGAGGGCGACGAGGAGCTGTTGACCTACATCCGGGAATACCGGGCCGCGGGCTACCTGCCCGAAGCGATGTTCAACTTCCTGGCGATCATGGGCTGGGCCTACAGCGCCGACACCGACCTGTTCACCCGTGAAGAGGCCATCGCCCGCTTCGACATCCACGACATCAACCCGGCCGCCGGCGCCCTGCCGCTCAGCAAGCTGCAATGGATGAACGGCCACTACATCCGCCAGCTCGACCCGGCCGATCTGATGGAGCGCCTGTTGCCGTTCCTGGCCGGGCCGCTGGGCATGACGGTCGAGGCGCTCCGCCGACATCCCGCGCTGCCGATCCTGACGCCGTTGATCCAGGAGCGGCTCAAGACCCTCGACGAAGCGGCCGCGCTCATTGACTTTGCCTTCGTCGAAGAGATCAGCTACGAGCCGGCCATGCTCGTGCCCAAGGGGCTGACGCCGGCGCAGGCGTTGGAGGCGCTGACCGCGGCCACCGCGCTGCTGGCCGAGCTGCCCTTCACCGAGGAGGGCATGGATGCGCCGCTGCGCAACCTGGCCGAACGATTGGGCCTCAAGGTCGGCCAGCTCTTCGGCATCCTGCGCGTGGCCACGACCGGCAAGAACGTCGCGCCGCCCCTCTTCGGGTGCATGATCGCGTTGGGCCGGGAAAAGACACTGGCCCGCTGCCGCCGCGCAGAAGAGCTCTTGCGCCGATTGTGAGCGTTACCCCGCCGATTTGCACAGCAACGCGATTTGTGCTAAGATATCGTCCGTCGTTCGGGGATAGTTTAATGGTAAAACGTCTGACTCTGGATCAGAAGTTTGGGGTTCGAATCCCTGTCCCCGAGTAAGTACGCTCCAGGCCGACCTGATTACATGGGGTAAGACGGTCGGTTTTGTGTTTTTAATAGCGGGAGAGGGTTGAGAAATGGCAACATCAGCGCATATCATCGAGGTTTCCGAGGCGACTTTCGAGCGCGACGTCATCGCGGCGTCGCATCAAACGCCGATCGTGGTGGATTTCTGGGCGCCGTGGTGCGGGCCCTGCCGCATGCTCGGCCCGACGCTCGAGAAGCTGGCGGCCGAGGCCAACGGCCAGTTCCGCCTGGCGAAGCTCAACGTGGATGAGAATCCGGGGTTGGCCATGCGCTACAACGTGCAGGGCATCCCGGCCGTGAAGGCGTTCCGCAACGGCAAGGTAGTGGCCGAGTTCGTCGGCGCGCTGCCGGAAGCGCAGGTGCGCCAGTTCATCAAGAAGATCGCGCCGGCGCCGGCCGAGCAGACCGCCGAGCTGGCGGCCGCGCTGCTCGCCGCGCATCGCTGGGCCGATGCCGAGCGGGCCTACCGCGCCGTAGCGAACAACGGCGCCCAGCCCACGGCCACCCTGGGACTGGCAAAGGCATTATTGGCGCAGGGGAAAGGGGAAGAGGCCGCTCGCGCGCTGGAGGCCATCAAGGACGGCCCGGAATTCGCGGCCGCCGAGCGCCTGCGCGAGATGGCGCGCTGGCTGGCCTCGGCCGGATCGAACGGCGCCGGGCCCGATCCCAATAGCCCCGAGGCGCTCTTCCGCCTGGCGGCCGGCGTCGGCGCCAAAGGCGATATCCAGGCCGCGCTGGAGGGTCTGCTCGCCGTGCTCCGCCGCGACAAGCGCTTCCGGGGCGGCGAGGCGCAGCGCATCATGCTCGCCTACTTCGACATCCTGGGCGATGCCGATCCGCTGACGCGCGAATACCGCAATCGCCTGGCCTCCGTGCTGTTCTGATCCTTCGCGTGCCAGGCGTCTCACGGGCGCCTGGCACGTCACGCCACCTCATTCGTCGAAATCGCCCGCGGCGGCGGGCATCTCCACCCGCACCAGCTCGCCGTGCAGGTTGATCACCACCCGAAAGCCGAGCATCGCCAGCCATTGCCGCGCTTCGACCGGCAGGGTCTGATCGAGCATCTGCTCCAGGTTGATGTTTTGCAGCGCCGAATCCACGGCCGCCTTCGTAAAGAGATCGTCCCGCCCCATCATGCGCAACATTGCCTGGGCCGCCTCATCGCGATGCTCGGCCAGTTGCGCCATGAACTGCTCCAGGACGGCGCGATCTATCGGTCGGGCTTCCACGTGACGGCGAAAGCCCTGATCGTCTATCACGTAGTAGGCGGTTGAGCCGACGTAGCTCACCGACACCGGCTCCCCATCCTCGGTCACCACCAGATCTTCGAAAAACGGCATCGCTCTTCCTCAATTCTCGATTGCGTTCAACAGCGTTATTATACCATAGGGACGGGGCGCATATGTCATCAGACATAGGGAAAGGCCCAGTGGCCCGGGCCATGGCGGGCATCGTAGGCCCGCAACGCCGCAGCCATGTCGAGCGAAGCCTCGGGAGGCTGGTCGCGCATCCACCAGGCGAAATCCGAGACCCACGGCAATCCGCTCAACACGGAACGTCGGAACATCTCGGCCATCGCGCCGCCCTCGGCCAACAGGCCCGATTCCCGATAGCCGGCATCCACGACCCCGCGGTCGTACTCCACGCGGCGGATCTCGACCTGCCAGCCGGCCGCATCCCCGCGCAGGAGGGCATAGCTGGCACGCGGATCGCCGTCGTAGGAGATGCCCACCGCGCCGACATTGACGACCAGCCAGCGCGCCACGCGGCGCACCATCGGCACGTGGGTGTGGCCGCCGGCAACCGTCTCCTCGGCCACGCGCGCCAGGTGGCGCGCGGCCCACGCCTCGGGCGAATCGGGCCGGATGCCGACGAAGAAGTTGCCCGGCAAGCCATGCACCAGGCGGAGCGGCGGGGCGCCGGCCAGTTGCGGGCTGGCCTCCAGGGGAAGGCGGGCGAGGAGATCGAGATGCCGCGAGGTCAGGTGCTCGCGCGTCCACCAGAGCGCGGCGTAACGCCGGCGGTCGGCATAGCGCGCCTCCATGCGCGGGGTGCCGAGCTGCAGGACCGCGTCATCGTGGTTGCCGAGCAACATCGGCCAACGCAGATCGGCCAGCCGGTCGAGCACCTCGGCCGACCAGGGACAGCCGTTGACCAGGTCGCCCAGGATGAAAATCGCGTCGGCCGCCTGAGCCGCCAGATCGGCCAATACCGCTTCGAGCGCGGGCAGGTTGCCGTGAATATCCGAGAGCAATGCGATCGTGATCACCGACGCCATACCGTCGCGGCAAAAGATCATGGGCTGGTCTGGCGCCAGTATACGACCACAACGGCAATCTGGCAAACTGCCGTCAGCGGCCCATATCGGCCGGCGACGTGACCGGATCGGCTTGAGCCTTTCCTCCTGAGCCGGCGGGCAAGATCGCCTTGAAGAACGCGCGCAGTCGTCGGTTGGTGGTGAACCGGTAGTACGGCCCGGAAACGAGCAACCGCTCTTGTACCAGGCCGGCCTGCAGCAAGATCTCGATCTGCGCTAACGCCTCCTGGCCGGAACACCCCAGGTCGTGGGCCACTTCCCGGTACGAACACCAATCGTCCGCAGCAGCCAGATAGGCCGCCATGTCCCACGGCACGCAGCGATCGGCACAACGCTGCAACAAGGGCATCAGGTCGGAGAAAGCCTCATCGTGGAGCGAATTGAGCAACCCGTCCGGGAGATAGCTCGGCTCGCCAGGAGCCAGGTAGAAAATCAAGGGGGAGTACCTCCGATCGGTTTTAGAAACAGGCTCACACAAGATCAGATTGCTCTCGTTCTCCGCCTCATGAAAAATACCACACAATCGCGGGGCTGTCAAATAACAATACTGTTATCTGACCGAACGAACGCGGCGGTGCGAAAGCGGCGCTGGAGCGCCGCAATCCAAAAGGGGGCGATTTGTCAGCGCGCTCATCCTCGATTAGAATCAGGGCGTTTTGGCAGGTGATCATCCGCTTCGACAGGGAGCGCACGCATGAGGGTACTGGTTGGCTCGCGCAATCCGACCAAGATCGCCGCGGTGGAAGACGTGTTCGGTCGCTGCTTCGGATCGGTCGAGGCGATCGGCGTCGAGGTGGCATCGGGCGTTTCTGCGCAGCCGATGGGACTGGAAGAAACCTTTCTGGGCGCAGAGAATCGGGCGCGCGGCCTGCTGCGCGTAAATGCCGCGCAGGGGTGGAATGCGCAGTTCTGCGTGGGCATCGAGGGCGGGGTAGCGCTCCTGCACGGCCGCTGGTTCGCGTTCGGCGTGATCTGCATCGCCGACGAGCGCGAGCGCCTGGGCTTCGGCGTGACATCGCATTTCGAGCTGCCCGCCGAGGTAGCGGCCGGCCTGGCAAACGGCGCGGAGCTCGGCGAGGTGATAGACGAGTTGACCGGCCAACGAGATACGCGGCTCGCCGGCGGCGCCATCGGCTATCTGTCGCACGGCCAGCTCGACCGCCGGGGTCTGGCCCGCCAGGGAATCTTCATGGCGCTGCTTCCCTTCATGAACGAAACGCTCTTCTTCCAAAAACAAAAAGGAGATTGACACTATGCGCATCGTCGTCATCGGCGGCGTCGGCCACGTGGGAACTTACATGGTCCCCCGCCTGGTCGAGGCCGGCCACGAAGTCATCGTCATCAGTCGCGGCCAGCGCCAGCCCTATCGGCCGCATGCGGCCTGGCGCAAGGTCCAAATGGTGATTGCCGACCGCGCGGCCGAAGACGCGGCGGGGATCTTCGGCCAGCGCGTGCGCGATCTGCGGCCCGATGTAGTCGTGGACATGATCTGCTTCCGGCTGGAGAGCGCGCGGCAGATTGCCGAGGCGCTGCGGGGGCAGGTGCAACACTTCCTGCATTGCGGCACGATCTGGGTGCACGGGCCCACGGTGCAGGCGCCGACCGAGGAGACGCAGCCGCGCCGGCCGTTCGGCGAATACGGCATCCAGAAGGCGGCCATCGAGGCGTATCTGCTCGATCAGGCGCGGCGGGGCGATCTTCCCGCCACCTGTCTCCACCCCGGCCACATCGTCGGGCCCGGCTGGGCGCCGGTCAACCCGGCCGGCAACTTCAATCCGCAGGTCTTCGCCACCCTCGGCCGCGGGGAAGAGCTGGCCTTGCCCAATCTCGGCATGGAGACGGTGCATCATGTCCATGCCGACGACGTGGCGCAGGCCTTCTGTCAGGCCATCGCCCACTGGAGCACCAGCGTGGGCGAGAGCTTCCATGTCGTCTCGCCGGCCGCGCTGAGCCTGCGCGGCTACGCCGAGGCCGTGGCGGGCTGGTTCGGCCAGGAGCCGCGGCTGAAGTTCTTGCCGTGGGACGAGTGGCGCCGGACGGTCTCCGAGGAGGAGGCGCGAGCCACCTGGGACCACATCGCGCACAGCCCCAACTGTAGCATCGCCAAGGCCCGGCGGCTGATCGGTTACGCGCCGCGCTACAGCTCGCTGGAAGCCGTGTACGAGGCGGTGACCTGGCTGCTCGAGCACGCGGTGATCCAGATCTGACGCGCGACGAAGTCTCAGTAGATCACAGATTCAAGCTCAGAGGGGGTCTGTGACCCCCCGACCGCCGGTCACAGACCGGCTTGGAGCAGCAAAATTGTGATCTACTGAGTCTTGTGATAGGGGCGCGCGGCCGTGCGCCTGCGCCGCCCTGCGCCTTTCGTGTTGCCGCGGCGATCACCGGTCGGGGCGAGAGGCGCCGGCCGCGACGACCACCAGCTCCGCGAGCGCCACCCATTCCCCGCCCTGGCCCTCGACCGTGACCCCCGGCACGATGATCCCATCGTGCGCCAGCGCGTCGAGCGCGGCCGCGACCTCGCGCGGCGGCCAGCCGAAGAGCAGCGCCAGGTCTCGACTGCGCGCCGCGCCCACCGAGCGCAGGTAGAGCTCGGCCAGCTTGCGCCGCGCCTGCGCCTGGCGGATCGGCCGCGCCCGTTCGGGCAGGTCGGGGTAATGGCGATGGACGCACTCGTAGATGAACGCGTAGTTCCACGCGCCCGCTTCGGCCACGCCCACCGGCAGGATCTTGAAGTCGGCCTGGAGGAACTCCAGCGCCCGGTTGAAGGGGGAATCGCTGGCCTTGCTCGTCATGTGCGCCAGCTTGCGCAGGCTGATCGTGTCGAGCGGGCCCTCGTTCAGCAGCGTCTCGTAGATCGTCTTCGCCTCGAAGGTGAGCCGGCCCTCTTCGTATTGGAGCAGATAATCCTTCTCCGGCTCGCCGTAGTTCTCCGAGAGCGCGTAGAAATAGGGCGCGATCTCCAGGCTGATGATCGTGGCCCGGCGGCGCAACACCTTGGCGTAATACCAGACCCGCTTGCCGAGGAGCTCATCCTTCCACCCCCAGGTGATGTGCCCCGGATCGTCGTGTTCGTCGGCCACGGGTCGGTCGCCGGCCACGGCCACCCACAGGCTGGGCAACACGACCTCCTTGATCGGCCAGAAGTAGACGAAGCCGCGCTCTGCGACGAAGGCGATAGCATCCTCGCGGCGCGCGATGCGCCGTCGCAAGCGGAAGGTCTCGGCACGGAAGGACCGGAGGGCTTCCAGAGTTATCGTGTAGCTCATATCAGATCATCCGGTTTGTTTCAACCAGGCCGCGATCTCGGCCAGGAGGGCCGCGATGGGCGTGCGGTCGGGGTGGATCCAACGGATCTGCGGGTCGTCCGGCCGGAACCAGGTGTTCTGCTGGTGCACGAAGCGCCGCGTCTGCCGCTTGATGCGCGCCACGGCCTCGTCCAGCGAGATCTCGCCCCGCAGGTATTCGCCGATCTGCCGATAGCCGATCCCGCTCATGGCCGGCAGGTTCCAGGCGTAGCCGGCCGCGGCCAACCGCGCCACCTCCTCCACCAGGCCATCGGCGATCATACGGTCGACGCGAGCGTCTATGCGAGCAAAGAGCTCTGCGCGCGGCCGCGCGACGCCGATCTGCAAGATGCGGTAAGGAGGCGGCGCCTTGCGTTGGAGCTCGGAGATCGGCCGGCCGGTCGCCAGGCACACCTCCAGCGCACGAATCACGCGGCGCACGTTGCGCGGGTCAATGCGCGCCGCGGCCACGGGATCGAGGCCGGCCAGGCGGCCATGCAAGGCCGCGGCCCCTTCCGTGGCGGCCTGGGCCTCAAGCGCCGCGCGCAGCTCGGGCCGCGGGGCCACCGCGGGGACGGTCCATCCCTCGATCACAGCGCGGACGTACTGGCCCGTGCCGCCGACCAGGAAGGGCAGGCGGCCGCGGCGCCAGATGTCATCTATGGCCGCGTAGGCCAACCACTGATACTCGGCCACCGAGAGGGCCTGATCCGGCGAGACGATGTCGAGCAGGTGGTGCGGCACGCGGGCGCGCTCGGCCGGGGTGGCCTTGGCCGTGCCGATATCCATGCCGCGATAGATCTGCCGCGAATCGGCCGACACGATCTCGCCGTCCAGCGCGGCGGCCAGCTCGATGGCCAGCGCCGTCTTGCCGGCCGCCGTCGGCCCGACGATGACGATCAGCGACGGCGGATGCGACAGGGGCGACGGATGGGCGCTCGCGGGGGTCGGCGGACAGCTTTGCTCTGCGGACATCAGGCCATGCCCTCCACGGCGTCCCGATAGTGCGCCAGCCGGCTCAGCGATCCGTCGGCCGCCAGCTCCACCGCGATCACGTCTATCCGCTTCGGGCCGTCCCAGGGCATCTGGAACAGGTATTCGTCGGCCATGGCGGCCAGTTGAAGCTGCTTGCGCGGGGTCACCGACTCTTCGGGCGAGCCGAGGGCCGGCGCGTCTCGTCGGCGGCCGACCCGCCGCGTGCGCACCTCGACGAAGACCAGGCATGCGCCGTCGCGTGCGACGATGTCGAGCTCGCCGCGACGCGTGCGCCAGTTGCGGGCCAGGATCGCATAGCCGAGCTGCTCCAGATAGGCCACCGCGCGATCTTCCCCCTGTCGGCCGGTCGTCCGACGCCCATCGGTCACCAAAACCGCTTTCCGGTCGGCAACGCTTCGCGAAGTCTCTGCCATACCTCGCCCTTCACGACATCGCGTTCGCCACCGGCGCGTAGCTGCGGCGGTGAAGCGGACATGGGCCCAACTGCATCAGCGCGGCCCTGTGCATAGTCGTACCATAGCCCTTATGTCGAGCAAAGCCGTAGCCGGGATGCACCCGATCTTCGGCGATCATCAGCCGATCTCGCGTGACCTTGGCGATAATGGACGCGGAAGCCACAGAAAGCGATAGCGCATCGCCGTGTGGAATTCCGCGTTGCGGAAGGGGAAGATCGGGCAGGGTCAGGTAATCGAGCAGCAGGTAATCGGGCGGGGTCGCCAGCGCCTCCACCGCCCGCCGGAGCGCCAGCCGATTGGCATGGGCAATGCCGAGCGCATCGATCTCCCCGGCCGAGGCGCTCCCCACGCCCACAGCCACCGCGCAGGCGTGGATGGCCGCGAAGAGGTATTCGCGCCGGGCGGGCGTCAGCTTCTTGGAATCGTCCACCGCGCCCAGGAGCCCCGCGAGGGCCGAACGGTCGGCCGGCAGGATCACGGCCGCGGCCACGATCGGTCCGGCCCAGGCCCCGCGACCCGCCTCATCCGCGCCCGCCACCAGACGATAGCCCGCCTGCCACAGCCCGGCCTCCAGCGTCAGGTCGGCGCGGGACTGCGGGCCCGGCGCTACAGCAGAGGAAGGACGGCCGGCAGAAGAAAGCACACGATCCATCGAGAGCACCCGCATTAACGAACGTGCCTGGCACTTTTTCGCGGAAGTGCCAGGCACGTATCAGAGAGCCATGTGCGCGGGGTCGAAAGGCGGATCAATCGGCCTGAACCACCTGGCGCTCGCGCATGCGTGCGGCCTTGCCCGTGCGGCCGCGCAGATAGTACAACCGCGCCCGCCGGACCTTGGCATGACGCAAGACCTCCACCTTCTCGACGCGGGGCGAAACGAACAGGAAGGTGCGTTCGACGCCGATGCCGTGCGATGCAATGCGGCGCACCGTGAAGCTGCCGTTGACGCCGCCGTGCCGAACGCGGATCACCACACCCTGGAATACCTGCACCCGCTCCTTGTCACCCTCCACGATCAACGTGTGCACGCGAACGGTATCGCCGGGCTCGAGCATGGGGATATTCGGATTCTGTTCTGCGTTATGAAGCGAAAGCATTAAGTTGTGCATGTCTCACCTTCGATCTACTGATGTCCTGGCCGCCGGCGTATCCTGCGCCACCAATGGCCGCGCTTCGCCCGACAACAACAGGCTTGAATTGGTCACGAAGAGTAATTTTAGCACCGATCTTCCGATTAGCCAAATCGGAGCGATCCTTTTTACGAGGCCTCTTCGGACGAGCGGCGCTCCTGTTCCAGGCGCTCCAGGAAGGCCCGATCGGCGTCGCTCAGCGGGGCCGAGCGCAGCAGATCGGGCCGGCGCTCCCACGTGCGGCGCAACGCCTGCTCGCGGCGCCAACGGGCCACGCGGGCATGATCGCCCGACGTGAGGATCTCCGGGATGCCCTGGCCGCGGAAAACGGCCGGCCGCGTGTACTGCGGATATTCGAGCAGGCCGGTCGCAAACGAATCCTCGTACGCAGCCAGCTCGCAGCCCAGCGCGCCCGGCAGAAGCCGCGTCACGGCATCCACGATGATCGCCGCAGCCAGCTCGCCGCCCGAGATCACGAAATCGCCGATGGAGATCTCGTCGGTCGCCAGGCCGGTGCGCACGCGCTCGTCCACCCCTTCGTAGCGGCCGCAGATCAGCGCGATGCGCCGATAGCCGGCCAGCTCCTGGGCCACCGCCTGCGTGAACGTGCGGCCCTGCGGCGAAAGCAGGATGATCGGCACGTCGGCAGGCAAAGGAATGGCAGCTTCGCCGATGGGCGGTTCATCTTCCGGGCCTTCCACTCCGCCGCCTTCCTCGGCCGCGGGCCGCTCGGGCAGTCGCCAGCCGGGCTCGTGGCTCAACACCGTCTCGACCGCCCGGAAGATCGGCTCGGGCTTCATGACCATGCCCCCGCCACCGCCGTAGGGCGTGTCGTCGGTCACCCGGTGCCGACCCAATGCATAGTCCCGGATGTTGTGCAGGGCCACG
This sequence comes from Anaerolineae bacterium, assembly GCA_034434235.1. Classification (GTDB taxonomy): domain Bacteria; phylum Chloroflexota; class Anaerolineae; order CG2-30-64-16; family CG2-30-64-16; genus CAKZKT01. Next base: position 30,590 of record DAOTZV010000054.1, read on the forward strand.
CTGATGATGCCCGCCTCGCGCGCCCGCTTGAGGATGCTATCGTCGAAGATGCCGGCGAACATGCCGGGAAACAATGTGAAGATGTCGAAATGCAACATGGCCATAACGCCTCAACCGGATTTTGCAGATATGTCTGAAAACTCAGGGCGCCTCGGCTTCCAGCCAACGCGCCTTGAGCTCGGCCAAAGAGCCATCGGAGCGGAGAGCGGCCAGCGCCTCGTTCACCTGGCGCAACAAGTCGGGCGCATCGGCCGGCACGATGATCGCATACGGGTCGCTGCGCAACGGCGGGCCGACGATGGCCAGGCGCCGGTGCGGCCGGTTGAAGAGCGCCAGGCTGATCGCATCCACGATGGCCGCGTCGGCCTCGGCCGCGGCCACCGCTGCGAGCGCGGCCTCGGCCGAATCGCGCAACACCAGTTGCACGGGGCTTCTGGCCTGCGCCTGCGCCGCGCGCGCCAGCGCATCCCCTTCGCTGCCCCATTCGACGGCCACCCGCCGGCCGGCCAGAACCTCGCCCAGCCAGGCGCCGATCTCGCCCCGGCGCGGCGCCGCGGCCAGCTCCGACGCCTTCTCGACGGGCGCCGCCAACACCAGGCCGGCCTCGATGTACGGCTCGGAGAAACGCACCTCGCGCGTGCGATGGGGCATGATCGGCAGGGCCGAGAGCGCGCTGTCCACCCGATGCGCGGCAACCGCGTCGAGGAGCTGATCGAAGCCCACGCCGACGAACTCCGGCCGCACGCCCCAGCGCCCGGCAACGGCCTGGGCCAGATCCACATCGAATCCGACCGGCCGGCCCGTCGCCGCATCCAGGTTCTCGAACGGCGGGAAGCTGGGGTCCATGCCCACCCGCCAGACGCCCGTCTCCTGGATGCGCGTCCAGACGCGATCCCGGCCCAGGATGCCGGCGCGCGCGAGCACCCATCCCACCACGGCGATGAGCGCCGCGGCAAGCAGCCCGGCTGCCAGGCGACGCGTCACGCGGCCGGCAAGCGTTCGACGCGCCAGGCTCCTGGTGCGCGCGAGCACCGGCCGAAGAACACCTCTCTCCATCATGGCAACCCCGTCCGATCGCCCGCGGCATAGCGCTGCACGGCCTGATAGATCGGCTTCGGCTGAAAGTCCACGCCGACGAACGTGTAATAATCCTGGTAGGTGGCAGCCGGCCGCGGGTAGCGGAAAGCCCACAGGCACAACGCATCCACCCAGGGCCATTCGCGCAGGGCGATCTCATAAGCCCGGATGGTGTATGCCGCGCGCTGCGCCGGCCGCACCGCCTTCGTCCACCGCGGGTGGTCGTTCCAGCCGCCCTCCGTGATGATCACATGCTTGGCCGCATCGCCGTTGCGCACCATGATCTCCCGTTGCAACTCGACCCGGCGGAAGTTGATTGCATCGGGGCTCGCGGCCGCATCCGGCGGGAAGGTCCAGCCGTAGGCATGGACGGCCAGGATGTCGAAATACGGCGCGGCGCCGGCATCGTACATGCGCTGGAGATAGACCAGATCGTCCATGCCCCATTCGGTGCCCGGCGGGGCCAGGGTGGGCGCCAGCGCGCCGGCCAGGACCTGCATGTCGGGATCAGCGGCCTTGACCGCGGGATAGACGGCCTTCAGCATGGCCGCGTAGCCGGCCGGATCCACCGGCCGGAAGCCCCACTCCTGGCTCAGGTTCGGCTCGTTCCAGATGATCAGATAGCGCACGCGGCCGCGAAAATGATCGGCAAAGGCCGCCGCGAAACGGGCAAAGTCGTCGTAGCCGGCCTCATCCAGGTACAGATGGTTCGAGCGGGGCGGTCGGGCCCATTCCGGCACGTAGCCCAGCCGGGCGATCACGGTCAACCCCTGATTGACGGCATGATCCACCACCAGGTCGGCGTGGCTCCAGTCGAAGACCCCGCGAGACGGCTCGTGCGCGGCCCACAGAAAATACTCCACGATCCAGGGCGCGCCCATCTCGCGCACCATGGCCAACGTGCGCTGTATCTTCCACGGCTCCACCTCGTCGGTGAGGCGGGTATGGACTCCCATCTTGGGGTTGCTGGTCACCACCTGTTGGGGCGGGCCGAACGCGACCCAATGCCGATAGGATCGGCCGACCAACAGGCCGACGAGCAGCAGCATGGCCATCGCCCGACCGTAAATCTGCCCGCCTCTCCCGCTTTGCAGATGGGAAGATTTTCTGCTAGAATAAATTTGTTCGCTCATCACATCGCCGGAGGCCCATCGTGAAACTTGCCGCCTGGAGAGATGTTGCCGTCATCCTGCTCGCGATCCAGACGCTCGTCCTGGTCATCGTGGTCGGGGCCGCGCTCTATCTGCTGAACCGCGGCATGGCAAGCCTGCGCGGAGCCGTCAAGCGCTACGCGCCCGTCGTGCAGGCGCGGCTTCGTCAGGTAGCCGATGTCAGCGAGCAGATCAGCACCAGGGCGGCCGCGCCCATCATCCACGCGGCGGCCACCGGCGCCCAGGTCCGATCCTGGCTGGTCGCCTTGCGTTCAACCATTCGCCACTGAATCGAAACAAAGGAGTAGCCGCTCGTGTCTCAACGATTTCGCCTGGTCTTGATCAGCAGCATCGTCGGAGCGGTCGTCGCCGGCACGGCCGCCTGGGCCTTCTCGCAGGCCCGGCAGAGCCAAAGCGAGCTGAAGGCCGCCCGGGCTTCCCTGCCGGCCAATCACCTCCGCTTCGAGCCTTCACCTTCCGACTACGTGCAGATCGCCGTCTCGCTGGTGACGCTCGTCCGACAGGTGGCCAATCTCTTCAGGCCCGACAAGGCTTGATTCTACCACAGCGTCGGGCCGATCCCAATTCGCCCCGCGGGGATGATCAGGAGGCGCCTTGAGCTACGACGGGCATACGGCCAACGGACCGCGCATGGCAGAGCGCGACCTGCGTCGCGAGATCGTCCGCATCGGCCGGCTCATGCACGCGCGGGGCTACGTGACCGCGACCGACGGCAACATCTCGGTTCGGCTCGATGAGGAGCGGTTTCTCGTCACGCCCAGCGGACTGAGCAAAGGCTATATGACGCCGGAGCAACTGGTGGTCATAGATTGGGAGGCGCGTCCGGTCGGCCGGACAGGCGACGCGACCGGCCCCGACCTGATGCCCAGCTCGGAGATCTTGCTGCATCTGGAGGCCTACCGGCAGCGGCCGGACATCGCCGCAGTCGTCCATGCCCATCCCGTACATGCCGTCGTCCTCTCCATCGCGGGCATCTCGCTGGCGCATTGTCCGATTCCCGAGGTCATCGTCAACCTGGGCATGATCCCGACGACCGACTATGCCATGCCGGCCAGTCCCGAGGGCGCGGTCGTCATCCGGGATTGGATCCGCCGCTACGACGCGCTGATCCTCCAACGACACGGCTCGGTCACCGTCGGCAAGACCTTGTGGGAAGCCTATCTCCACCTGGAAAAGCTGGAAAACGCGGCCGAGATCACGTACAAGCTCCTGCTCCTGGGCCGCGAGACTCCCTTCCCGCCGGCCGAGCTTCAAAAGCTGTTGGCGAAGCGCGAAAGGGCCGGACTCATGCGGCCCGGACAGGCCGCGGAGATCGCGCAGGCGTTCGGCCTCCTTTGACATTTTGCCGGCATGACGGCAGCGCATGCCGGGAAGATGAACCTTAAAATTTCTGTACGTTTCGCTTTGCGTTTGACTTGCGCTTTTCCTCATCGTGTGCTATACTATATATGTCACTGTCGGCATCGTTTACAAAATATATCCATTCCTCAAAGGAGAGCCCCCATGAAGCAACTTCGATGGCACCTATGCTTGGCGGTATTCGTGTTGGTGTTCCTGGCATTGGCGTTGCCTGGGACTGCCGCCGCGGCTCCGGACGGCAGTGCTGTGCTTCGTCCTGCGAGTGGCTCGATCCTGGTGGACCAGCCGACTCAACCCACGTTTGCGGTTCCCGGCATTTTTGTCCTGAAGTTCGGCGAAAAAGCCGGCAATGCCGAACTCGATTTGCCTTCGCTGAACACCATCGGCGCAGTGAGCGGTCTGACGATCAGCCCGAATTTGAACTGGGATACGTTGACCGTGAGCCAGAAACAGCCAGCACTCCTGGCCGGAGCAGCGACCATCACCGAAGGCAAGATCACGGTCCAGGGGGCAAATCAGGGGTACAACTCCGAGGGCTCGGTCATGGTCAAAGCCGACAATCCGTCCTTGAAGGCGGCCGGCAAGCTGGGCTTCCGCTACGAAGCCGTGTCGCAGCGGGGCGGGTTTACGCTGCAGAATGCTTCTGTTACCGTCGCGACCGATCCGGTGAAGCTTTCGCTGACCGGCATCAACAGCACGGACGGCGGCCTCACGATTGACTCCATGAAGTTGGATGTGCCGGCGGCCAACGCCAATGTCACCTTGAGCAATTACAAGGTGCAAAATGGTCGGGCCGAATGGAAGGCGATCAATGTAGCGAACGCGCCCAATACAGCGGTACAGTTCGGGAATGTAGCCAGCATCTCGGAGATGCAGCTCGCCGTAGCCGGCCCGGCCAACAACTACGCGACCGTTGGCTCGGCCCGGTTGAAGGTCAACGGCGGACAGGCCGCCCAGATGGACGCGCAGCTCTACTTCGTGAACGATCCGACCAAGCGGCAGACCGGCGTCGCGCTGGGCAAGGGCAATATGACCTTCCAGATTCCGGGCTGGAATGTGCGCGTGGATGGGATCAACTCCATTGAGGGTGGCGTCAAAGTGGATACGATCAGCCTGGCGTCTCAGCCGCTCGACCTGACGGCCGAAGTTACGGGCGTCGTGGCCAGCACCACGGCCGGGCTCAGCTTCGAGCAGGCCAAGGTCTCCTACGGGACCTCCAGCGGCACCAGCGGCTTCCAGGCGACGATCACGCACACCAACGCCGGCTATGTGCTGACGACGACAACGCTTCTGCCGGCAGTAGCGTCTGGCAAGTAAGAAGGGATATCTGTTCGGGGTGGCGTTGCAGGGGAGTATTTTCTCAGGAAGATACTCCCCTTAAAGTGTTTTTGTTTGCTTTCTTTCCACTTATTCTACTTTTTTTGCAATCCATTCACCTCTTCCGGCTTTTTCGCGCGCCATCGGCACGACATCTTTCTACACCGGCCGGGCGTCCGCCCAGGAGCACCGGCTTCCAGCTTCCAGCACCAAGATTTGACTGTCTCGGCCATCCCTGGTAGAATGCATCCTGTCGCACGCGCGAACTTCGCCTCCATCGTCTAGAGGACCAGGACACAGGCCTTTCAAGCCTGGTACAGGGGTTCGAATCCCCTTGGAGGCATGCTTGTTCATCTCCGCGTATCGTTGTCGTTACGTTGTACTTCCTCTCTCACCCCCGAGACCCGATTATGGCGAAACCGAAGACGGAGGTTGCCGAGATGACCGCGACGCGCTCTGACTTCGAACCGGCCTATCTGAAGCTTCACAGGACAGGCGAGCTGCAGAGGCGTGCCGAAGAGCTCTGGGCCATCATGGAGAGCTGCCAGCTTTGCCCCAGGCGGTGCGGCGTCAATCGCCTGAAAGGGGCAAGCGGCTTCTGTCGCGCCCCCGGCGCAACGCTCGTCGTCTCATCGTTCCATCCGCACTTCGGCGAAGAAAGGCCGCTGGTGGGGATCGGCGGCTCGGGGACGATCTTCCTGACCCACTGCAATCTGCGCTGCGTGTTTTGCCAGAACTGGGAGATCAGCCAGCTCGGCCGGGGCGTCGAGACGAGCATCGCCGAACTGAGCGAGAACCTGACGAAACAGGCCATCCTCGAAATGCATCGTCAGGTAGGGGTCGCCAGGCCCCCGCGCGACGGCATCATGCGCAGAGGCCTGATGATCCGGCACCTGGTCATGCCGAACGACGTGGCCGGCTCCGAGCAAGTCATGGAGTGGATCGCGGAACATCTGCCCAAAGACACCTATGTCAACATCATGGCTCAATACAACCCTCTCTTCAAAGCATACGACTATCCGGAAATCGCGCGAAGGATCACAGGGGAAGAATATGGCCGGGTGGTCAGAAGAGCGCAGGAGCTGGGGCTGACGAATCTGGACATCCAGGGATACTGGTGGCTGGAAAGATAGGATAGGTGTGGTACAATAAGGAGGACGAGCTTGTCGCGCGCTTGAGCGAAACGAGGCTGTTCATGCCTACTATTCCGATCTCGATTGCGCCGGAGGGCAACCGGCTTCAGACGGCCGATGGCCGACCTTTCTTTGCCGTCATCGTGAACTACGTCGGCCACCGCGATCGCGCCTGGGCGCAATTCATGCCGGGCCGGTTCGACCCCGCGTTGATCGAAGACGACTTCCGCCTGGCGCGCCGGGCGGGCGCCAACACGATTCGCACGTTCGTTGCCGCGCCCCTGCAAAACGAATTCACGCGCGGCGACTGGAGCAAGCTCGACGCGCTGGTCGAGGCCGGCCGCCGCGCCGACGTGTACCTGCTCTTGACCCTGGCCGATTACGGGCCGACCTATGTGCAATCCATGGCGGCCCATGCCCGGCTGATCGCCGAGCACTTCAGGGGCGATCCCACGATCCTCGGCTACGACCTCTACAACGAGCCGCGCTTCTACAACCTGGCGCTGTTGCACTATCCCCAACCGGTGCCGCTGCTGACTGCCGACCTGGCCGCCATCTACCCGGCGAAACAAAGTCCGGCCGAGGCGCTGGCCTGGGCACGCGGCGAGGGCCGGGTGCCCGCCTGGGTATCCGACGCGGATGCGATCCGCTATGCCCATGCCTACACGCTCTACAAAGACTTTTTGGCCGCGGCATCGGCCTGGGCCAACGGCCGCAACCTGGCCGCGACCGTGGCGCACTTCATGCGCGCGCCCGAGGCGCAACCCTGGCAACCCTTCCTGGATGCGCTGGATGCCACCCTTGCGGCATGGCTTGCGCCGCAGGCGGCCGCCATCCGCTCGGCCGATCCCGGCCGCCTGATCACGGTCGGCTGGAGCGATCCGATCCTGGCCGGCCTGCCGGCCAACGCGCAGCTCGATTTCCTGAGCCTGCACCGCTATCCGCCGGCCGCGTTGCGCTGGCTGGACTATCATCTGCGCATGGCAACCGCGCTGATCGAGGCTTTCCCCGGCAAGCCCGTCCTGTTGACCGAGTTCGGCTATCCGACCAGCGATCTCGATCCTGCCCTGGCCGCCATCTACGAAAGCATTGGATGGTTGCGTGCGTGCGAGCTGGGATTGTCCGGAGTGGGCAAATGGATGCTGTGGGACCTGCCGCCCGGCCCCAACCCGCGCGAGCGCAGCTTCGGCCTTTACGCCGCGGACGGTGTGCCCAAGCCGGGTGCGTTGGCCCTCTCCGCGCTGCGGGATGCACTGGAGCCGTGCCCCGTGCCGTGCGGCCCGCTCGTCCTGGGCGCCGGCGACGTGCCATCCTACAGCTTCGTCACAGAACAGGCGCGCCTCTTCGGGGGCAACGCCATGGCCGGCGACGACGTGGTGCGCTGGGAGGGGATCGGGCCGGGCCAGATCTTCGCCATCTGGCCCGCCTTCGATCTCGTCCGCATTCGAGCCACGGCCGCCGGCCAGGTGACGTTCGATCCGGGGCGCCTGTACGGCGACGCAGAACTGGAAGAGTATGACCTGAGGACGGACGGCGTTCCCTGTCCCCATGAGCGCAGCGGCTCCGCGTTGCAGTTCAGGATCGCGCCCCCGCAGGTGATCGAGTGTCGCTATCGCCTGGCCGTGCCCGATCCTGCTCTCCAACCCGACCGAGGTCCATCCACGCAACTTCATCCATCATCGCAAAGGAGAGTGAACTCATGACCCGCATCGTTGCCGATACCCTCTGCGGCCTGTCGTTGGAGACGGCCCGTGAGCTGGGCATCCCGCTGATCTCGCAGATCATCATCTTCGGCCAGGAATCGTTTCGAGAAGGCATTGACATGGACCATGCGGCCTTCATGGCCCGGCTGCGCGCCGGCAAGGAGCTGCCCAAGACGGCCGCGCCCTACCCCGGCGATTTCATCGCAGTCTTCGCGGAGCTGGTCAAGACAGGCGAAAGCATCGTCTGCATCCACCCCTCGACCGATGTGAGCGGCACCGTGCGCTCGGCTCTCACCGCCAGCGAGTCGTTCCCCGAGGCCGACATCCGCGTCATTGACACGCGCACCATCGCCGGTCCGCTGGCGAGCATCGTCCTGGCCGCCCATCGCGCGGCAAAGGCCGGCGCGACGGCCGATGAAGTGGAGGCGCTCGTGCGCGAGATGATGCCGCGCGCGCGCATCTACTTCCTGGTGGACACGCTGGAGTACCTGCGCCGCGGGGGGCGCATCGGCGGCGCGGCGGCCCTGGTGGGGAGCATCCTCCAGGTCAAGCCGATCCTCACCTTCACCGGCGGCAAGGTCGAGCCCTTCGAGAAGGAACGCACCAAGAAGCGCGCGCTCGGCCGCCTGCTCGAGCTGGTACGTGCGGAAGCCGCGCCGGGCCCAGAGGCGCACATCACCATCATGCACACCGCCGCGGCCGAAGACGCCGCGCACCTGGCCGCGGAGCTGCGAGCCGATTTCGGCGCCGACATCCCGATCATGGACCTGGTGCCGGCCATCGTCACCCATGCCGGGCCGGGCGCCCTGGCGGTCGGCTTCTTTGCCCCGGCCACAAACACGGAGCATCCCAGGCTATGACCCTCACCATCACCGCCGTCAATACCGAATCGCGCCGCGACGTCAACCGCTTTGTGATGCTCCCGTTCCGCCTGTACGAGGGATGTCGGCCCTGGGTGCCGCCCCTGGTGGACGATGTGAAGCTGATGCTCGACCGCCGGCGCTATCCGTTCTACCAGCATTCCGACGCGGCCTTCTTCCTGGCCGAACGCGACGGCCGGGACGTGGGCCGGATCGCGGTGCTGGATAATCGGCACTACAACGAGCACTGGCGCAGCCGGACCGCCTTCTTCTACCTCTTCGACGCGGAAGACGACCTCGAAGCCGCGCGCGGGCTCTTCGCGGCCGCCGAGGCGTGGGCGCGCAGCCGGGGCTTGACCAAGATGGTCGGCGCGAAGGGCTTCCTCCAGGGCGATGGCCTGGGGATATTGGTGGACGGCTTCGAGCACCACCCGGCCGTCGGCATTCCCTACAATCATCCGTACTACGCCGCGCTCATCGAGGGGTGCGGCTATCGCCGGCAGCGCGACTTCTACTCGGCCTATTTGCCGGGCAACACCCGGTTGCCGGAGCGCGTGCATCGCATCGCCGAGAAGATGATGGCGCAGCGGGGCTTCACGATCAAGACGTTCGCCAGCAAACGCGAGCTGCGGCGTTGGATTCCGCGCATCGTCCGGCTCTACAACGACACGTTCGTGGAGAATTGGGAGTTCAACCCGGTGACCGAGGCCGAAGCAAAGGTGATCGGCGAGCGGCTGTTGATGATCGCGGATCCGAAGCTGATCAAGCTGGTGATGAAGGGGGACGAGATCGCCGGCTTCCTGTTCGGCTTCCCCGACATCTCCGAAGGGATCCGGCGGGCGCGGGGCCGCATCTGGCCGTTCGGCTGGTTCTGGCTGCTGCGCGAATTCCGTCGCACGCGTTGGATCAACCTGAACGGCGCCGGCATCCTGGCGCCCTATCGCGGTTTGGGGGTCAACGCCATCCTCTACACCGAGATGGAGAAGACGATCCGCTCAGGCCATTTCGAACACGCCGACATCGTACAGATCGAGGAGCACGTGTTGACGCTGGCCGACACCCGCACGATGGGCGGTCAGATCTACAAGACGCATCGCATCTACGAAAAGGACCTGTCCTGAGAACGGGCCGCGGATAAACGCGGATGAACGCGGATAAGAAGAATAGGAACCGAATCCGCGTTCGTCTGCGCCGATCCGCGGCCCACGCCATGAAGACCGAATCCGCGTTCGTCTGCGCCGATCCGCGGCCCGAAGGGGAATAAACGCCGCGCTACTCGTGCATTCGTGCCTCATTCGTGGACGGCGGCAGCGGCGCCCACTCGGCCTGGCGCGCCAGCGCGTCGGCTGCGGCGCGCTGGGCGGCCACCTGCTTGGCGTGGCCCTCCCCTACGCCGCAGACAGCGTCGCCCAGATACACCTCCACGGTGAAGATCCGCGCGTGGTCGGGGCCTTCGGCTTTCACCGTCCGGTAGCGCGGCGTAACGCCCAGGAGCCCCTGCGCCAGCTCCTGAAGCCGGCTCTTGGGGTCCTTATCGGCCACCTCGGTTTGGGCATTGCTCAGCTCCTGCTCCATAAGCGGCATCACGAAATCGGCCACGGCCACCAGTCCGCGATCCAGATAGAGCGCGCCGATCAACGCCTCGAAGGCCGCGCAGAGGGTGGCCGGCCGCGTGCGGCCGCCCGTGTCCACCTCGCCGTGGCCCATCAACAGCGCCTCGCCGAGGCCCAACTGTCCGGCCAGCCGCGCCAGGGTCTCGCGGCGCACCAGGGCCGCGCGCAGATTGGTCAGCTCGCCCTCGCGCGCTTCGGGAAAGCGACGGAACAATACATCGGCCAACAGAAAATCGAGGACCGCATCGCCCAGATACTCCAGGCGTTCGTTATCGTCCCAATCCACTTCGGGATGCTCGTTCAAGTAGGAGCGATGGGTAAGGGCCGTGCGCAAAAGCTGCGGATCGTTGAACACCAGCCCATTCCGCTCGGCAAACGCCTGAACAACGGCCATTTCATCCACAGGTCCGGCGACTCCTGAGAGAGAGTTGGGCATGAAACGTGAAACGTGAAACGTAAAACGTAAAACGTCAAGCTTCCAGCCTCAAGCACCAGTATAGCACAGCGGCGGCGCTTTGTCATTCTCGGCGTCTGATGTATAATCGAAATTGACAACCGGCGCGAGGGCGCCATGCGGGCGTTCGGCGCCGTCGGCACGATCTTCAAGCCCCAGACGAATGTGGTCTGGGGTTTTTAGCGCACTGTAGGGCCGGATGAATCCGGCCCTACGCCATGTACGCAACGAGAGGCAACACGTGTTCGGGCTATTTCGCAAATCACCGGAACAACAGGCGCAAGAGCAGGCGCGGATCGAGGCAAGCCTGGCCAAAACGCGGCAGGGCTTCCTGGGCCGCATCGCCACACTGTTTCAGGCCAACGAGATCACCGACGACACCTGGACCGAGCTGGAAGAGCTGCTCGTCCAGGCCGACGTGGGGGTGAACACAGCGCTTCAGGTGGTGGAGCGCCTGCGGACGCGCGTCAAGAAAGAAAACCTGAAGCGGATGGAAGACGTGCGCGCCGCGCTGAAACAAGAGCTGGTGCGCCTGCTGGAACATCCGCCCTTCACCAGCCTGGACGAGCCGCGCATGCTCTCGGTCGTGCTGGTCGTCGGCGTGAACGGCTCGGGCAAGACGACCAGCATCGCCAAACTGGCCCGCTACTACAAGAACCGGGGGCGCAAGGTCGTACTGGCGGCCGCCGACACGTTTCGGGCCGCGGCCATAGACCAGCTCAAGATCTGGGGCGAGCGCGCCGGCGTCGAGGTCATCGCACAGGCGCCCGGCGCCGATCCGGGCGCGGTCGTCTACGACGCGATCCGGGCGTGCCAGGAAAGCCGCAAGGCCGATCTGCTGATCGTGGACACCGCCGGCCGGCTGCACACCAAGTACAACCTGATGAAGGAGCTGGAGAAGGTGCGCGCGGTCTGTGCGCGGCAGGTGCACAACGCGCCCCACGAAACGCTGTTGGTGCTGGACGCCACCACCGGCCAGAACGCCATCAGCCAGGCGAAGCACTTCAAAGACTCCGTCCAGGTCAGCGGCATCATCCTGACCAAGCTGGACGGCACGGCCAAGGGCGGCATCGTCTTCGCCATCGAACAGGAACTGGGCTTGCCCGTGCGCTTCGTCGGCACCGGCGAGAAGCTGGACGACCTCGCCGAGTTCGACCCGGTCGCCTTCGTGAACGGTATCTTCAAGCCCTGATACCCAATCCCTAATACCTACTTTCAAGGAACAGGAACCCAACCATGAGCATCCAGGAACAACTCCAGACCCTCGCCGACCAAATCGAAACGATGCGGAGGCGTCTTTGACATCGCCGGCAAAAAAGCAGAGATTGCCCGGCTCGAAGAAGAATCGGCCAAACCGGAGATCTGGGCCGACCCGAACACGGCCAAGACGATCATGCGCAAGCTGGCCGGCCTGCGCGAACAGGTAAACACCTGGGACAAGCTGGCCGCCGAAGTGGCCGACGCCCAGACGTTGCTGGAGATGGCGGTCGAGGCCGACGACCAGCAAATCATGGAAGAAGTGGCGGCCGAAGCCGAGAAGCTGGCGAAGCGCTACGCCGACCTGGAGTTCCAGCTTGCGCTCAGCGGGCCGTATGACAACAACCCCGCCATCCTGTCGGTGCACGCCGGCGTCGGCGGCACCGAGGCGCAGGATTGGGCGCAGATGCTGCTGCGCATGTACCTGCGTTGGGCCGAGCGCCACGGCTACGAGGTGGAGATCACCAACCTGCTCGACGGCGAAGAGGCCGGCATCAAGACGGCCACGGTGGAGATCACCGGGCCGTGGGCCTACGGCTACCTGAAGGCCGAGCGCGGGGTTCACCGCCTGGTGCGCATCAGCCCGTTCGACGCCTCGGCCCGGCGCCACACATCGTTCGCCCTGGTCGAAGTACTGCCCATGCTGGAGGACGACATCAACATCGAGATCCGGCCGGAAGACATCAAGATGGACGTCTACCGGTCGGCCGGCGCGGGCGGCCAGCACATGCAGAAGAACTCCACCGCGGTGCGCCTGACGCACATCCCGACGGGGATCGTGGTGACATGCCAGAACGAGCGCAGCCAGTTGCAAAACCGCGAGTCGGCCATGAAGGTGCTGCGCGGCAAGCTCTACGACATCGAGCTGCAGAAGCGGGAAGAGGAAGAGGCCCGGCTGAAAGGCAAACACGTCGAGGCCGGCTGGGGCAACCAGATCCGTTCCTACGTCCTCCAACCGTACCAGATGGTGAAGGACCTGCGCACCAACGTGGAAACCAGCAACACGACCGCCGTCCTGGACGGCGACATAGATCTGTTCATCCAGGCCTGGTTGAAGGAACAGGTCGGTTCTAACGGTCAAACATGATGGCACACTGATGCGGTTCCTCAAGACCCTGCAACTGCATGGCTACAAGACCTTCGCGTCGAAGACCGAGTTCGTCTTCGACGCGGGGATCACGGCCATCGTCGGCCCGAACGGCAGCGGCAAGTCGAACATCGCCGACGGCCTGCGCTGGGTGTTGGGCGAACAGAGCTACAATACCCTGCGCGGCAAGCGCACCGAAGACATGATCTTCTCGGGCAGCGAACAGCGCGCCCGGCTGGGCATGGCCTACGTCTCGTTGACCCTGGACAACAGCACCGGTTGGCTGCCGATAGACTTCAGCGAAGTGGAGATTGCCCGCCGGGCCTACCGTTCGGGCGAAAACGAATACTTCATCAACGGCAATCGCGTTCGACTGCGCGACATCACCGAGTTGCTCGGCAAATCGGGGCTGAGCGAGCGCACCTACAGCATCATCGGCCAGGGGCTGATAGATCAGGCCCTGTCGCAGCGGCCGGAAGAGCGACGCAAGCTCTTCGAGGAAGCCGCCGGCATCACCGTCCATCAGAGCAAGCGCGACCAGGCGCGGCAGAAGCTGGAAGAGGCGCGCGCCAACCTGACCCGCGCGCGCGACATCATCAACGAGCTCACCCCGCGGCTGCGCTACCTGAAGGGCCAGGCGCGCCGCGCCACGGAATACCAGCAGATCAAGGCCGACCTGGCCGCGCAGCTCCGCATCTGGTACGGCTACAAATGGCGCCAGGCCAACCTGGCGCTCGCCGAAGCCCAGCAGCGCCTGAAAGCCCATGTCGGCATCGTCGAGGAGCAGAGCGCGGCGCTGAGCGCGCTCCAGCAACAGGCCGCCGGCCGCCAGGCCGAACGCGCCAGCCTGCGCGATCAGCTCGGCGACTGGCATCGCGCCAGCAGCCAGCTCCATCGCCAGGCCGAGGCGATCCAGCGCGAGCTGGCCGTCCGCTCCGAACAGCTTCGCCTGTGGGGGCAACAGCAGGCCGACCTGGAGGAAGAGCTGGTCCGCCTGCGCGCCGGCCTGGAGGATGGCGCCGAACGCCTGCGCAGCGCCGAAGCCGCCCTGGCCGCAGCCGCCGCCGACCACGAGGCGCACGCCGGTCGGGTGGCCGATGCCCAAAAGCAGTTGGATGTGCTGGAGGCACAGCGCCGGACGCGGGCCGCGCAATTGGCGCAGGCCGAAGATGCACTGCTGGCGTTGCGCACGCAACTGGCCGAGCGGCGCTCGCGGCTGGACCAGCTCGGCGATCGGCGCCGCGAGCTGACGGCGGAACAGGACGAACAGGCGCGCGCGATCCAGGCCGCGCAGGCCGAGCTGGCCCGGCTGGAAACCCAGATCGCGGAGCTGGAGAAGAAGCTGGCCGCGATAGAAGCCGATCTGGCCGAGATCGAGCAGGCCCGCCAGGTCCAGGGCCAGGCCCTGGCACAGGCCCAGGAGGCCGAGCGTCAGGCCGTCGGCCAGCTCGGGGCCGCGCAACGGGCTTTGGCCCGACTGCAAGATCAGCAAGAGCTGCTCACGCGGCTGCGCGACGAAGGCGCCGGGCTCAACGCCGGCGGCCGGGCCGTCCTGGCGGCCGCGCGCGGCCGCAGCGAAACCGGCGGCGCCGGCCCGGCGCGTTCCCGCACCGATGCTGCGTCCCTCAGCGGCGTCATCGGTGCGCTCGGCGAGCTGATCGAGGTGCCGGCCGAACTCGACCGGGCGCTGGAAGCCGCGCTCGGCAGCCGCATGCAAGACATCGTCGTGCGCACCTGGGAAGACGCCGAAGCCGCCGTCGCCTTCCTCAAACAAACCCAGGCCGGCCGCGCCACCTTCCTGCCCCTCGATAGCCTGCGGCCCGGCCGGCCGCTGGAAGTGCCCAGGGCTCCCGGCGTCCTGGGTTTGGCCAGCGAGCTGATCGGCTACGACCCGGCCATCCGACCGGCCGTAGAGCTGGCCCTCAACCACGTGATCGTCGTGCGCGATCTGCCGACCGCCCGTCGGCTGCTGAAGACGGAGAGCCGCGCAACCTTCGTCACCGTGGAAGGCGAGATCGTGCGGCCGGGCGGCAGCATCACGGGCGGCAGCGAAGCCCGGGGCCGCGACAGCGGCCTCCTGGCGCGGGCGCGGGCCTTGCGCGAGCTGCCCGGCCAGATCGAGGCCGCGGCCAGGTTGACGGCCCGGCACGAAGCCGAAGTCGCCGCGGCCCGCCAGGCGCAGGAAACAAGCCGCAACGCCCTGGATCGGCTGCGCGGCCGCCGCGACGCGCTGGCCGGCGAAAAGCAGAAGCTGACGGCCGAACGCGATCGCCTCTGGTTGGCCGGCGACCGCAGCCGACAGACCATCGCCTGGCACCAGGAACGCATGCGCCAGATCCAGCAAGAGCTGGCCGGCCTGGACCAGGCCGAAACGACCCTGGCGCAGGCCATCGGCGAGCTGACCACGAAGCTGGCCGCGCAGGAAGCAGCCGTCGAAGCCGCGCGGCGAGGGCTGGCCGCGCTGGCGGCCGACGACCTGCTGAACGAGCTGGCCCGGCTGCGTGCCGAGGCGGCCGTCAGCGCGGGGCAACTGCGCAGCCATCAGGCACGCGTGACTGAGCTGCAGGCGCTCCAGCAGCAGCGCCGCGACGAGCTGAACGCGAAGGAGGCCCGACTGAAAGCCCTCGCCGAATTGCAGGCGCAGGCAACTCAGGAGATCGCTGCCTACGAAACGCAGGCGACGGCGCTCGCGGCCGAGATCGAGGCCTTCGCGGCCCTCATCAACCCGGCCGAGGCCCGACTGGTCCGGCTGGAACAGGAACAGCACGAGGCCGAGGCTCAGGAACGCGACCTGCGCGAACAACTGCGCCAGGCGCAGATGCGCCAGAGCCAGGCCGAGCTGGCCTATCAGCGTCGCCAGGACGAGCTGGCCCACCTGCGCGCCGAGATCGAGAAGGAACTGGGCCCGGTTGCGTTCGAGAGCGATGACCTGGCCGGCGATCAGCCGCCGCTGCCGCTCAACGGCGTAGTGACCCACCTGCCCGAGGTGGTGGAACTGCCGGCCGACCTGGAAGAGAGCGTTCGCCAGTTGCGCGGCCAGCTCAGCCGGCTGGGGCCGGTCAACCTGGAGGCCCTCTCCGAATACAACGAGGTCGAGGCCCGCTACAACTTCCTCACCACGCAGGCGGCCGACCTGGAAAAGGCCGTAGCCGATCTGGAGCAGGTGATCGCCGACCTGGACGCGGTGATGAAGCGCGAGTTCATGAGCACGTTCAAGGCGGTGGCGGCGCAGTTCAAGGAGGAGTTCACCAGCCTGTTCGGCGGCGGCTCGGCCCGGCTGGTGTTGACCGACCCTGACGACCCGGCCACGACCGGAGTAGAGATCATCGCCCGGCCGCCGGGCAAGCGCGAGCAGGGGCTGGCGCTGCTTTCGGGCGGCGAACGCGCCCTGACCGCGGCCGCGCTGATCTTCAGCATCCTCAAGGCACGGCCCACCCCCTTCTGCGTGCTCGACGAAGTGGACGCCGCGCTCGACGAAGCCAACGTCGGCCGATTTCGCGAGGCGCTGAAGGCGCTCAGCAAGCAGACGCAGTTCATCTTGATCACCCACAACCGGGGCACCATCGAGGTGGCCGACACGATCTACGGCATCTCGATGGGCGCCGACAACACTTCGCAGGTCCTCTCCCTCAAATTGGATGGCCGCGAAGTGGTGCCGGCCGGCCCGGCCGAGATCGGTTGACCGATGAGCCGACGCGCTTCGCTCTACCTGATGGCGCTTGCCACGGTCACGTTATGGGGCGCCAGCTTTCCCCTGACCAAAGCGGCCCTGGAATGGTTGGGGCCTACGGCCATCGCGTTCCTGCGCTGGAGCATCTCGGCCGGCGTGCTGCTGGCGTGGCTGGCGCGGCAGGGCCGGCTTCAAGAGGCATGGGCCTTGTTGCGCGCGCAAGCCGGTTCGGTGCTGTGGGTCGCGCTCACGGGCATAACTCTGTTCTATTTTCTGGAGAATACCGCGCTCCGCTTCACCACCGCCACCAACGCCGGCGTGCTGTCGAACCTCACGTCGGTCTTCATGGTGCTCATCGCCGCGCTGTGGCTGCGCGAACGGCCGAAGGCGATCGAATGGGGCGCGATGGCGACCGCGTTCGCCGGCGCGGCGCTGGTGAGCCAGGGCGCCGGCCACCTGACGATTGCCAGCGCGGGGTGGCTGGGAGATGGCATGATGATCATCGCCACCTTCTTCGCGGCGCTCTACAGCATCGGCGGCAAGAAGCTGGTGGAGGCGCATGCGGCCGAGGTCGTCCTGGCCGATGTAGCGCTGGTCGGCGCGGGGCTGCTCCTGCCGCTGACGGTGTGGGAAGCGGGCGGCCCGGCCGGATGGCAGGCCTTGCGCCATCTGCCGGCCGACGCGTGGATCGCGCTGCTGTTGCTGGGCCTGGGCGCGGGCGCGCTGGGCAACATCTGGTGGCTGCGCATCCTGGGCGCCACCACCGCCGCCCGCGCCAGCATGACGCTTTTTCTGATACCGGTGATCTCCACTGCGGTCTCGGTGTTCGCCCTGGGCGAGCCGCTCACGCTGCTGATCATCATCGGCGCCGCGCTGGTGCTGATCGGCGTGGCCCTGGTCGAACGAGATCGCGCCCGTTCCAGGAGCAACCATGACCAAGATCACAGATCCCATTGAGCTATACCGCGCGGCGCTGGCCAGCGCGCCGACACCCATCGAAGAGCATCCGCCGATCATCGAGCGCGCCGAGGTGTGGCCCTACCCCGACCTGCGACGCCTGTGGGTGCGCGTGCAAACCAGCCCCTTCGCCGCCTACCCCAATTTGACCTTCACCGTGAGCGATGGGGATGGCCAGGTCGTCTGCACCATGTTCATGGTGGAGATCCGCGAGCCGTACCAATCGGTGACGCTCCATCTGCGCCAGGAACCGCGGCCGGGCGCCGCCTATCGGCTGGAGATCGAGCTGGAGCGAGATGAGGCGCTGCTGGATCGCCGCGAGCTGGAGTTCGCGCTCGTCTTCCGCGATCCCGATGCGGCCGAGGCACCCGCCGACTGAGCGCGCGGCCGGAGATGTGCCAACCCTGATCGAAATCGGAGTTTCGGCATGGCATGGCGTGCCGCCCAACTCAGATTTGCATTTCTGCGCAAAGTGACGTATCCTTGCAGGCGGAAGGTCGTCTCTATTAACAAAAGGCCGTCAGCGGCTATACTCAGTAGATCACAGATTCAAGCTCAGAGGGGGTCTGTGACCCCCGACCGCCGGTCACAGACCGGCTTGGAGCAGCAAAATTGTGATCTACTGATACTCATTTCAAGTGGGAGGGTCACATGAGCAAGTGGCGTCGGATGGTCCCTGTCCTTTCGGCCGTCGTGTTGTTGCTCGTCCTCGCGCTGCCGATCTCCGCATCGGCAGAGCCGGAAACTGGCCCGAGCGCGGCGTGGTGTTCCGCGTGGTACGTCATCAAGCCTGGTGACACGCTCAACAAGATCGCGGCGCGCTACGGTACCACCGCCTGGTACCTGGCCCGCTTGAACGGCATTCCGAACCCCGACTTCATCCGCTCCGGTCGGACGATCTGCGTCCGGCCGGCCCCGGCCCCCGGGTGCGGCACCTGGTACACCATCAAATGGGGCGACACGCTCTGGAAGATCGGCAAGGCCACCGGCTGGAGCGTCGCGTACCTGGCGCGGGTGAACGGCATCGCGAATCCCGACCGGATCTGGGCGGGCCGCAAGCTCTGGATCCCCTGCCATTAGCAGCGTAGGGCGAAATTCATTTCGCCCCCTGGCCTGTAAGGCGAAATTTATTTCGCTCCCCGGCCTGTAAGGCGAAATTCATTTCGCCCCGTAGCCTGTAAGGCGAGATAAATCTCGCCTTACAGGCTGCTACTCCCATCCGATCTTCTCCCGGCTCAGCCACGCCTCGTAGGCCGCCAGCGCCGCCGCACCGGTCACCAGCGCCTGGCGATCCCGCTCCCAGTCCACAGGCGCCATCTCGGCAATCCATCCCTCGCCGTAGGGATCCGTCTCGGCCAGATCGGGATCGTTCTGCACCCGTTCGTTGCCGCGCAACAGCACCCCTTCCACGGGCGCAGCGAGCGGACCGATGTACTTCAAGCTCTCGACCATAGCGATGCTGCGCCCCTTCGGCACGAGTTGCCCGATGTGGCCCGCGCGCACGCTGATCGCCACCAGCGAATGGCGCAACAGCTCGTAGCCCACCGGCGTCAGGCCGATCCGCACCGTGCCGTCGGCGAGCGGCTTCACCCACACATGCTTCTCGACCTGATAATAGAGGTCTTCGGGGAACTCCCAGCCACGGATTACGGCCACGATCAATCCCTCGGCCCGGCACCCATCACGCGCGCCGGGCGCCTGGCGCATCTCGCTTCAAGCCACATGCATCACGCTCGCGCCGGCCGCGGCGCGCGTGACATAGAGCGCCGGCGTCAGGCCCGTCCGCGCCCGATACGCCTCGGCCACGGCCGGAATGGCCGCCTCAACCGCGCCGGCATCCATCAAC
The DNA here is from genome assembly GCA_034434235.1 of Anaerolineae bacterium. GTDB lineage: Bacteria > Chloroflexota > Anaerolineae > CG2-30-64-16 > CG2-30-64-16 > CAKZKT01. The sequence continues at coordinate 50,095 of DAOTZV010000054.1, forward strand.
GCCACCGCGCAGCCGCCGAACCCCGCGCCCGTCAGCCGCGCGCCGTAGCACCCCGGCTGGGCCCGCAACAGCTCCACCATGACGTCGAGCTCCGCGCTGCTCACTTCGTAGAGATCGCGCAGGCTGGCGTGCGATGCATCCATGAGCGCCCCAACTTTATGTAAATCCCCGTCTTGCAGCGCGGCCACCGTTGCCAACACCCGCTCGTCCTCCGCGATCACGTGCCGCGCGCGGCGGGCCACCACATCGGGCAGGTCGACGCGGGCGAGCATCTCCAGGGTGGCATCGCGCAGGGCCGGCACGCCCAGCGCGCGCGCCGCGGCCTCGCATTGCGCGCGGCGCTCGTTATAGGCCGATGCGGCAAGCTGGCGCCGCACCGCGGTATCGGCGATCAGGATGGCCGCGCCCGCGGGCACCGGCACCGGCCGAAAGCTCAGGTCGCGGCAATCAATCAACAGCACGTGGTCGGGCCGGCCGAGCGCCGACGCGAGCTGATCCATCAGCCCGCAATTCGTGCCCACGTAGGTGTGCTCGGCCTTCTGGCCGATGCGGGCCGCCCGATCGGGGGGCACGGCGAAACCGCCGACCGCGCTGAACGCCTGGAGCGCGGCCATCTCCACCGCGGCCGACGAGGAGAGCCCGGCCCCGATCGGCACGTTCCCCTGCATCAGGCCGTCGAAGCCGACCAGCGCGTAGCCGGCTTCGCTCAGGCCGGCCGCCACCCCGCGCACGTAGTTGCTCCACGGCTCCTCGCGGCTGCGCCGGATGTCGGCGAGAGAGAAGATCGTCTCGCGGCCCAGGTCGAGGGCGATCAGCCGCACCCGGCCATCGCCGCGCGGCGCGGCCGCGATGCGGGTCTCGCGCTCGATGGCCGCGGGCAAGACGAAGCCGTCGTTATAGTCCGTGTGCTCGCCGATCAGGTTGACCCGGCCCGGCGCGCGCGCGATCACCGTGGCCGGCCGGCCGAACTCCTGAGCGAAACGAGCGAGAAGTTCCTGGGAAGAGAGCAGTTCAGACATCGGTTTCCTCATCGCTGCCGGAAGTGGACCTCGGAAAGGCTGCGCAGTCGCGCCGCGGCCGCTTCGGCCGGGATGTCGCGCTGCGGCTCGCCCAACATCTCGAACCCCACCATGAACTTGCGCACGGTAGCCGAGCGCAACAGCGGCGGGTAGAAATGCGCGTGGAGCCACCACCCCCCATACTCGCGGCCATCGCAGGGCCGCTGATGCCACCCCATGCTGTAAGGGAACGACACCTCGAACAGGTTGTCGTAGCGGGTGATCAGCCGTTTGAGGATATCGGCGAGTCCGTCCCGCGCCGGTTCGTCGAGCTCGGGCAGGGTGGCGGCCGGCCGCCGCGGCAACAGCATCGTCTCGAACGGCCAGGTGGCCCAGAACGGCACCAGCGCCACCCACTCCTGGTTGGCGCACACGATGCGTTCGGCCGCGGCCTCTTCCAGCGCCAGGTAATCGGCGAGCAAGGGCCGGCCGTGCTGCGCGAAATAGTCGGCCTGCCGCACGGCCTCCTTGGCCGGCTCGTTCGGCACCCGCTCCGTGGCCCAGATCTGGCCGTGCGGATGGGGATTGCTGGCGCCCATCATCGCGCCGCGATTCTCGAAGACCTGTACGTAGCCGATGTAGGGCAATGCGGCGAGATCGGCCGTCTGTTCGGCCCAGGCATCCACCACCCGGCGGATGTCGGTCGCGGGCATCTCGGCGAGGGTCAGGTCGTGGCGGGGCGAGAAGCACAACACGCGACAGACGCCGCGCACCGGCTCGGCGTGCAAGAGGCCCGCCACTTCCACCCGGCCCTCCACGGCCAGCGGCATCAACGCGGCGAAGTCGTTCTCGAAGACGAAAGTGTGTTCATAGGCGGGATTGACGGCCCCGCCGGCGCGGACATTGCCGGGACACAGATAGCAGCTCGGGTCGTAGGCGGGCCGCTCTTCCAGGGGAAGCTTCTCCGTCTGTCCCTGCCACGGCCGTTTCGTGCGATGCGGCGAGACCAATACCCACTCGCCCGTCAAGGGGTTCAGGCGACGATGCGGGTGATCGGTGAGATTGAAGAGTTCCAACGCTGCGCCTCCTCTGTGGATGATCAGCGCCCGAAAGCCGATGATCGGCGGAAGTATACCACATCTGCGTCCAGGGGAACAATCGGCGCACCCATTTCTACGTCACCTGCCGGCCGCCGATTCGTCTATAAAGTCAAATAGGGCTATAATATTCCCGCGATGATTGTGGTATCCCTCAAGGAGCAAAAGTCACGCAATAAAGGCTCCCAGCCGGTCTGCGACCAGCGTCGTGAGCGTACAAAGTCGTCTTGAGCGACCACAGACGGGGGTCACAGACCATAGGCATCAAGCTAAGCTTTGGAACTGCTTCCAGCCGGTCTGTGACCGGCGTCGTCGGCCTGAACATCTCGTCTCAGGCGGCCAGACGGGGGTCGCAGACCCCCTGCGAGCGAGAGAAAACGCAATTGTTCCCAGCCGGTCTGCGACCGGCGTCGTGAGCGTGCAAAGTCGTCTTGAGCGACCACGGACGGGGGTCACAGACCCCCTGCGAGCGAGAGCGATCAAAAAGTGCGTGAGTTATGTCAAGGAGTTGCCTGATGCGACCAGCTCTCTCCCGGTTCGTTCTACCGACGATCATGCTGACGTTCGCCGCGCTTGCGGCCATCGTGGCGCTGGCGATG
>DAOTZV010000055.1:0-4803 GCA_034434235.1 Anaerolineae bacterium
TGCAGACGGTGAACATCAGCAACACCGCGGTCAGCGCGGAGAGCGCCGGCAGCAGCGGCAGATAGGGCTTCACGTCCCCGTAGCGGTCGGCCAGCCAGCGCGCCGCCATGCCGACGATCAACGGGATCAACAGGATGACGGCTAACTGCTGGAACATGGCCCAAGGGTTGATCTTGACCGCCGAGCCGGCAAACAGCACCATCAGCGGGGGGATCAGGAATGGCCCCAGGATCATCGTCAGGCCGTTGATCGCCATGCCCAACGGCACGTCCCCCTTGAGCAGCGCGGCCCACACGGCCGCCATGCCGGCGCACGGTACCACGCCCACCAGGATCACGCCGGTCGCCAGTTGGGGATCGCTCACCAGCAGCCGGGCCAGCACCCAGCACAAGACCGGCATGTAGACGAAGTTCAGCGCCAGGCCGGCCACCACGCTCCACGGCTGGCGCGCCACCAGCGCGAACTGGCGCGGGGTGATAGTGAAACTGATGAACAGGATCATCAGGAAGGTCAACGCCTGGGTGTAGGGTTGCAGCGCCTGTCCCGGCACGGTCGTCCACGGGCCCAGCGCCAGGCCCAGGGCCACCGTCGCGATGATGATGGCCTGATAATGGCGCCGCACGAATTCGGCAAAGCCGTGCAAACGTTTCATGCTCCGTCGTCTCCTGCCGGCGCGGTGCGCGCCGGCCTGCGGTTTTTCTAAAGCGCGCTTCGGGCCACGCGCGGCCGGCCCGTCGCGACAAAGGTCAATTCCGTGCCCAGGTAGACCTCGCCGCCCAGGGCATCGGGTGCGATCCGATCGTGCCGCGTCATCTGCGTTACCACCTGCCCGGCGCCCGCCTCCGTCGCCTGCGCTGCGATCCACGGCAGCATCACGGCCTGCGCGTGTGCCACAGCCGCCTCGATCTGCTCGAAATCGTGGACGCCGTCGGGCAGGTGGAGGCGCACGCGGTGCCCGTCGCCCAACGGGCTGATGAGCACCTGCCGGCGTTGGATGATGCCGCCAGCCACCGCGCCGACCGCGTTGGCGACCTCGGCGTGGGGCGGGATGACCAGTTCCGTGTGCAGGCGGGCCGCCACCTGGGGCAGGTAAGCCGCCACCGGCGCGCCGATGGCGATCACCGGCCACGGCAGGCCGAGGGTGCACTGCAACGCGGCATCGCCGCGGCCGTCCAGCGCCTGCCGCAGCAAGAGGCCGGCGAGCGGTTGCCCCTCCCAATCGGGCTGAACACCGGCATCTTCGCACACCTTGCTCACCAGCTCCGTCGCCGCTCGCCGCGCCACGCCGGCCACCACCTGCTCACAAAAGGCCTCGACCGCCACGCCGGCCTGAGCGGCCAGCACCGCGGCGGCCGAACGCGCGGCTCCGACGTCCCAACGGTTGAACCGACCCAGGACGTGCAGCGCATCGGTGGGGGTGAACGCGGCCCGCCGCACCAGCCCGCGCGTCTCCAGCGCCTCGATCTGGCGGCGCAGCAGCGACCCGACGCGCTTTTGTTCGGTGATCTGCAGCAACGCTTGCGGGCCGCGCGCCAGGTCGGCCAACAACGCCGCATCGGCGTCGTCCAGTTTGCCGTTCGCCGGCCGGCCCAGGGTGATGAACTCGGCCGCGCCCAGGTCGCGGCGGCGCGGCGGATCGGTGGCCTGTCGGCGCAGTTCGTCGGCCACCGCGGGGTGCTCGCTCGCCAGCAGGCACAGCGGCACGGCGCGCCGCGGGCCGATCAGCAGCCGTCCCTCCGCGTCGAGCCGCACGTGGCTGTCGCCGCCCAGGCCGGCCGTGTGGACATCCACGGCCTCAACCATCGTGCGCCAGCCGCCGACCGTCGCGCCCTCGTCGTTGAGGATGGGCCAGCCGTCGCGCAGCGCGCCGATGTCGGTCGTCGTCCCGCCCACGTCCACCACCCATCCATCGCGGCGGCCCGCCAGATGCCAGGCGCCGACCACGCTGGCCGCCGGTCCCGACAGGATGGTCTCCACCGGCCGCTGTACCGCCCATTCGGCGCGCACCAGCGAACCGTCGCCTCTCACCACCATCAGCGGCGCCGCGATGCCCTGCTCGGCCAACGTCCGCTGCACCGAGCCGATCAGCTCGGTCAGGGGCGCGATCAGATGGGCATTGAGCGCCACGGTGGTCGCGCGCCGGACCGCGTTCAGCTTGCTGGTCAGTTCGTGGCCGCAGGTCACCGGCCGGCCGGTCAGGACCTGAATCAACTCACGGGCGCGCAGTTCATGGGCCGGGTTGCGCACCGCGAAATAGCCGGAGACTGCGAACGCCTCGGCGGTGTCCCGTCGGGCCAGGATGGCCGCGGTCAACGCCTCTTCGTCCAGCGGCGCGACCGCGTTGCCCTGTTCATCGTGTCCGCCGCGGATGTAGACCACATCCGCGGTCGGCAGTGCGGCCTCGAAGTTGTACGCCTGCATCAGGCTGCGGTCGTAGCCGATCAGGAACAGCGGCACGGCGCCCCGTTGGCCCTCGGCCAGGGTGTTGGTCGCCAGGGTCGTGGAGAGCCCCACCAGGGTCACGTCGGCGGCGCTCCAGGGGCTGTCGGCGAACACGGCCGCGATCGCGCCGCGGATGCCGATGGCCAGGTCGCGCCGCGTGGTCAACGCCTTGGCGCCGGCCAACACGGCGCCCGTATCGTGATCTACCAGGACGGCATCGGTATAAGTGCCGCCCGTGTCAATGCCCAGGGCAAGATTCACGGCATGCCTCCCCTTGCAGGGCCACGAATCTCTCGGTCGGTCATGTTGAGGCCCGATACCACGCCCGACGCGCCGGGCCGACGGTCAACAGGAGCAGCGCAGTCATGATTGCGGCCGAGGTCAGGCACCAGGCGCACACTGCCCGGATCACGAACGGCTCCAGGTACGTCAGGTAGAGCGAGAACAGGACGCCGAACAGCGCCATGGCAAACATGGCCAGCGGCGCCAGTTCGGCCAGGCGGCCGCGGCCGAAGCGGCTCCACAGCCAGGCGGCCAGGAGCGCCACGTAACCCAGCACACCCAACACCCCCACCGGCAGCACGCCGAACAGCCGGGCGTAGGGGCTGGCCTGGACCGCGTTGCAGTCGCCGACCGGCCCGCAGACCGCCGCCACCTGGCGCGTCTCGACGTAAGCCAGGTAGGCGGCCACCCCCAGGCCGGCCAGCGCCAGCAGCGGAACGAGCCATCTCTGCCACGACGCCGGCGGGTCCACCGGACCGGCCCCAATCCCCCGGGCTATCACCACGCCGGTGTAGACCAGCGCTCCGATCATCCCGGCCATGACCGTCAGGGCCAGCGTGAAGCCGTTGGAGCGGGGGGCGGCCGCGTGCGGGGCGCTTGCCGGCGGCGCGGCCGCGGCCTGGGCCAACGCGGCCGGCGTCGGAGTCACATCCACGCATGGCGTTGAGGGCGCACAAATCTCGGCCGCCGGTCTTGGGGCGGGGAGCAAGGCCGCCAGCCCGGCGATCTGCGGATAGTCCACCCCGCCGGCCGCCAGGTATTGTTTGATCAGCCCCGGCAGCTCAGCCCGGATCTGGTCGCTGCCCATCAGCCCCTTGTCGCCGATGAGCAGGAACGGCACGCCGGCCTGGTTGTGGGCGATGCCCAACGCCTCAGCCGCCTTGTAGAACACACCGATCTGCTCATCGGTCGCGTTCTCGCCCAGCTCGATCAGCTGAATCTGAAGTTGGGTGCCGTATTGGGCCTGCAACGGCGGCAGCACTTTCTCGATCACGTCATGACAATGCGGGCAGGTGGACATCCAGAACAGTACCGCCCGCACCACCGGCCTGGGCTGGCCGGTCGCCAGAGGCCAATACGCCGCTTTTGGGTCTGGGGACGGCGTTGGCACGGACGTTGCGGCGATGGCCCCACGCAATTCTTGCTTGATCTCCCGGCACTCCTCGCAGCCTTGCGCCGCCGCCAGGCCAACCGACGCGACCAGCCAGATCACGATAAGCGCCACAAGCGCTAAAGCCACGCCGGGACGCATCGGCGCTACTCCTTCCCGTCGCGCAGCGCGGCCAGGATGGCGTCCGTTGCGACGGCCAGGTCGTCGGCGGTATACTGCGTCGGCGGCCCCTTCTTGATCCCGCAGTCGTTCACCAGAGTGATGGCCGCGTCGGGGTGGAAGCCGGCCTGTTCCACGATCTTGCGCGCACAGTTCAGCGGGCAGCCGTCCACTACGACGATGCGGCCGACGTTCGTCGTCTTTTCGATCACGGACGGCGCCTGGGTCGGCAGGCCGCCCAGGCAGAAGATCGCGGCCTTGCCCGGCCCGGCGCGCTTTACGGCCTCCAGCCCGGCCAGCCCGGTCAGCGTGCCCACGTTCGACATGCCGCCGAAACAGACGAACAGCGCGTTTTCAGGTAATCCGTTAGCCATGAAAAAGCTCCTTGCAGATATCGGTGGTTGAAACCACAGGCTGATATGGTGAAAACCTGCTGAAGCGGGTTTTGCACGCGTTGGATGGTCGTGCCAGGCGCCGCTTTCAATCTGCGGCTATGCCGCCATAGGTCCTGAGCATGTTGTGCAGCTCTGCATCCGACGGCCGCTGGCCCTGGAGCACGACCTGCCCGTTGATGGCGATCGCCGGCAAGTGCTGCAAGCCGTAAAGGGCAAACGCCGTGTTGTCGCCGGTCTTGAGGATCTGCGCGGCCAGATTTAACCCGCGCAGCACACGCAGGATCTGCTGCTCCAGCGCGTCGCACTCGGCGCAATCGAGGCTCAGCAGTTCGATCTTGAGCGGCCGGTCCGTGTATGTGTCACCGTCAATCTGAGTTCGCCGACGTTGTCCGGGCATCTTTGCCTCCGTGGGAT
>DAOTZV010000056.1:0-14166 GCA_034434235.1 Anaerolineae bacterium
AAGGAGCTGAACGAGCTGCGCCAGCAGGTCACCGACATGGTCGCAAGCATCGGCGGGCTCTATCTGGTCTTCAACTCGACGGTCTACCCTTCCACCTTCGGCGAGATCCCCGACGTGGTGCGCTGGGGCCAGCAGAACTTCGGCCGGGTCCACGGCCTGGTGTTCATCACCTACCGCACCGCGGCCTACGAAACCAGCATCGCCACCGACGCCTTCGACCAGCAGGTGGATCTGCGCAAGTTGAGCTATGTGCGAGACCGCTTCGACGAGAAGTTCATCACCTCGCCCGAAGTGTACGCGCTGCTCAAGGAGACCGTGCCCGCATATGAAGCGGCCGGCTACCTGGGCGGCAGCATCCGGCACGACTCTTACAAATGGCTCGCGGCCGCGATGATCGGCTCGCGGCGCGCGGTCTACGGCTCGGTCGGCAAGGTGGGCATGGAGGTGGCGCAGGTGGGGCATCACCTGCTCAAGGGCACCTACCTGGCGTACCTTTCGCAGGCCAAGATCGGCCGCAAGGTGTTCCTGCTGGCGCCCTGGGACAAGGCCGTGCGTCAGGCGGCCCGGCGCTGGTTGGCCGACATCGTCCGGCATCCGACGCGGCTGTTCGACGGCATCTACGTGCAGAGCATCGGCATCATCCAGGCGCCCGACCTGTTGCCCGATGGCCGCGCCGACATGTGCGATAGCTGCCCCGACATCACCTACTACGAGGGCCAGCTCGTCAACTCGTGCCGGCTGGACGAATATCGCCTCTTCGGCGGCTTCCTGACGGTGGTCGAGAAGAAACCGGCCGGCGTGGAGAATCCCTGACATCCGCCCATGTCGCTCGATCTCAACCCCATCACCTTCATCCGCAGCCTGTGGCGCATCCTGGCCGGCCGGCCGCATGTGCCGCCATCGCTTCAGGACAACGCGCTGCTCATGACGATCCTGCGCCGGCGGAGCGTGCGCAGCTTCAGCGACCGGCCGATCTCCGACGATGTGTTCGCGGCCATCCTGGAGGCCGGCCGGCTGGCGCCTTCGACCGTCAACCTGCAGACCTGGTCGTTCATCACCTTCACGGCCGCCACGTGGCGGGCGACCTTCGGCGCCGGTTTGCCCTTTGGCGGCCAGCGCGCGGTGTTGGTGTTGGCCGATACCAGCCGCTACGCTGAGCTGGCCGAGGCCTTCCCGCATACCCCGCTGGTGATGTACACGATGGCGGTCATCAACGCGTCGCTGGCGGCCATGAACATGAACCTGGCGGCCGAGGCGCTCGGCGTCTCCTCGGTGATGCTCTCCGAGACGGGGCGCAGCGGCTTCCTGGATCTCGGCTACCTGCGGGAGACCCTGCAGCTTCCCCCCGGCGTCGTTCCGCTGATGACGATCGTGTTCGGCTATGCGCGCGGCCCCTATCCGCCGATGCCGCCCAAGCTGCCGCTCGACCAGATCTGCGCGGAGGCGCGCTATCGGCGCACCGACCCGGCCGCGGTGTCGGAGTGGCTGGCGCAGATGGTGGCGGGCTACAAGGCCAGCCATCTGCTGTCGTCGTTCGACGCCCAACTGAAGATCTATCGCAGCAAGATCGGCCGGGCCGAGGCCGATCTGCGTGCGGTGGTGTTCGGCGGGAACCCGCCGGCCGATTTATGAGTCTCATCTACACCATGCTATAATGAGGCCGGCCAATACATCAGGAGGCGTGTTCTTGGAGCATCGTCCGAAACTGCGTTGCAGCGTGGGGGTGACCGCCTACAACGAAGAGGCAAACATCGGCCCGCTGCTGGATGCGCTGCTGAATCAACACCTGCACGACGTGGAGATCACCGAGATCATCGTGATCGCCAGCGGCTGCACCGACAACACGGTGCCCATCGTCGAACGCTACGCCGCGGAAAATCCCCTCATCAAGCTGATCGTCCAGCCCAGGCGCGAAGGCAAGACGGCCGCGATCAACCTCTTCCTGGCCCATGCGCGCGAAGATATCTGCGTGCTCGAGAGCGGCGACACCCTGCCGGCCGAGGATTCGGTCGAGCACCTGGTGCGCATGTTCGCCGACCCGACCGTGGGCATGGTCGGCGCGCACAAGGTGCCGGTGAACACGCCCGATCACCTGGTGGGCCTCTTCACGCACCTGCGGCTGCGCCTGGAACACCAGCTCTGCCTGGAGATCCCGCGGCTGGGCGAGATGATCGCGTTTCGCAAGGTGCTGGATCGCATCCCGCCCGACGTGGCCATGGACGAGGCGTTCGTCGAGGCGTTCATCATCCAGCGCGGGATGAGCGTGCGCTACGCGCCGGACGCGGTGGTCTACAACACCGGGCCCGATACGATCAGCGATTTCGTCCGCCAGCGCCGGCGCAACCATGCCGGCCATCTCTATCTCAAATCCAAGTACGGCTACGCGGTCTCCAGCATCCAAAACACGCGCGTGGCCAGGGTCGCGCTGAAGGAGCTGTGGGGGGCCATCCGGCTGATCTGGGCGCTGTTCCTTCTGGCCGTGCTCGAAGGCTGGTCGCGGCTGTTGGGCTGGTACGACTTCGCCATCAAGAAGGAACGGCATGTGGTCTGGGATATGGCCTGGACGCAGAAGGCCAACGTCGAGGCCGAACGCCATCAGGCGGCCGAGAGCGACGATCTGCAGCCGACCGCGCTGGCACGCAAGGCATGAATGGCCGTCCTGAAAGCCCCCTCGATGCGCGATAGAGCCACAACGCTCCTCAAAGCCATCATCAGCCTGGCGCTGATCGTCATCGTCTTCAGCCGGGTAGACCTGGCCGCGGTGACGACGCAGCTGGCCGCGGCGAACCCGTGGCCGGTGCTGCTCGCGCTCTTCTTCTACCTGTTGGCCATTGCGGTCAATGCGGCCAAGTGGCTGGTGTTGCTGCGCGCCCAGGGCGTGCGCGTGCCGTTCGGCGAGCTGTTGCAAATGCAGTTCGTCGGCTTCTTCTTCAACAATTTCCTGCCGGCCAACGTCGGCGGCGACGTGATGCGCGGCTACACCCTGGCGCGTTACACCGATCGGCGGACCCATGCCGCGGTCTCGGTGGTGGTGGATCGCCTCGTCGGCCTGCTCGCCTACATGAGCACCGCCGCGCTCGCCGCGTTCATCCTGGTGAGCGTGACCGGCCGCCGCGACCTGGAGGCGGTGGAAGGGGTGGCGGCCCTGTCGCTGGCCGTGTTGGCGATCGGCTTCGGCGTCCTGTTGAGCCGCCGGCTGCGGGCGTTGCTCTCGCAGCTGTTCGGCTGGCGCTTCCTGCGGCCGCTGGCGCCGATCTGGCAGGGGATCTCCGACGCGCTCAACGCATACCGCTTCCGCTACGCCGCGCTGGCGGCCGCGTTCGGCATCGGCCTGATCGGCATCCTCTGCACGACGATCGTCAACTGGTCCCTGTCGCAGGCGGTCGGCGGGCTGATGTCGCTGCCGGCGATCCTGCTCTTCAACCCGCTCATCGCGCTGGTGCTGATGTTGCCGATCTCCATCGGTGGGCTGGGCCTGAACCAAGCGGCCTATCCCTTCTTCTACGGCCTGGGGGGTGTGCCCGCCGACCACGCGGTGGCCGTCTCGGTGCTCATGCAGGCGATCATCATCACGGGGAGCCTGCCGGGCGGGGTCTTCTGGTTGCGCGATAAGGAGCGGCGCGCCTGAAAAGGCTGGGGGCTGGAAGCTGGAGGGGGGTATGAGCGGACCGATTGTGGCGCCGTATGGCGCCTGGAGATCGCCCATCACGGCCGATCTGATCGTCGCCGGCACGGTCCGGCTGGGGCAGATCGCGCTCGACGGGGCCGACGTGTATTGGAACGAGGGCCGACCGACCGAGGGCGGCCGCAACGTGATCGTGCGCCGCACGCCGGACGGCCGCACGGCCGACGTGACCCCGGCGCCGTTCAACGCGCGCACGCGCGTCCACGAGTACGGCGGCGGCGAGTATCTCGTCCACGACGGGGTCGTGTATTTCGCGAACTTTGCCGATCAGCGGCTCTATCGCCAGGAGCGGGGCGCCGCGCCGCAGCCGATCACGCCCGCGGCCGCGCTGCGCTACGCCGACGCGGTGATGGACGCCCCCCGCGGCCGGCTGATCTGCGTGCGCGAGGATCACACCGCGGCCGACCGCGAGGCGATCAACGCGCTCGTCGGCGTGCGCGCGGGTGGCGATGAGGGGGGCGGCCAGGTGCTGGTGAGCGGTGCCGACTTCTACGCCAGCCCCCGCCTCAGCCCCGACGGCCGCCGGCTGGCGTGGCTCGCCTGGAACCACCCGAACATGCCCTGGGACGGCTGCGAGCTGTGGGTGGCCGACGTGCAGCCCGACGGCGCGCTGGCGGGGGCTACTTTGGTCGCCGGCGGCCCGGCCGAATCCATCTTCCAACCGGAATGGTCGGCCGACGGCGCGCTCTATTTCGTCTCCGACCGGACGGGCTGGTGGAACCTCTATCGCTGGCGCGATGGCCGCGTCGAGCCGCTGTGCGAGATGGCCGCCGAGTTCGGATTGCCGCAATGGGTCTTCGGCATGTCCACCTACGCCTTCGTCGCGGCCGACCGCATCGCGTGCGCGTACACGCAAGGTGGCGTCTGGCGCCTGGCGTTGCTCGATACGACGACGAAAGCCTTCACGCCGCTCGATCTGCCCTACACGGAGATCGGCGGGGTGCGCGGGGGCAACGGATGCGCGGTCTTCACCGCGGCTTCTCCCACCGCGGCCGCGGCCATCGTCCGCCTCGATCTGTCCACGGGGCAAATCGAAGTGTTGCGCCGGTCGAGCCAGGTCACGGTGGATGCGGGCTACCTCTCGGTGCCGCAGCCGATCGAGTTCCCGACCGAGGGCGGCCTGACCGCGCACGCGCTCTACTATCCGCCGACCAACCGCGACTACCGCGCGCCGGAGGGCGAACGGCCGCCGCTGCTCGTCCTCAGCCACGGCGGCCCGACCGGCGCCACCTCGTCCGCGCTGAGCCTGGGCCTGCAATTCTGGACCAGCCGCGGCTTCGCGGTGGTGGATGTCAACTACGGCGGCAGCACGGGCTACGGCCGGGCCTATCGGGAGCGGCTTAACGGCCGTTGGGGCATCGTGGACGTGGACGATTGCGTCAACGCGGCGCGCTATCTGGCCGGCCGAGGCCTGGCCGACGCCAATCGCCTGGCGATCCGCGGGGGCAGCGCGGGCGGCTACACCACCCTGGCCGCGCTCACCTTCCGGGACGTCTTCAAGGCCGGGGCGAGCCACTTCGGCGTCAGCGACCTGGAGGCGCTGGCGACCGACACCCACAAGTTCGAGTCGCGCTATCTGGATCGGCTGGTGGGGCCATATCCCGAACGCCGCGATCTCTACGTGGCGCGCTCGCCGATCCACTTCACCGAACGACTGGCGACCCCGTTGATCCTGTTCCAGGGACTGGAGGATCGGGTGGTGCCGCCGGACCAGGCCGAGAAGATGTTCGCCGCGGTCAAGGCCAAGGGGTTGCCGGTGGCGTATGTGCCGTTCGCGGGAGAGCAACACGGCTTCCGCAAGGCCGAGAACATCAAGCGCGCGCTGGAGGCCGAGCTGTATTTCTACGCGCGCATCTTCGGCTTCGAGCCGGCCGACGAAATCGAGCCGGTGCCGATCGAGAACCTGTAGCGCCGATGGACGCGCCGATTTCCGTTGCGGCCGCGGCCGGGCTGTACGCCGCGGCCGGCAGCAGCCACGACTTCGCCCACGTCCTGCGCGTGACCGCGCTGGCCGAGCGCATCGCGCGGGCCGAAGGGGCCGACCTGGCGATCGTGCGCACTGCGGCGTTGTTGCACGACATCGCCGAGAGCAGCGGCCGGGCCGATCACCATCTGCGCGGCGCGGAGCGGGCGCGCGAGCTGCTGGCCGATCAGCCGGCGGAATTCGTCGAGGCGGTGGCGCACGCCATTGCCGCGCACCGCTTCCGGGCGGGGCCGGCCCCGGCCACGCTGGAAGCGCAGGTGGTCTTCGATGCCGACAAGCTGGACATCACCGGCGCGATCGGGGTGGCGCGCGCGTTCGCCTATGCGGGGGAGCACGGCAACGCGCTGTGGACCGCCCCCTGGCGCGCGATCGCGGCGGAGGGCGGCGACGCGTTGAGCCGGCCGGCCGCGCTCGGGCCGGCCTACACCCCAAGCCATGAGTTCGTCTACAAGTTGCATCGCATCGGCGAGCGGCTCTACACGGCCACCGCGCGCGCCATCGCCCGCGAACGCGAGGCGTTCATGGTCGCGTTCTTCGACCGGCTGGACGAGGAGGTCGTCGGCCTCGCCTGAAAGCTCGTACGGGTATGACGTAAGTCATAGTCAAACAGGACGTGACTGATCTAAAGTGGTACGAAAAACCACAAGCTCCTTGAATTCTTTTAGCGACTTTGAACTGACAGGAGAGCGTTCGTGAACGAATCAACCTCGACTGTTTTGCCCACAACCGTCACCGCCACTGCATGGCATAGCCTGCCGACAGGCGAGGTGCTCGATCTCTTGGGCGTTCGTGAAGATCGCGGCTTGAGCAGCCAGGAAGCGCAAAATCGGCTGGCGGTCTTCGGCCCCAATGAATTGAAAGAAGCGCCCCGGCCGACCTTTTGGGCGCGGCTGCTCGATCAGTTCAAGGACTTTCTGATCCTTATCCTGATCGTCGCCAGCGTGATCTCCGTGCTCCTGGGCGACTACGTCGAGGCAGGGGCGATCATGGCGATCGTCCTGCTCAACGCCATCCTCGGCGTCATTCAGGAATCGCGAGCGGAGGCGGCGCTGGCTGCGCTCAAAAAGATGACCGCGCCTGAAGCCCAGGTGTTGCGCGACGGCCGGCGGCAATCCTTGCCCGCGCGCGAGCTGGTGCCGGGCGATATCGTCTTCCTGGAAACGGGCAACTATGTCCCCGCCGACGTGCGGTTGCTCGAATCGGTCAATTTGAAGATCGAAGAGGCCAGCCTGACTGGCGAATCGGTGTCGGTGCAGAAGCATGCCGAGCTGGTGCTCGACCCGGATGCGTCCCTGGGCGACCGCAAGAACTGCGCGTTCAGCAGCACGGTTGTGACATATGGCCGCGGCCGCGGGGTGGTCGTCAGCACCGGCATGCAAACCCAGATCGGCAAGATCGCCGATCTGATCCAGAGCTTCGAGAATGAGCCGACGCCGCTGCAACGCAAGCTCGATGGACTGGGCCGGACATTGGGCATCGCCGCGCTGGCCATCTGCGCCCTGGTGTTCGTCGTCGGCATGGTCCGTTTCATGCTCAACCCCACGCCCGGCGTGACGCTGCTCGAAGAGGCGCTGGATTTCTTCATCGTGGCCGTGAGCCTGGCGATTGCGGCCGTGCCGGAGGGGTTGCCGGCAGTCGTGACCATTTGTCTGGCCCTGGGGATGCAACGCATGGTGGCGCGCCACGCGCTCCTGCGGCGCCTGCCGGCCGTCGAGGCGCTCGGCTCGGCGACGGTGATCTGCTCCGATAAGACCGGCACTTTGACTCAAAACGCGATGACGGTCGTGCAGGTCTATGCGGACGATACTCTGCTATCCGTTACGGGCGAGGGCTATGTCCCGCAGGGCGACTTTCTGGAGACCACCGGCGAGACCGAAAGCCCCGTTGAGGCGGCCCGCTATCCGGGCGTCAGCCTGCTCCTGCGCGCCGGCCTCCTTTGCAATGACGCCAAGATCGAGCTGGACAGCACGGAAGCCGGACAGGACGATGGCGCGGGCGGCAAGAAACGCTGGCGCATGGTCGGCGATCCGACCGAAGGCGCGCTGGTCGTGGCGGCCGGCAAGGCCGGCTACTGGCGCGAAGAGGTGGAGCGCGATCTGCCGCGCGTGGCCGAGATCCCCTTCGATTCGGATCGCAAGCGCATGACCACGATCCACGACATGCGCAGTTCCCGCTTTTCGACCGAGAAGGCGCGCTGGGAACAGCTCTTGGGCGATAACCGCTATCTGGCGATCGTCAAGGGCGCGCCGGATATCGTCCTGAGCCTGTGTACTCATATTTATCGCGACGGCAAAGTCGTACCGCTGACCCAGGCGGATCGCCAGAGGATCCTGGATCAGAATGCTGCGCTTTCGTCCAATGCGTTGCGCGTCCTGGCGGCGGCCGTGCGCCCCCTGCCCCAGATACCACAGGATGACGATCTCACGCCGGCCACGGTCGAGCGCGATCTGATCTTCGTCGGCCTGTGGGGCATGATCGATCCGGCGCGGCCCGAGGTGAAGCCGGCCATCGGCGTGGCGCGCAATGCCGGCATCCGCACCGTGATGATCACCGGCGATTATCCGAACACCGCCGAAGCCATCGCGCGGGAGATCAACCTGCTGCGACCGGGCGGAATGGTGATTACGGGCCATGAGCTGGATAAGATGGACGAGCAGACGATGACCGAAGTGGCTTCGAAAGTGGACGTCTATGCACGGGTCTCGCCGCAGCACAAAGTGCGCATCGTGGATGCGCTCAAGGCCCTGGGACATATCGTCGCGATGACCGGCGACGGCGTGAACGATGCGCCGGCCCTCAAGCGGGCCGACATCGGCGTGGCGATGGGGATCACCGGCACGGACGTCAGCAAAGAGACCGCGGCCATGGTGCTCACCGATGACAATTACGCCTCCATCGTCGCCGCGGTCGAAGAGGGGCGCATCATCTATTCCAACATCCGCAAATTCGTCTTCTATCTGCTCTCCTGCAACGTCGGCGAGATCCTGGTGATCTTCGTGGCGACGCTTCTCGGCTGGCCGCTGCCGTTGACCGCCATCCAGTTGCTGGTCCTCAATCTGATCACGGACGGCGCGCCGGCTTTGGCGCTCGGCCTGGAAAAAGGCGATCCCGACATCATGAACCGGCCCCCGCGTCATCCCGATGAACCGGTCATCAATCGAGAGATGCAGATGGGCATCGTGATTCAGGCGCTGGCGATCGGTTTTGCCGTCCTGACCGCGTTCCGCATCGGCCTGGCCTGGTTCCCGGAGGCCCTTCATCATGCCCAGACGATGGCCTTCGCGACCTTGTCCATCTCCGAGCTCTTCCGGGCTTATACGGCGCGCTCCGAGCGCTTCAATATCTGGCAGATCGGCGTATTTTCGAATAAGTACATGCAGTACGCGGTCGCGTCGTCCCTGGTGATCTTGATGGCGATCATCTATGTGCCCGTGTTAGACCCGATCTTCGATACGGCTTTCCTGGGTGTTCGGGAGTGGCTTGTGATGACGCCGCTGATCCTGACGCCAGCGGTCGCAGCCGAAATCACCAAAGCCGTGATTCGCCGGCGGGCGACACGGCCGCAACCGGCGACCGCTTGAGATCAAGATGGCTCAGATGGCTACACGCGGCGGGCCATGAGGGCCGCACATATGGCACGGAGGCAAGACAATGGCTGAAATCGAAGTACAACGCGGGCGTTTCTTCGAGGAATTCGCGGTCGGCGACAGCGTGACGACGGCCGGCCGCACGATCACCGAAGCGGACCTGGTGGGTTTCGCCGCGCTGAGCGGCGACTGGAACGCCATCCACACCGACGCCGAGTTCGCGAAGGGCACGCTGTTCGGCCAACGCGTGATCCATGGCCTGTTGGGACTCTCGGTCGCCTCGGGCCTGGCCGTGCGCACCGGCTTCGTCGAGGGCACGGTGATCGCCTTCCGGGAGATCGGCGAGTGGAAGTTCAGCCGGCCGATCTTCATCGGCGACACGATCCACGTGCGCGCCACCGTAACCGAAACCAAGGCCATCCCCCGCCTCGGCGGCGGCAGCGTGACGTTCAACGTCGAGGTGGTCAACCAGAACGGCCAGGTGGTGCAACATGGGACGTGGACGATGCTGGTGAAGGCGAAGGCGTGAAACGTAAAGCGTAAAACGTAAAACATCCACAATGTCCCCTTTACGTTTTACGTTTTACGTTTCACTCACCACCCTTCCCCTCTTGACCACCTTTGCCACGCCGTTTGTCCCGAACCGATAGGCCAGCATCCGGTAGTCGTCGGCGTCGAGGATCAGCAGGTCGGCCTGTTTGCCCGGCTCCAGGCTGCCGACGCGGTCGCCCAGGCCGATGGCGTAGGCCGCGTTGATGGTGGCTGCGGCCAGCGCCTCGGCCGGCGCCAGGCGCATGGCGCGGCACGCCAGCGCGATGATGAACTGCATGTTCTCGCACCAGCAGGTGCCCGGGTTGAGATCGGTGGCCAACGCCAGCGCGGCGCCCTGATCTATGAGCGCGCGGGCCGGGCTGTAATCGCGCTGGCCCAGGCCGAACGGCGTGCCCGGCAGCGTTACGGCGATCGTGTCGGAGGCGGCCAGGCGGGTCACGTGTTCGGCCGGCGTCGTCACCAGGTGATCGGCCGAAGTCGCGCCCAATTCGACCGCCAGCAGCGTGCCCCCCAGCGCCGCGAACTCGTCCACGTGGATCTTCAGTCCGAACCCCAGCCGCTTCGCCGCCTCCAGGATGCGCCGGGATTGCGCCAGGTCGAATGCGCCCACTTCGCAGAAGACGTCGCAGAAGAGGGGCCAGTCGGCGGGGAAGTCGTCGCGCAACGTCTGCCAGCGCGCCCGCGCCGCCGGCAGGATCTCGCGGATGACCAGGTCCACATACGCGTCCGGTCGGTCCTTGTATTCCGGCGGGACGGCGTGCGCGGGGAGAAGGGTCGGCACGAGATCCACCGGGTGCGTGCGCTGCAGCTCGGCGATGGCCTCCAACTGCTTCAGCTCGTCCGGCAGGTTCAGGCCGTAGCCGGTCTTGGCCTCGGCGGTCGTCGTGCCGTGTGCCAGCATCCGGTCGAGCCGGCCGCGCGTCTCGGCGACCAGAGTCGCCAGCGGCGCGGCGCGCGTATCGGCCACGGTGCGGGCGATGCCGCCGCCGGCCGCCATGATCTGCAGGTAGGTCGCGCCGGCGATGCGCATCTCGAACTCGGCCGCGCGGTGGCCGGCCCAGGGCAGGTGCGTGTGCGGATCCACGAAGCCGGGGATCACCGCGCGGCCGCCGGCGTCCAGCGTGGCGGCCGCCGCGATGGTCGCGGCCAGCTCGCCCTCCTTGCCGACCGCCAGGATGCGGCCATCGGCGATCGCGATCGCCGCGCCCGCGAGGATGCCCGGATCGCGCAGCGCGGCCCCGCGGCGCGGCCCCGGCGGTCCGGCCAGCGTCACGAGCTGGCCGATGTTGTGGATGAGAAGGTCGGCGTGCTTCATCATACCCCGATGCCCCGACTGTAGAGCCATGCCATTCCCAGCAGGTAGCCCACCATGATGATCAGCGCGTCCACCTCGACGAAGCCCAGCCGCCGATCCAGCCGCGCCAGGTTGCCGATCAGGCCCAGGCTGGTGAGGATGAGGCCCAACATGCCGACCAGCGCGAACTCGGGCGCGATGACGCCGAAGAAGCGGCCCTGCACGTAGAAAAAGTCGGTCAGGCTCAGGGCGAACATGTTGAAGGCGTTGCTGCCGAAGAGGTTGCCGACCGCCATGTCGTAGGCGCCGATCCGCACCGCGGCGATGGAGGTCGCCACCTCGGGCAGCGAGGTGACAACGCCGACCAGCGCCGTGCCGATGAAACCTGCGCCCAGGCCGGTGATGCGGGCGATCTCCTTGCTGCTGCTGACGAGCCAGGGCGAAACGACCACCAGCAGCGCGGCCGCGGCCCCGAAGCCGATCAGCGCCTGATAGAGGGCCGGCGTCCCTTCCGCCACGGCTGCTTCGGTCGGCGCCTCGGCTGCGGCCGGATTGTTGATCTGGATCAGGCGCAGCCCCACGACGTACACGGCGGCGATGAGGAGGCTATCCAGCCCGACCCAGCCGATGCGGGCTTGCACATCGGCCAGGATGAAAAAGACCGCCAGGCCGCCAGCAGGATCGCCAGCCCGGCGGTGAGCGCATGGCGCATCGCCACGCGGCGCAGGACGCGCGCCTGGCGGCCCACCATGTCGAGCACGCCGAGCAGGGCCATGTTGAACATGTTGCTGCCCATGAAGTTGCCGGCCGCCAGGTCGGGCACGCCCTGGCTCAACGCGTTGATGGAGGTCAACAGCTCGGGCAACGACGTGGCGCCGGCCAGCAACAGCGTGCCGACGAACAGCCGGCCCAGGCCGGTGCGTTCGGCGATGACGTCGCCGAACTCGGCCAGCTTTGTCGCCGCAAACACCAGCAGAGCCGAGGACAGGATGAAGATCAGCCAGACCATTCATCCTCCCGATCGCCGGATCTCTGCGCAGGGACCCCTTTCGCAAAGGCCAACGGCCACGCGGCCAACACGCCGGTGTTGGGCCCATCCAGGTCGCCCACCACCGCCTCGGCCGCGGCCAGACAGCGCCGGGCCGTCGGCTCATCGGGCACGATGGCAAAGAGGGTCAGGTTGCCGAATTCATCGGCCGCGGCGGCCCCGCCGAAGGCATAGCGGGCATGGACCTGGCGCCGGCCGGCCCGCTGCCGATGGATGCCCGTGCTCTCGATGATCGTCGCGCCGCTGACGCCCGCCCCTGCCCACGCGTCCACGACGGCATCCAGCCGGCCCGGGTCATCCAGGACGAGCATGACCATGTACATTCTCGTCCCTCCGCTCTTACAGGTGTTCCGTGCGCGCGGCCTCGAGCACGAACACCGTCGCGCTGTACATCGGCATCCCTTCGGCGGCCGGACGCGCCTCGGTGCGCAGGCGACAGTTCGCCTGGATGATGCGCAGCACGTCGTCCACCTTGTCCGGCTCGACGCCGATCAGCAGCGTGACGTTGCCGCGGCGCAGGAAGCCGCCGGCCGTGTTCAGCCGCGTCAGCCGATAGCCAGCGGCCAGCAGTCCGCCCGCCACCGGATCGGCATCCTCGTTCGCCAGGATCGCCAGGATCAGGTTCATAGGCCCCCCTTCATTGTGCGTCTCTTCGACGATCGGTTCGGTCGTGCGCGGGTAATGTTGATCGGCCAGCGGCGGCGCCGAGCCGCCCTGCAGGCGCAAGAAGCGCTTCACCGGCAGGCCGAACACCAGGCCGCCGCCGATCTGCACTTCGAGCGGCATGACGACCGGCAGCGCGGCCGCCACCGACTCGACCGGCGGCGTGGCGTTGATGAAGGTGGTGCGGGTGTGACAGGTCGCCCGCATCGTCGCCAGCACGGACGCGACCTGCTCCTCCTCCACGCCGATCAGAATGGTGGCGTTCCCGCGCAACAAAAAACTGCCCACCGAATTGATGCGCGTCATCCGGTGGCCCTGGGCCACGAGCCGCTCGACCAAAAGATCGGCGTCTTCGGCCTGGACGATCGCCAGGAGCAGTTGCATCATCGAAGCTCCCTCCCCACGGATCGGTCTTTCGCTTGACGGCGGAGAATTCTTTTGTTATTATATCACCGATAAAATTTACTGTCAAACGAGATTCGAAGAGAGACAGATGGAACCCGAACAACGGATGACGGACCTGCTGCTGGCCATTCGCGGACTGTTGCCGGCGCTCAACGAGCAGGAACAGAAGGTGGGATCCTACGTGCTGGAACACGCCTGGGAGGTCATTCACCTGCCGGTGAGCGACCTGGCCCGCCGTGCGCTGGTCAGCGAGACGACCGTCTTTCGGTTCTGTCGCAAGATGGGGGCCGACGGCTATCAGGATTTCAAGATCCGGCTGGCGCAAGAGCTGGCCGCCGCCCGGCCGACGACCTACGTCACGGTCGGGCCGCAAGATACGCTGGTCGAGGCCGCGCACAAGGCGATTGCGGCCGACCTGAAGGCCCTGGAAGACACCCTGCGCATCCTCGATCTGGCCGCGCTGGAGCGGGCAGCCGACGCGATCCTGGCCGCCCGGCGGGTGGACATCTACGGTTCGGGCGGCGGCGCGGTGGCCGCGCTGGAGCTGCAATACAAGCTCATGCGCGTGGGCGTGCGCGCCGTGCCCCACATAGACGCCGAGATGCAGGTCATCTCCGCCACCCTGCTGACGGCCAACGACCTGGCGATCGGCATCTCGCATTCGGGCGCATCGCCGGACGTCCTCCACGCGTTGACCGTCGCCCGGGAAGCCGGCGCGCGGACGATCGCCATCACCAACCACCCGGCCTCACCGGTCGCCGCGCTGGCCGAGATCAGCCTGTGCACCGCCGCGCAGGAGGCACTGGCCCACGAGGGCTATCCGCTGGGCGCGCGCGTGGCGCAGATCGGACTGATTGATGTATTATACACCTGTCTGGCGCGCAAGCGGCCGACCGAGGTCGAGCGCAGCCAGGCGCGCATCGCAACGGCGCTCTATAGCCGATGAAG
>DAOTZV010000057.1:0-2608 GCA_034434235.1 Anaerolineae bacterium
CGGCAACCCCGCGCCGGGAGCAGGCAATTGCGGCTCCTGCGCGGGCGGCCCGCGCCGGGAGTGGGAGCTGCCCAGCCCGGCGGAGTCCGGCGTCGACGGCGTCGGCCAGATCGAGGCCGAGGTCATCATGAACGAGGTTGCGAAGGAGATCCAGCGCCATGCGAGGGAGCGTGGCAACGTCCCCGCGAGCCTGAAACGCTGGGCGGATCAGTTCGTCCAGCCGTCCAAAACCGACTGGCGGAAGCTGCTCGCCGCGCACATCCGCCGCGCGGCAGCCGCCCGCTACGGCAGCGCGGACTACTCGCTGCGGCGCATCAGCCACCGGGCCGCCGCGCGGGGCATCATCCAGCCCGGCATGGTGACGCCGGATCCCAATATCGCCGTGGTGCTGGACACCAGCGGCTCGATGGGCGACAAGGAGCTGGCCGCTGCGCTCAGCGAGGTGCAGGGCATCCTGCGCTCCATCGGCGTGCGCGAGATTACGCTGATCGACGTCGACTCCAAGGCGCACCGAACGCGCAAGGTCAGCACGCTGCGAAGGATCGAACTGACCGGCGGCGGAGGAACCGACATGCGGGTCGGCATCGACGCAGCTTTGAAACTGAGGCCCCGGCCCGACATGGTCGTCGTGCTGACCGACGGCTACACGCCGTGGCCGGACAACCCGCCGCCGGTGCCGGTCGTCGTCGGACTCGTGGCCGGCGACGTCGAGACGCCGAAGTGGGCCCGGAAAGTGGTGGTGGAGCAATGAGGGTCTTCTCGGCGGCCGGAATCCAGGGCACACACCAGCACGAGCGGATCGTGCACAACTACATCCAGCATCGGTCCGCCGCGCTGGGCGTGCCTCCCGCCATCCGCGTGGCTGCGGTCTGCCGCGCCCGCAACCATTCGGCCATCTCGTGCGACGTTTACGATCTGACCGACCTGGGTTACTTTTGCCCGGCGGCTTACAGCAGCTTCCCGGACTCGCCGGAGGATGCGGAAGCAGCGCTGCTGGACGAGCTGCGGCGCGTCATCGACCACTACGCGCCGGACTACGCGATTCTGAGCAACAGTACGCTGTCCGTGCCGGACATCTGCGCCGAGCTGATCCGCTACTGGTCGCAGTGGCCGGAGCGGCAGCCGGGTTTCGACGGCCAGGCGGCGCTGACGCTGGCCGAACTGGAGGCAGCCTGATGGCGTTCCATGTGATCGAATTGCGCGGCGTGCGGCTCAGCCCGCACCTGATGATCTCGCTGCACGGGCCCAGCAGACTGGTTTCTCCGGTCGCGTTCAAGGGCTTGTCTGAGGACATCGACAATCTGCCGATGGTCATGGATATCGTGCAGCAGTCGTCCGGCGTCCAGCTGGTTTATGCGCACGCCATCCGGGTCGTCAGAATGAGTACGCAGATGCTGGCGAGAGGATCCTACCCGGCCTATCTTGAATACCGCGATTCCATTCGCCGCGTGGTGCCGTCTTTCACCGACACAGGCACACAGATGATCTGGGTTCCGACCTATTGCGCCTACCTGGTGGAGTACCTGGGCGAACACAGCCGGTGGGTCGTTGCCAAGTGGCGCGAAGGACCGTTTGCGGTTGGCAGAGCCGCGCGGCCAAAGAGAAACGAGGCAGTCAGGGAAGCGCAAGTCTTCCTCGACGCATACCGTAGCCAAGCGCCGAGGTCCATCCCCGACGGCGTTCTGGTCGGAAGGGAATGGGAGCCTCCGCTGCATTGGTTCATCCGCGGCCCCCTGGTGTCGGATCCGAACGCCGCAGCGCTGGAGGCCGTCTGGCGCACGGTCAAACAGATCTACCCCAATGAAACCATGCTTGCGGAGCTTGCCGTATGAAAGCGCATCCGGTACATGATATTGTCGCTCCTCTGCTGGATCTTTCAAGGCTCAGGCCGTCGCTGCACCCGTACTCTCCCTCGGCGGCACAGATGCTGTCCGCGGATATCGACCTCATGGGATCCGTGCTGCGCATCATTCGCCAGGCGCATGGAATCGACTACCTGTACGCACACAGCGTCCGTGTCGAGCAGATGAGCCTGCTGACGCTCGGCAACAGCAACTACACGCTCTACGGCGATGTGCTGGATCTCATCCGGCAAGAGACGCCGAACCGCCTGGTCAAGTCCTCGGACAGGTTTTATGTGCCGATCTACCGGATCTACGTAGCCGGCTACGGAGAGTCATTCAGCTGGAGCATTGCGGCGGTGGGCGATCAGGGAGACGTGTTCCCGGAAGCGGTGCAATCCCGCCGTGCACGTGCGGTGGAGGAGACGCTCAGGCGGCTGCGGGAGTACCTTGAGAGCATTCTTGACGCAAGCTTGCCGTTCAGGCATCTGTTGCAGACGCCGGTTTTCGTCTTCGACAAGCCTCCGCTGTCCAGGGACACCGAAGCCGTGATGCTGGAGACTGTCTGGAGGACGCTGAAGCACAGGTTCCCCAACGAGGTCACATTGGCCGAACTGGCCGCTTGAAAAGGAGAATCAATCATGATGAACCAGAAGCCGGAGTACAAGCTGAAGTGCAGCCCGGAGCGGCTGGCATGCGAGATTGAAATGGCGGTATGGATGACCCGGCCGATCGCCGAGATCCTGTCGAGCCGGGACCGCGAGCGC
>DAOTZV010000058.1:0-35405 GCA_034434235.1 Anaerolineae bacterium
GGGGACGCCCGGCCCCTGGCCCGTTAGCCGCGATTTCAATCGCCCGGCCGCGGGCCGCGGGGATCGGCCGCCGAATGAATTCGGGGCGAAGGGGCCATGGGCCGCAGGGTCGGCCTGCGCCGACCGGGACAGCGCGGCGTCCCCGGCCGCGGCCGCGGGGATCGGCCGCCGAATGAATTCGGGGCGAAGGGGCCATGGGCCGCAAGGTCGGCCTGCGCCGACCGGGACGGCGCGGCGTCCCCGCCGGGGGACGCCCGGCCCCTGGCCCGTTAGCCGCGATTTCAATCGCCCGGCCGCGGGCCGCGGGGATCGGCCGCCGAATGAATTCGGGGCGAAGGGGCCATGGGCCGCAGGGTCGGCCTGCGCCGACCGGGACGGCGCGGCGTCCCCGGCCGCGGCCGTCCGGCCGCGGGGATCGGCCGCCGAATGAATTCGGGGCGAAGGGGCCACGGGCCGCAGGGTCGGCCTGCGCCGACCGGGACGACGCGGCGTCCCCGCCGGGGGACGCCCGGCCCCTGGCCCGTTAGCCGCGATTTCAATCGCCCGGCCGCTCGCCCGACCGCGGAGATCGGCCGCGGCCGCGGCGACCCTCACGCCTTCCCCACCCCCAGCCGGGCGATCATCCCGAAGCCGACCAGCCGGATGACCGTTGCCAGGATCAGCACCGGCACGATGCCGATCAGATCGCTCAGGGTCGTGCCGAGCAACGGCGCCAGGAACGTCGCGATGTAGACGGTCGTCTGGTAGATCCCCACGTAGGCCGCCTGCTGATCGGGCGGGCAGGTGCCCACCAGCACGTCGAAGAAGACCAGCTCGATCCCCGCCGAAAAGAGGCCGGCCATGCCCGCCCACAGCGGCAAGATCTCGGCCCGGGGCGTTAGCGCGGTGAGGAGCGGATAGAAACAGATGCCCAGCGCCGAGATCAGCAAGACGGGCCGGCTTCCCCGGCGCTGTGAAACGCGCGCCCACACGAAGTAGGCGATCATGGTCACGAAGGTGGCGGTGCTGTTGATCACGCTGACCATCTGGTCGGAGGCGTGCAGGTTGCGCACCCAATAGATCGGAAAGAGCGGGATGGCCAGCGCCAGGCCCCAGCGAAAGACGAACTGGCTGACGGTGAAGTTGACGAACCGGCGATTCGCGCGCAGCATGCGACTGTGCTGGCGCAGCGTAACCAGGAAGGGCTGCTCGGACGCCGGCACCGTGACGGACGGCAGCTTGATGCTGCTGGAGAAGGCGAAGCTGATCAGCGCGCCGACCGTGGAGCCGATAAAGACCACCTGATAGTTCAGGGGAAAGTCGAACAGGTTCAAAAGCTGGCCGACGACCAGCACCGTCAGGGTGTTGGTCAAGCCCAGGATGGACCAACGCCGGCTCATGAGCGTCATGCGGCCGCCCGGCCCGGCGACTGCGCCCATCACCACCGTGAACGCCACCGAGACGAGCGTCTGCGGCAGGGTGGCCAGCGCCCAGATGCCGATGATGACGGTGGGCGCCTGCGCGCCGACCAGGAACGGCGTCAGGCCGGTCAACAGATAACAGGAAAGCACGAAGAAGCGCGAGGTGGCGAACCAGGGCACGATGTTGGGCCGCCGCGACAGGAACTCGCCGATCGGGATCGCCAGCAACATGCCCGTCAACGCGGGCATGGCGGTCAACAGGCCGACCTGGAAGTTGGAGGCGCCCAGGCGCACCAGGAAGACGGCGAGAAAGCTGCCCACGCCCGCGGTGATCCCGACGCCAATGGCGTCTATCACCACATTGCGCTGGTTGCGTTCCGCGAGCGATGTCGGTCGAAAAAGGACGCGCCACAGGGGCGCGCTGTTGGTATTCGGATTCGGATTGGCGATGCTCATGTTCTTTGCGCCTTCGGTGATCATGCGCCATCCGATGGGCGGCGCACAACACACGATGAAAATCACCAATATTTCACGTGCCAGACACCTGGGAAGATGCCCGGCGCGTGGGGCAGTATATCACAAGCGACGAGATCGGCCCACATCACGGCATGAACGCCGCGAACACCCGATTGCCCAACAGCCGGCCGGCCGGGGTCAGGCGCACGCGATCGGGCAACCGCTCCAGCAGGCCGGCCGCCGTCAGCCGGGCGATCTCCGCGCCGAACGCTTCATCCAACCCCAGGCCGAACCGTTCCCGGAAGGTCGCGTCGGCTACCCCTTCCTGGATCAACCGCAGGCCGAGCATCATCGTCTCGCCCATAGCCGTGCGCCGATCCAGCGTCTCGCCGCCGGCTTCGGCCGGGCGGCCCGCCTCGATGCGCTGGATGTAGTGCGGCACCGGTTTGACGTTCCACCAGCGCCGCTCGGCCGCGCGGTCGAAGCTGTGCGCGCCCGGCCCAAAGCCCAGATACGATTCTCGCCGCCAGTATACCAGATTGTGCCGACACATGAACCGCGCCTGCCGTTTGATGTTTGACATCTCGCCGCCATCGCTCGCCCCTCGCGAGTCGCCGGCTCGCCGATCGGCCGAGGCGACGATTTCCGCCCGCGCCCAGTTGGAGATCTCATACTGTTCATACCCCGCCCGCGCCAACCGCTCGCCTGCCAGCTCGTACAGCGTGGCGGCCAGGTCGTCGTCGGCCGCGGGAACCAGGCCGCGGCGCACCCGGTCGTAGAGGGGCGTGCCCGGCTCCACCGTGAGGCTGTAGAGGGAGAGGTGTTCCGGTTGCAGGGCGATGGCCCGTTCGAGCGTGCGCGACCAGGTCTCGGGGCGCTGAGCGGGCAATCCGAAGATGAAGTCCAGGTTGATGTTAGCGAAGCCGGCCGCGCGCGCGGCGCGAAACGCCTGTTCGGCCTCGGCCGCGCTGTGGATGCGGCCCAACCAGCGCAGCTCGGCGTCGTCGAAGCTCTGCACGCCCATGCTCAGCCGGTTGATCCCCATGTCGCGCAGCGCCGCAAAGCGCGCCTGATCCACCGTGCCCGGATTGGCCTCGCAGGTGATCTCGGCATCGGCCGCCACCGCGAACGCCTCCCGGCAGGCGTCCAGCGCGCGCGCCAGCAGGTCGGGGGGCAACACGGTGGGCGTGCCGCCGCCGATAAAGATCGTGTGCACGGCCGGCCGACCGCGCGCCGCTCCCGCGCGGCGGATCTCCGCGCTCAAGGCGGCCGCAAACGGCGCATGAAGCCGCTCCAGCCCGGCATAGGTATTGAAGTCGCAATACGCGCACCGCGCCGCGCAGAAGGGGATGTGGAGGTAGAGGGCGAGCGAGATGGTCATGAAGACGTTTGACGTTTCACGTCCTATTCTCAAACCGAAACCCATGTCCCCGCATGGTCACCAGATACTGATGGCCGGGGTCGAGTTCGGCCAGGCGCTCGCGGAGGCGACGCACCAGCGCATCTATGGATTGCTCCGAGACGCCCCCTTCGGCCGCGTCGGGCCAGACGGCGCGCACGATGTCGTCGCGGCCCACCACCCCCGGCGCCCGGATCATCAGTTCGAGCAGGCGGTATTGTTGGACCGACAGGGGCGGCTCCAACAGCCGGCCGTTGACATAGACCTGATGGGTCACGGTATCTATGCGCAGGCCCACCTCGGCCGGCGCCTCGAACGAAAGGGGCGCGGTAGCACCGGCATCCACGAATGCCAGCTTGTAGCGCAGGGCGATCTGGATCTCGTCGCCGTCGTGGAGAGGAATCGGCTCCACGACCTCCCGGCCGTTCAGATGGGTGCCGTTCTTGCTGCCCAGATCTTCCAGCTCATAGTGATCCTCGCGCCACACGACGCGCGCATGGACGCGCGACACCTGGCGATCATCCAACACGATATCGCAATCCGGGTTGCGGCCGATGGTCACAGATCGGTGTTCGAGCGTCCAGGTCAGGCCGGGTTCCCCGCCTCGTTGCAGGATGAGCATGGCGGCCTCTCCTCTGTTCTGTTGGTGCGCCATAGGCTGATTGACTCCCGCTTGCTCTCGTTGGCTTGACACCGCGTGCGAGTTACGTCATAATTTCAGTATACCACGTTTTCAGAAAGAGGCCGATGTCTCAAACACTCTCGATCGGCACGGTGTTGCGCGAACGTTATATGATCACGGATCTGGTCGGCCAGGGGGGCATGGGCGCCGTCTACCGGGCCGACGACCTGCGCCTGGCCGGCCGCGTGTGCGCGGTGAAAGAGGTCTTGCCCGAGCTGATCAGCGTGCCCGGCATGGAAGAGCAGGCGTACGAGCAGTTCTACCGCGAAGCCAGCACCCTGGCCCGCCTCGACCACCCCAACCTGCCCAAGGTGAGCGATTTCTTCCAGGAGGCCGGCCGCGCCTACCTGGTGATGGACTTCGTGGCCGGGCCCGATCTGCGCCAGCTCATCGAAGACGCGCGGCGCCGGGACGCCTTTCTGGAAGAGGCCGAGGTGATCGGCTGGATGGATCAGTTGTGCGACGCGCTGACGTATCTTCACACGCAAGAACCGCCGGTGTTGCACCGCGATATCAAGCCGTCCAACATCAAACTGACCCCGCGCGGCCTGGTGAAGCTGGTGGACTTCGGCCTGGTCAAGCTGCTTCAACCCGATGAGACCCGTACGGTCACCGTGGTACAGGGCCGCGGCACCGTGGCCTACACGCCGCTGGAGCAGTACGGCGGCGATACCGGCCATACCGATGCCCGCTCCGACATCTATGCCCTCGGCGCCACCCTGTATCACCTGTTGACGGGCCAGGCACCGGCCGATGCCAAACAGCGCTTCCTCAAGCCCGGCTCGCTGATCCCCCCGCGCGACATCAATCCGCACATCTCGCCCCACGTCGAGCGCGCGATCCTGGCCGCCATGGCGCAACACCCCGACGACCGGCCGGCTTCGGTCGAGGTCTTGCGCCAGATGCTGCGCTCGCGCGAGATCGAGGAATCGCCGGCGTTTCAGATCCCGCGCAACAGCCAAACCGCAGAGCTCGATTGGATCATCGCGCTGCGCGCCCATCGCGGATTGGTCACCGCGGCGCTGCTCCTCACCATGGCCGCGCTACTGGTGACGCTCTGGTCGCCTCTGCTGCCGGCCGCTCCACGTTAGCGACAGCAATCCGCCGATCAGGCTGACGATCCCGGCCGCCCAGCTCATGCCCGCGGCCTGTAACTCGGTCGCGCCCGGCAACCAACCCAGGGAATAGAGCAGGTAAGCGGCCCAGCCGGTCGTCACGGCCCACAACGATCCTCCGACCGCGCAGCTCAGCCGCTCGTGTTTTTCGCGCCGGGTGCCGGCGACCGACCGGTGACCCCAGGCGAAGCCGGCCGCGGCCGAACCCGTCACCCCCAACAGGCCGAACAGGAAGGCCGGCAAGGGCACGCGCGGCTGCGGCGGCTGCGCCGCGGGAGGCGGCGTGGCGCTGGCCGTCGGCGCCGCGGTCGGCGCGAGGGTGGGCGTGGCCGTGGCCGTGGGCACGGGCGTGGCCGTCGGCGCCGCCGTGGGCGAGGGCAACACGGTCGCGATGCTGCCGGGCGTGTCGCCCCCCACCTTCAGCACGATGCGGGCCGATTCCTTCGCCTCGCCGGCCTGCGCGGTGATCCACAGCTCGCCCGGCCGGTCCAGGGTCACCGTGGTGCGGGCCTTGCCGGCGCCGGTCGTCTCGATCTTGGGCGCCAGGTCAAGCCCTTCGGCCGGATAGCGCAGGCGAAACTCGACCGGCGTGCCGTCGGGCACGGGATGGCCGTTGCGGTCCAGGATCACGCCCGTCTCCAGGGTCAGCCGATTCCCCACCTGGATGGTGGCCTTGCCGCCGGCCGCGTCCTGCGCCGGGCCGAGGGGATTGAGCGGGATGATCTGGTTGGGGGCCGGCTCCAATTGCTTGATCAGGTCGTAGTTCACCCCCGCGACCGACACCGGCAGGGCGCCCACCGGGCTGAACTCGCGGAAGAGCGCCCGCACCGCGGTTTCCAGGAAGGGAGGCGTCCGGCTGTAGACGCCGAAATAAGCGGTGAGCTTGCTGATGTCGGTCGTGTCCAGGTAATAGGGCGCGGCAAACGCCATGACCACCAGGCGCTTGTCGCGCAGGCTATCCGAGCGTTTCGTCAAAAAGGCGCGCAGGGCCGCGGAATCGGCATATTCGTCGGGCTTGTGATCCAACATGACGAAGATGATCCAACGGGCCGTGGCAATGGCGCGCTCGACGTTCGGCTCGATGCCGGGCGAGGCGGCCAACATGCGGCTGAGATCGGTGAAGGTCATGCTGCGGATGCGCGTGGGGCTGAGCTGGCCGGTGGCGCTGGGGCCGTAAAGGCGCAACATGATCTCCTCGATGGCCGTGGCCGCGATGGCCGGCGTCGGATCGCACGTGGGGCATTCCTGCACCGGCCGCGCCTCGGTGAAGATCAGGATGTTCTCGTCGGCCAGCGGCGCCGAAGGCATGCGATCGGCCAGCTCATCGCGCGTCGGATAGATCAGCGTCAGGCCGGCGCGGGCGATGGCTTGCGCAACGGCCGCGTTGCTCTTCATGGCGCCAGGATCATCGAGCGGCCGTCGCAACGCGTCGGGACTCCATGTCGGCCCGAAGATGCGCAACTTGAGCTGAAGGATCCGGCCGACCGACGCATCGACGCGCGCCCGGAACTCGAGATCGTCCCGATACTTGCTTTGAAAATAGAGGATCGTCTCTTTGATGTTCGCCATCTGGCTCGGCCAATCGTCGGTCAGGGCGAAGCGCGCCAGGTAAAGCAGGTCGTTGCCGGCCAGAAAGGCGTCTTGCGCCACCTGGCGGTGGGGGAATTTCTGAAGCTGCGGATCGTAGTAGCGCCGGACGGCCGGCACGCCTAACGCGTCGCTCACCAGCACCCCGCCGGCCGCGCGCCAGTCGGCGAACTCCTTCAACGCCATCAGGTCTTGCAGTTGCGGCGCCAGGCTGATGGGCGGCGTGAGCTGGCGGATGTTGCCCTGAAAGCCGCGATAGCGGATGTGCGAAGTCATCAGCGCGGCCGTAGTGCCGGTGATGGCCGGTCCTCCCGCGGTGACGGCCGCGAACGGCGCCAGCTCGATCTGGCGCAGTTGTTGGACCGATTTCTGTACGGTGGCCACTTCGTCTTCGGGCCGGCGGTCGCTGCTCCCCTGCCCGGGAAAGTGCTTGGCGGCCGTCTGCACCGTGCCCTGGCTGCCCTCCTGCACCCCGCGGATGAACGCCTGGCCCATCTGGCCGACCCAATACGGATCGCCGCCGAAGGTGCGCGTGTCGAGATCGCCCTTGCTGCCGGGGCGCGGGATATCCAGCACGTCGAGCGGCGGCCCCAGGAGGAGATTGACGCCGACGGCGTGCAGCTCCCGCCCCAACGTCTGGCCGGCCGCCTCGACGAGCGAGGGCGTCCACGTGGCGCCCATGGCCATTGCGCTCGGCAGCGGACTGAAGCCGTTGGCGCCGGCAAAGACGGGACTGTCGTCGCCGTCCCACTCCAATCCGATCAGCAGCGGAATGCCGGTGGCGGTCAGCGGTTGCGTGGCGGCGACGGCGGCGGTCGGCGCGGGGGCCACGGTCGGCGTGATGGTGGGGGTGAGCGCGATGCCACGGGCGGCCGGTGTGGCGGTCGAGGGCGCGCCGGCCGTCTCCGTGAGGACGCGCGGGGGCATCATGGCGAGCGCCTGCAGCGCGTTGCTGAGCAACGCGATCTGTTGCGGCGTGGTGAGCAGCGCGGCCTCGGTCGCCGTGGTCGTCAGGGTGGCGGTCACGAACGGCGGCGCCGCGGGCACGCTGCGGAAATTGCCGTTGGCCGGCCGCAACACCACGCCGCCGACGCGGTAATCGCGCACCAGGGTGGCAATATCGGAGGTAGCCGAGACGTCGTTGCCTTCGAAGGTGACCAGAAAAAGCTGCCCGACCCGATCGGCCGGGCTCATGCGGTCCATGATCGCCTTGACCGCCGCCGGCATGCCGGCGGCTTTGGCATTCGACGCGGCCGCAGTAGGGGAAGGATCGGTGGCGCCCTGGCGGGTTGCCGCGGCCTCGGCCGGCCCGCGGGCAATCGGCGCCGACCACCACAGCAGCGCCAGGAGCAGCCAGATGCGCAGAAATCCTCTCAACGCGACGACCGTCCGGGTCGGCCTGCAGCCGGGCCCGGTGCGACGGTCATGCGCTGCCCAGCTCAACGGCCACCACATCGTAGTAGGTGCCGGCGCCGAAGCCGTCGAACAGGATGTGGTCGCCTGGCCGCAGGTTGGAGAGCTGGCGGAGGAAGGCGATCATGTTCGAGGCGGCGCTCACGTTGCCGAAATCGCTCAGCAACCAGGGCATCGGGATCTTGATGCCTTCTTTGTTCAGTTGCTTTTCCTTGAGCTGGTTGATCTTGTAATTGGCATGATGGACGATCGCCACCGCGATGTCGCGGCCGACCATGTTGGTGCGGGCCATCAGATCGCGATAGGACTGATAGACCCCGCGCACGGCCTCCACGCCGTTGCGGACGAAGAGCTTGACCATGCCCATCGGCCCGGCCATCTCCACGGGCGAGGCGATGTCTTCCGGCTCGTGCATCATGCCGGCCACCCGCACGCTGTGCTCGCCCTTCTCCGACACTTCGACCAGGGAGCCCTCTTCGTTTGGCCGGCGGGAATGGGGGTAGGTCATGCGCACCTGGAGCACCCCCTCCGCGTCGTAGGCTTCGCGCGCGCCGCCGACCAGGAACTTCATCGTCCGGCCCGGGATCAGGCCGAAGATCCCTGCGCCGTTGCCGAACAGTTGCGCGGCCTGCTTGTCGCGGGCCAGGCGCAAGACCCGGCTCAATCCTTCGATGCCGCCCACGAGCACCTTCTTGCCCCGCAGATACTCGGCCAGGTTGTGCGAGAGGCGGCGATTGGCGGGCAGATCGGGGTTCAATGCCAGATTCAGGGCCGCGACCGAGCTGTCGCACGCCTTGTGCACGGTGACCTTCAGGGCCGAGTCGGGCACGCCGGCCTCATCCGCGATGCGCTCGACGTAGTCTTCGGTCACCGGAATGCTCACGCCGATCAACACGGCCTCGATCTCCGACATGGCCCAGCCGCACGCCTGCGCGGCCGCCGCCAGCAGCCGCGCGCCGACGCTCACTTCGACCTGGACGTGTTCTTCATCGGTGAGCGGCGGAAGATGGTGGCGGTGCAAGAAGCCCAGTTCGTCGAGGTTCAGTTTCTCCTCGGGCTTGAGCGGGAGACCCATGCGTTCTTCGAGGAGTTGGGGAAGGGTCGCATTGTCGTAGGGAATGCCCCACGCGCCGTAAGCGCCGCCGATCCCTACGGCCGGATTCGAGACCTGTTCGATCCCCAGGGGGATGCCCGGCCCGATCGGGAGGGTCTCGACGCGGACTTGCGGACGGCTGAAGAACGAGCCGACCGTCTTGATCAGGTTGCCTGCTACTGACTCCGGGCCCATCATGCACCTGCCTTTCCAGCAAATGACCTGTTGCCTGACCTGAAAATGAGCCGCCGGACGTATCAGGCACCCTCCCAGGTGCCTGGCACGTAAGCGTCGAAAAAGTACCCCCGGCAGGATTCGAACCTGCGGCCAAGGCGTTAGGAGTGCCTTGCTCTATCCACCTGAGCTACGGGGGCTTTTGAAGGATTATTTTAGCATATCGCGGCCCGATCGCCAAGCTGGAAGCTGGCGGCTGGAAGCTGGAAGCGGGTAAGTCGGGTTATTTCAGCCAGCCATGCTTGCTCAGCCACGCGCGCAGTTGTTCGGTCGAGGGCTCGGTGATCACGCTCCCGCGATCAATGCCGCGCGGGCCGCGGCCGGCCGGCAGCGCGGCGGGCGGCTCGATGGGATCGCAGCCATCGCCGTCCACGACGACCAGGGTCGGCACGCTCTCGAAGCCGGTCAGCGCACGCACGCGGGCGGCCGCCTGGGGATCGCGGCCGATGTTGATGTAGCGCGCCGGCACGCGCCACTCGGCCAACGTCTCCTGTACATGCCGGCAGTCCGGGCACCAGGTGGTGATGTAGACCAGGAGTTGTTTGTTCATGGACGTTTCCCCTCACAGTGGCGTCTGTTCCGCGGCTTGCCCGGCCGCCTCCTTCCCGATCGGCGCTTCCTGCGGCTGCTGCTTGAGCAGCGCGTAGATGTCCACCGGTGCTTCCGAGGCCGGAGCCGCGGCGGCCGGCTGCGCACTTGCAGCGGTCGGTTGCGCGCCCACAGCGGCCGGTGCTTCGGGGGTGGCGCCGGCCCACGGCAACGCCAGGATCAGCAGTACCGCGCCCGCGATCACCAGGCCGGCCGGCCACCAGAACGCCAGCCATCCCGGCAGGTGGAAGGCGCTCGCCAGCATCGCCAGGCCGATCAGGAGGAAGGCGGCCGCCGGAAGGCCGGCCCAGCCCGTATCGTGTTGGCCCAACCGCAGCAGATAGAGCAGGCCGAAGACCACGCCCAGGCCCAAGACGAAGAAGCCGAGCCATGCGGCCGGATCGAGCCTGGCCTGTACGCCCGTGAGCGCGCTCAGCACCGTGAGGATGCCCGCCGGCAGGATGGCCCACCAGTGATTGTCG
Source organism: Anaerolineae bacterium (assembly GCA_034434235.1). Classification (GTDB taxonomy): domain Bacteria; phylum Chloroflexota; class Anaerolineae; order CG2-30-64-16; family CG2-30-64-16; genus CAKZKT01. Next base: position 10,450 of record DAOTZV010000058.1, read on the forward strand.
TGCGTGAGCAACACGGCCCAAAAGCCGAGCGCCACGCCGAACAGCACCGCGGCCGCCTGCCAGTCGCCCAGGCCGATCTTCTGCCACGCCAGGATGAGCAGGGCACCGATCGTCAACAGCGGAAAGCCGGCGATCGCGCGCCATACGCGCTCCCGATCGAGCAGATACCAGGCCAGGAAGCCGGCGCCCATGACCGCAAACACGCCGCCCCAGATCGCATCGCCGAGATCGCGAAACACGCCGAAGTTCTTGAGCAGGAGAAAAGCGCCCGCGATCAGGAACGAAAGGGCCCACATCAAAGGATGGCTACGGATTTTCATCATTCCCTCCCGAGGCCGATGCAGGGGGATCGGCGGACAGGGGTGCCGGCCCCGACGACCCTGCGGCGCGCGCCGCAGCCGGCGCCTGGCCGGCGTCGGCCGGGGCATCCCAGCCGGCGCGCGCCGCCAGCCGCCACGCCGAGAGCAACTGCCAGGCGAAAGAGAGGCCCAGCAGGATCCACAGGCCGCGTTCCCACCAGCGCGCGGCGCTCCACGCCAGGCTGATGCAAAACAACAGGAAGCCCGCCGACACAGGCGCCTGCACGCGCGGCCAATCCAACATGCGGCGCAGCTTCACGCCGTGCACGGCGGCCCACCAGTGGGCATGGCTCCAGGCGGCCAACACGATGCTCAGGCCCACGATCCACAGGGCGTTGCGCGCTACGCCGGGCCAATCGATCAGTTCCATGTTTCATTCCAGATGGCCGTGCGCCCTCAACCAGGCCACGGCGGCCGTCAGGTCGGGCTCGAACACCACATCGGCACGGGCGCGCAGCAGCTCGGACTTGGGGTTGACGGCCATGCGCACGCCGGCGCAATCGAAGAGCTCCAGGTCGCCCCGGGTGTCGCCGGCGGCCAACGTCTGTTCGGCCGGAATGCCCAGCCGCGCCATCAGACCGCGCGCAAAGGCCGCCTTGCCGCCCTCGGGCACGTGGTTGATCGAACCGCCGTCGAGGATGCCATCGCGGACCGTCAGCTCGTTGGCCAATGCGTAATCCAGCCCGAACTCGGCCACAATCGGGTCGGTGTTGAGGGTGAAACCCGCGCTGACCAGCGCGACGATCACGCCCGCGCGCTTGAGCGCGCGGAGCAGTTCCGGCGCGCCGGGCAGGTAGGGATTTTTCGCCAGCAGCTCGCGGATGCGGGCTACCGGCTGGCCGGCCCACAGCGCGACATCGCGGCGCAGCCACTCGCCGTAGCTGATCTTGCCGGCCAACGCCAGCTCGCGATGCGCTGCGGCCAGATGAAGCACGCCCAATCGCTCGTGCAGATACTGATAGGGCGATTCGGCGCGCTTCAACGTGCCGTCCACATCAAGCACTGCGAGACGAATCATCGGCTTTTACGCCAGGGATCGAATCGTCTCAGACCTCTTCTTCCGCTTCGTCTGCTTCTTCGGGTTCCCACTCGCTGACCATCCAGGCGCTGGCGACGATGACCTGCTGCGTCTGGTTGTCCTTGCCGAAGGCGAGCGCCAGCCCTCCGTCCTCGTCCGCCTGGTCGAAATCCAGCAGCTCCAGCTCGTCGTCCGACAGCCGGCCCACCACGTCGTAGATGGCATCCAGGCCGGTGACGGCCTCGCCATCGGGATCGGGATACACCGATGCCACGTAGAGCTCGAGCGCCGTGCCGCCATCGAAGAGCAGATCTACATCGAAGAACGAGCGGTTTTCGGGCGTGATCGGCCCTTCGGCCTCGTCGTCGCCGAGGGACGTCTCCCACAGCTCCAGGCCGACCACCGGCACGCCGATCAGCGCGGCGAGCTCGGCCTCGCGCTCCTCATCCAGGCTGGTGTAGAACTCTTCGGCTTCATCTCCGGGTTCGAAGATGTCCAATACTTCGTCTTTGCCGTTATTGCTCATGACAGGCTCCTGTTTCTGATTGACCCAATGATCCGGTCAAGACGCCGCAAAGCGCGCATGAATTCGGCCAGGAGCATGTCCTGGGCATGATTCACGAAGTCTCCGCGGTTCGTTGACTGTTCGTTTATTATACCACGGAAACAATCCAGATGCGAATTTTGGGAGCTACTTCTGTGCGCTCTCTTGCGGCAAGGGGGTGGTGGCGCGCAGAAAGCCCAGGAACAGCAGGATGGCGCCCAGCAGTTCGCTGATATAGAGCGCGCCGCCGATCCCCAGCCGGGAGAAGGAGCCGCCGAACGCCGGCAACAGCGCGCCGGTGGCGATCAGCACATTGCCGATGACCCGGTGCAACAGGATCCGCTTGCGCCAGAAGATCCAGGCCGAGTAGACCGCGCCGCCCACCAGGAAGGCCGTGCCGTACAAATTGAAGAAGGGAGTCAGGGTGCGCACGCCCCCGGACACGATGGCCCTGCCGCTCAGCTCGCTGCCGGTGTGCAGGCTGCTGCCCATGGCGGCCGGATCGAGCTGCGCCGTGAAGACCCGCACCGCACCGTAGAGGGATGCCACAGCGAGCACCAGCATCAGCCCGTGCACCCACCGGCGCCGGATCAGCAGATAGGCCGTGCCCTGGCCCAACCAGGCCGCCACCAGCATCGCGCCGAACAGGTACCAGAGGCGGAAGGTCAGAGGATTCCAGCCGAACGCGCCGTAGTAGCCCTCGCAAAAGCCGCCGATGCCGTACATCGTCATGCCGATGCCCCACAGGAGAAGGTAGGGCCGTCGGCGGGCCAGGTAGCGCCGGAAGACCAGCGCAGCGAAGACAAAGCTGATCAGACTGGATGCAAACGGCAAGAAAGTCAACACGGTGGTCATCGGATGAGCTCCTTTATGGTAAGAATCCCGTGGCGACCGCCACCGCGAACCCGAGCGCGGCCAGGGTCGCCAGCGCGATGAGCGCCAGCGCGATCGGGATCAGCTTCTCATAAACAGCCGGATAGCTGCGTTGCGGCCGCGATGGTTTCTCATCATGCGTCATGTTCACCTCCCGGCCGGCGGATCGCTTTCGGCGCGGATCAGGCTGAGAAAGAAGGCATGAAACCGGCTGTCTGGCGTCAGCTCGGGATGAAAACTGGTGGCCAACAGGTGGCCGGCGCGCGCCGCCACGATCGTGCCGTCGGGCAGATGGGCGAGCGGCTCTACGCCCGGGCCTACGGCCGCGATCAGCGGCGCGCGGATGAACACGGCGTGGAAAGGCCGGGCCGGCTCGCCGTCCGACCAGGGGGCGAGCGCCGGCACGGCCAGATCTATCTCGAAGCTGGCAATCTGGCGGCCGAAGGCATTGCGCTTGACAGTGATAGGCATCAACCCCAGGTGGGGCGGCTCCGGGCCGATATCCTGCGCCAGCAGGATCATGCCGGCGCAGGTGCCCCAGATCGGCATACCGGCGCCGGCCAATGTCCGGATCGGCTCGATCAGGCCATAGGCGCGCGCCAGCTTGCCCATCGTCGTGCTTTCGCCGCCGGGGATGATCAGGCCATCCAGTCCGGCCAGGTGTTCCGGCAGGCGCACCTGACGGACGGCCACCCCCAGGCGCTGCAACATGGCTTCATGTTCGCGAAAATCGCCCTGCAGGGCCAACACACCGACGAGCATCGTGTCACCAACCTCGCGTGGCGAGTTGCTCGGCCTCGGCGATCGCCCGGGCGGCGATTCCCATCATCGGCTCGCCCAGGCCTTTGGAGACTTCGGCGATGATCCCCGGCTCATTGTAGTGCGTGGTTGCCATGACGATCGCGCGGGCGCGGCGAGCCGGATCGGCCGACTTGAAGATGCCGCTACCGACGAAGACGCCGTCCATGCCCAGTTGCATCATCAGGGCGGCGTCGGCTGGGGTGGCGATGCCGCCGGCCGCGAAATTCACTACCGGCAACGCGCCGGTTTCTGCCACGCTGCGCACCAGCTCATAGGGCGCGGCCATCTCTCTGGCCGCGTGCATCAGTTCTTCGGGCCGCAAGCCTTGTAGACGTCGGATTTCGCCCAACACGGTACGGGCGTGGCGCACGGCCTCCACTACATCGCCGGTGCCGGCTTCCCCTTTGGTGCGGATCATGGCCGCGCCTTCACCGATGCGTCGCAGCGCCTCGCCCAGGTTGCGGCATCCGCATACGAACGGTACCTTGAACTGATGTTTGTCCACATGATGCTCTTCGTCGGCCGGCGTCAAGACTTCCGACTCATCAATATAATCTACGCCCAACGCCTCCAACACCTGCGCCTCGACGAAATGGCCGATGCGGCATTTCGCCATCACAGGGATCGAAACCGCTTCCATGATTTCGAGGATCTTTTCGGGATCCGACATGCGCGCCACCCCGCCTTGTTTGCGGATATCGGCCGGCACCCGCTCCAGCGCCATGACCGCGCACGCGCCGGCATCTTCGGCAATCCTGGCCTGCTCGGCAGTGGTTACATCCATGATCACGCCGCCTTTGAGCATTTGGGCCAGTCCGACTTTTACCGTCCAGCTACCCGTTGTGGTTTCCATAAAAATACTCCTATGGCTCAAATAATGGAATTTATGACGCTCTCTGCACCCCGGCGACGGGGAAAACGGCCGTAAGGCCGGCCGCGATCCGGGTCGCTGTTTCCTGTCCCTGCCGGATGCAGTCGGGCAGGCCGACCCCGCGATAGGGGCTGCCGGCCAGGTAGAGGCCGGCCGGCAACATGTGCTCCAGCCATGCGATCCGGTCGTTGTGGCCCACGTCGTACTGCGGGTTGGCCCGGTGCCAGCGATAGATGCGATGGAAGAAGGGCGGAGCCGCGATCCCCATGAGGCCGCGCAGTTCCTCGCGCACGGTCGCCAGCAGCGCGGCATCATCCAGCTCCATCGAGCGCGGGCTGCGCGAGCCGCCGAAGAAGACCCGAAAGAGCGCGTAGCCTTCTGGCGCACGGCCGGCAAACTTCAGCGAGCTCCAGGTGAGCGCGTTGATCGGCCGGCGCTCGCTGCCCGGCACCACCAGCCCGAAGCCGAGCAGGGGCCGCGGGATCTCGTCCAGGCGGTAGGCCAGCGAGATCGTGCCGGTGCTGACATAGCGGATGCCGGCCAACACCGCCGCTGCTTCGGGCGCAAGCCGGTGTAGCAATCCCGCGGCCACGAAGGCCGGCACGGCCAACACCACCGCCCGCGCGTGCAACGGCTCGCCGCGCGCGGTGGAGACCAGGTAACTGCCGTCGGCCGACCGCTCCAGGCGCTCGACCCGTGCGTTCAGCCGCAGATCGCCCGTCAGCCGGCCGACCAGCGCCTCGATCAGCTCGCCGGTGCCGCCGGCCAGCGACATGAAGGCCGACAGCGGCTGGCGGCCGTCGCCGTCGGCCCGGCGGCCGCGGCCGTTGGCCCGTGCGGCCAGCATCCCGCGCGTCAGGCTCCCGTACTTCAGCTCGAGCTCGCGGAAGCGCGGGAAGGTGGCCAGCAGGCTCTGCCGGTCGGCCTCGGCGTTGTAGATGCCGGAAAGGAGCGGCTCGGCGATCTTGTCCAGCGCCTCGTTGCCCAGCCGGCGCCGCACGAAGTCGGCCAGGGTTTCGTCGGCCCCGTCGCGCCGCGGGGGAATGATCAGATCCAGCCCCATGCGCAGCTTGCCCAGGGGCGAGATGAGCGGCGAGAGCACGAACGGCATGAAGCGGGTCGGCACGATCAGCAGCACGCCGTCGGGCATGGGGATGGGCCGGCCCTTGCTCAACACGTAGACCTTGCGCATCCGGTCGTTGGTGCCCACCAGGCGGTCGGCCAGGCCCAGCTCGCGGGCGAGCTGCATCCCCCACGGCTTCTGGGTGATGAAGGAATCGGGGCCGGCCTCGACGATGAAGCGGCCCACGGCCGTCTCAACGGTCTCGGTGAGGACGTGGCCGCCCCAGCGGCCGGCCTCTTCCAGCAAGGTGTAGGGCACCCCGCGCTGTTGCAGATACCAGGCGGTGCTCAGGCCGGCGATGCCGCCGCCGACGATGACGACGGGCGATGCAATGGGTGCCGTGCGATTCATGCAGCGATCCTTTGTCCGTATTCGTGAACAAAGTCCACCAGCCGGCGGACGTTGTCGGTGGGCGTGTCTTGCAAAACGCCGTGTCCCAGGTTGAAGATGTGGCCCGGCCAGCCGACCGCGCGGCCGGCGTCGAGCACGCGCTGGGCGCGGCGGCGCAGTTCGTCCCAGGGCGCCAGCAAAGCCAGCGGGTCCAGGTTGCCCTGTAGGGCCACGTCGGGGCCCAACTGTCGCCATGCCCGATCGAGCGGAATGCGCCAGTCCACTCCGATCACCAGCGGCGCCGAGGCCGGCAGCAAACTGCCGGCCTCCTTCATCAGGTCGAGCATGCCGGCGGTGTTGGTGCCGAAATGGATGATGGGCACCCCGGCCTGGCCCGCGATCGCCAGCGCGCGGCGCGTGTAGGGCAACACCAGCTCGCGGTAATCGTCCGGGCTGAGCTGGCCGGCCCAGCTATCGAAGAGCTGGAGCGCCTGTGCGCCGGCCTGCGCCTGCGCCAGCAGATAGCCGCCCACCACCTCGCTGAGCTTCGCCATCAGCTTGTGCCAGGCGGCCGGATCGGCCATCATCAGCCGCCTGGCGGCCGCAAAGTGCGAACTGCTACCGCCCTCGACGGCATACGCGGCCAGGGTGAAGGGCGCGCCGCTGAACCCGATCAGGGGAATGCCCGCGGCGTCCAGCTCGCGGCGGGCCAATCGGATCGCCTCCAGGGTGAAGCCCAACGTCTCTTCCGGCGGCCGCACGCGCAGCGCGTCTACATCGGCGGCGCGGCGGATCGGGTTGTGGATCACCGGGCCTTCGCCGGCGGCGAATTCGAGCTCCAATCCCATGCCCACCAGCGGCGGCAGGATGTCGGCGAAGATGATCGCCGCGTCGAGGTCGAAGGCGCGGAGCGGTTGCAGGGTCACCTGGCACGCCAGCTCGGGCGTGCGGATGATCTCCAGAAGGGTGTGCTTTTCGCGCAAGGCGCGATATTCGGGCATGTAGCGGCCGGCCTGGCGCATCAGCCAGATCGGCGTGGTGTCGGTGTGTTGGCGCCGGCAGGCAGCCAGAAAGCGCGCGACGGTCGGCATGGCCCCGGTCACCCCTCCGCCAGCCAGCGCGCGGCATCGCGCGCAAAGTAGGTGAGGATCATGTCGGCGCCGGCGCGCTTGATGGCGGTCAGGCTCTCCAGCGCGCAGCGGCGCAGGTCGAGCCAGCCGTTGGCGGCCGCGGCGTGCAACATGGCGTATTCGCCGCTCACCTGATAGGCCGCCAGGGGGAGGTCGGTGACGGCCCGCAACTGGCTGAGAACGTCCAGATAGGGCAACGCCGGCTTCACCATCAGGATGTCGGCGCCCTCGGCGATGTCGAGCCGGGCCTCTTTGAGCGCCTCGCGACGGTTGGCAGGGTCCATCTGGTACTGGCTGCGGTCGCCGAATTGGGGCGGGCTTTCGGCCGCCTCGCGGAACGGGCCGTAGAAGCCGCTGGCGTATTTCACCGCATAGCTCATGATCGGCACGTGCGCATAGCCCGCGGCATCCAGCGCCTGCCGGATCGCGGCGACCATGCCGTCAATCATGCCCGACGGCGCGATGATATCGGCGCCGGCCTGCGCGTGCACCGCCGAGGCGCGTCCCAGCAGCTCCAGGGTCGGGTCGTTGAGCAGGTAGCCGGCCGGCAGCCCGGGCGTGTAATACGGTTGCCCCGGCGCGTTGATGATCCCGCAGTGGCCGTGGTCGGTGTACTCGCAGAAGCACATGTCGGAGATGACCAGCAGGTCGGGCGCGGCGTCTTTGATGGCCCGGATCGCCTGCGGCACGATCCCGTCGGGGTTGTAGTTGTCGCTGCCGACCGCGTCTTTGACGGCCGGGATGCCGAACAGGATCACGGCCGGAATGCCCAGGCCGGCGATCGCACGCGCTTCGACGGCCAGTTGGTCCACGGTGAGCTGGAACACGCCCGGCATGGAGCGCACGGGCACGCGCTGGTCGCGGCCGTGCCGCACGAAGAGCGGATAGATGAAGTCGGCCGGGCTGAGGGTGGTTTCGCGCACCAGACGCCGGATGCCGGCGGTCAGGCGCAGCCGGCGCGGACGAAAGGAGGGTGTCGGTATCGTAGTCATCGGTTCTCTCCAGCGAAATAGGCTTCCAGGGCCTCTACCAGCGCCGGAATCGTGTGCTGTTCCGGCAATACATGCACCGACAGGCCGTGCCGGCGGGCCGCGTCGGCCGTGACCGGCCCCAGACACGCCACGCAGACGTCGGCCAGGTGGTCGGGATCTCCGCCCTCGGCCGCCAGCCGGGCAAACAGATTGCGCACGGTGGATGGGCTGGTGAAGGTGATCGCATCCACCTGGCGGTCGGCCAGGAGGGCCGGCAGGTCCACGCCGCCGCGGCCGATCACGGTGCGATAGGCGACGACGGAGGTCACCGCGATGCCCCTGGCCCGCAACGCCTCGGCCAACACGGGCCGGCCGATGTCGGCCTGACAGATCAGGACACGGCCGCCGACGCTCAGCCGGCCGGCCAATGCCTCGGCCAGGGCTTCGGCGACGAACTCATCGGGCACCAGTTGCACGCTCAGGCCGAGCAACCGGCCGGCCGCCTCGGCGGTGGCCGCGCCGATGGCGGCCACCGCGAACCGCCCCTCATTCCAGCCCGCCCCCTGTCCCCCTGGCCCTTGCCCCCCTGGCCCCCCAAGATTGGGGGGAACGGGGGGCTCGACAGGGAGCCGCCCCCCTGACCCCCGCCCCCCTGACCCCCCAAGATTGGGGGGAATGGGGGGCTCGACGGGGAGCCGCCCCCCTGACCCCCCAAGATTGGGGGGAACGGGGGGCTCTGGCTTCAGCCGGTCGGCCAGGACGAGGACGGCGTTCTGGCTGGTGAGCACCAGCCAGTCAAATGCGCCGGCCAGAAGGTCGGCGAGCGCCGCGTCGAGCGCCGCGGGGTCTTCGGGCGGTGCAATGGCGATGCACGGGTATGGCAGCGGCACGGCCCCGCGGCCGCGCAACAGCTCTTCCAGATCGTCGAGCTGATGCGCCGCGCGCGTCAGGACGATCCGTTTGCCTTGCAGGGCAGATTGCATCCCGGCCATGTTCGCTTCACCTCGCGTCGGCGGCCATCAGCATATCGGCCGCGCCCCGATCCAGCGCGATCTGCGCCAGTTGCGCGCCCAGGGCCGCGGCTTCGGCAGCCGGTCCGCCGATCGTCACGGTGATCTGGCGGCTGCCGTCGGCCGCGGTGACGCGGCCGACCAGTACGAGCCGTTCCCCCTCGACCGTGGCGTAAGCGGCGATGGGCAGCGCGCAGCCGCCGCCCAGGCCCGCCAGGAAGGCCCGCTCCGCAGTGACGGCCAGGCGGGTGGGCCGGTGGTCCAGCGGCGCCAACAAGGCCACCAGGTCCGCTTCGTCGCGCGCTTGCACCGCCAGCGCACCCTGGCCGGGCGCCGGCATGATCACGTCCAGCGGGAGCACCTGGGTCACGGCATCGGCGTAGCCCAGGCGCTCCAGGCCGGCCTGCGCCAACACCAGCGCATCGTAGGGGCCGCCGGGGTCCAATGCTTTGCGCAGCCGGGTGTCCACGTTGCCGCGCACGTCCAGGATGCGCAGATCGGGGCGCAGGGCGCGCAGTTGCGCCGCGCGGCGCCGGCTGCTGGTGCCCACCGTCGCGGCCGGCGGCAGCGTCTCCAGGGTGTAGCCGGCCCGGCTGATCAGCACATCGGCCGCGCCGGCGCGCGGGGGCACGGCGGCAATCGTCAGGCCCGCGGGTTGCTCGATCGGCAGGTCTTTCAAGCTGTGCACGGCCAGGTCAATGTCGCGCCGTCGCAGGGCCGCCTCCAGCTCGGCGGTGAACACCCCCTTGCCGCCGATCTTGGGCAACGGCACATCGAGCACCCGATCGCCCTGGGTGTGGATGACCTCGATCTGACACGCGAGCCCCGGCCAGCTCGCGCGCAGCAGGTCGGCCACGTAAGCGGTCTGCCAGCGCGCCAGGGCCGAGCCGCGCGTGCCCAGGCGGATCTGCGTGAGTTCAGCGGACATGACAACGCCCCTCGGCCGCTCCGATGCGCAAAGCCGGAGCGGTGTTTCGTGCGCGTTCCCCGGTCAACCCGAAGAGCTCCCGCAAGGTGTCCGCGCAGGCCACGCCGTTGCCCTGGGCGGCTTCGGCCTTCAGGCGCACGGTCGGCTCGTGGAGCAGCTTGCCGACGATGCGGTGCGCCATCAGGGCCATGACGCGGCCGGTGCGCGGATCGGCGTGGCCCAGGCGCCGGAGAGCCGCTTCCAGCTCGCTCTGGGCCACCGCCTCGGCTTTACGGCGCAACTCGACCAGCACCGGCACCACCTGGCGGCTCTGCAGCCACGCCATGAACTCGTCGGCCTCCTGACAGATGATGGCCTCGACCTGGGGAATGGCCGCGGCGCGCTGGGCCCGATTGCCGTCCACGACGCACTGCAGGCGATCTATGTCGTAGCGCAAGACACCCGGCAGCTCATCCACGGCCTCTTCCACATCGCGCGGCACCGCGATATCCACGATGACCAGGGGCCGGCCATCGCGATAAGGAAGCGCCTGCGCCACGTCATCGCGATGGATGACCGTATGCGGTGCGCCCGTGGCCGAGACGACCACATCGGCCCAGGCCAGCGCATGGACGAGATCGCTCCAGCTGGCCGCGCGGCCGCCGAACCGGCTTGCCAGGTGTTCGGCGTGCTCGCCGGTGCGGTTGATGCAGGTGATGCGTCGCGCGCCCTCGTCGTACAGGGCCTGGGCCGCCAGCCCGGCCATCTCGCCCGCGCCGACGATCAATACGGCCGCCTGGCCGAGGTCGCCCACCACCTCTTGCGCCAGCCGTGCGGCCGCGTGGCTGACCGAAGTGGTGTAGCGGCTGATGGCGGTCTCGGCGCGCGCACGGCGGCCGGCATGGACCGCCCTGGCGAACAGTTGCGAGAGCACCAGGCCGGCGGCGCCGGCCGCTCGTGCCTTGGCGATGGCCTGCGCGACCTGGCCCAAGATCTGCGGCTCGCCCAGGATCATCGAATCCAATCCGGCCGCCACGCGCAGCAAATGTTCCACCGCCGCGCGCTCGGCCAGGCGATAGAGATACGGCCGCAGCTCCGCAGCCGGAACGCCCCGCAGCTCCGCCAGGGACTCCTCGATCACGGCCTGCGCAGAGGCCGGATCACGCGCGACCGCGTAGATCTCCAGCCGATTGCAGGTCGAGACGATGGCGCACTCGTGGATGACGGCATCCAGGGATCCGGCGACTCTGCAACAACATGTCAACACATGGCCGTAATCGGTCGACGCGCCGATGAGGGCGAATTGCTCGCGCAATGCGACCGGTGCAGTTTGATGGTTGAGGCCGATGAGAACGATAGACACAGCGCTATCCTCTCGGAACAAGGGTTGGGCTCCGTGCGCCCTTCCAGATCTCGATCAGGGCGGCCACCAGGGGCGGGCTATCGTTCAAGAGCGCCGCGCGCTCCAGGTGCACGCCCTGCGCCCGCGCCGCTTCTTGCAGCGCGATATCCAGATCGTACAACACCTCCGCGTGTTCGACAACAAAGCCGATGGGAACGACCAGGACATGCCGCTCGCCCATGGCGGCCCAGCGCGGCAACAGATCCTCGATTTGCGGCTCCAACATCGGCTCGCCGGTGCGCGGCGCGCTTTGGAACGCCAGCATCCAGCGATCCGGCGGCCAGCTCAACCGCCGGACGATGGCCAGCGCGGTCTCGTAGAGCTGCGCCACATACGGATCGCCGCCATCCTCGATGGCGGCGGGCAAACTGTGCGCGGTGAACACGATCTTCACCGTTGGCTGCACGGGGGCCGGGAAGCGCAACAGCGCCTGGCGCACATTGGCCGTCACGCCGTCCAGATACGCCTCTGCGGTGTGCCAGCTCTCCACGAAGTCAACCGCGAGATCGGCGCCCTGTTCGACCAGCGCCCGGTCGAGCGCGGCCCGGTAGGCGCCGACGCTGAGGCGGCTGTAGTGCGGCGCCATACAGATGGCCACGGCGCGGCGCACGCCGTCCGCGGCCATGCGGCCGACCGTCTCGTGGATGAACGGATGCCAGTGCCGCATCCCCACGTAGACCGGCCGCCCGACCGCTGCGGCCAATCGGGCCGCGACGCGCTCGGTGATCTCGCGCAGGGGCGAGCGGCCGCCGATCCGCGCGTAACGCTGCGCGATCTCGGCCAGGAGCGGCGGTGGGACCGGCCGGCCCCCGCGGATATTGGCCAGATAAGCAGGAAGATCCGCCAGGGAATCGGGGCCGCCGTAGGCCAGCAGCAGGATGGCATCCTCGTTCATCGGGACGTGCCTTTCCGCCTGCGCGTCGGGAATCAACCGACCGGCCCCCGCGCCGACGCCGGCTCATACACGCAGAACGGCTCCTCGGCCAGGTAGGCGCCGGTCATGCCATAGGCGCGGGCCCGACAGCCACCGCAGACGTGCTTGAATTCGCAGCGACCGCACTTGCCCTCCAACAGACGAGGATCGCGCAGCGTCGCGAAGAGGGGCGACTGTTCCCAGATCTCCCGCAACGGCTGACGGCGAATGTTGCCGGCCTCCAGCGGCAGGTAGCCGCAGGGGAACACCTCGCCGCGATGGCTGACGAAACACACGCCGGTGCCGGCCAGACATCCTTTGGTCATGGCGTGCATGGCCGGTTCGCGTTCGTGCCCGTCGTCCGCGGGCCGGCCGGCGTGAGCCTGGCGATGGTGGCTGGCGGGCAACGGCCGGACGATGCCCAGGCGGCGCTCTTCGGCCTGGCGTTGCCGCGCGATGCGGAAGTAGTGCGGGGCGCAGGTAGCCTTCAGCTCGATGTCGGTGTGCATCTCGGCATCGTACATCCAGTTCAGCACGGCCTCGTACTCGGCCGGGCCGATCTGCTGATCGGCGGCGATCTCGACCCCGCAGCCGACCGGCACCAGCAGGAAAAGATGGAGGGCGCGTGCGCCCGACTCTTGCGCCAGGCGCAACATCTCGGGCATCTGGCCGACGTTATGCTGCGCCACCGTGGTGTTGATCTGATAGGGCACGCCGGCCGCGGCCAGGTGGGCCATGCCGTCGAGCGCCTTGCGAAACGCGCCCGGCCCGCGGAACAGGTCGTGGGTGGCCGCATCGGCGCCGTCCAGGCTGACGCTGACGCGACGAATGCCGCTGGCGCGAATGCGGCCGGCGACATCCGCGTCGATCAGCGTGCCGTTGGTGGCCAGGGCCACCGTCAGGCCGGCGTCGGCCGCGTGGCGGGCGATGGCGAAGATGTCGGGCCGGAAGAGCGGCTCGCCGCCCGATAGGACGAAGATCGGCCGGGCAAACGCCGCGATCTGCTCGATCAGGTCGAACGCCTCGGCCGTGTTCAGATCCTGGGGCATCAGTTGGTCGGCCACGGTGATGCGCCGGCAATGGATGCAGGCCAGGTTGCAACCGGCGGTCGTCTCCCAGAAGATCAACCGCGGGGGCGGATAGGTAGCTAAATTCATGATGATGGCTCGGGTGTGGGATGGGAATTGGGCAACGTTTGCGGCCGGGCCCGGTCATAGGCATCTACCAGGGCGATCAGCATGGCATCGAGGAAGGTCGCCACGCGATCGTACAGGCGCCAGGTATCGGCATCGGGCGCGCCGGCCAGCGCGCCGGCCTGATGCAGCGAATCGTTGATGGAGCGCCGCACCAACAGGAAGGCACGCAATGTCTCGATGAGCGAAAGGTGAGCCTGCTGGCAGGCGACGCCGTACTGGCGCGCCAGGCGCAAGCCCTCTTCCAGGAAGGGTTCACCGCCCTCGCTGCGAGCGGCATATTGCATCAAGACGGCCATCAACTGTCGGCCGCCGCTGCGCATGGTGGCGCGCATCTCCTCGTCCAGGCGGCTATACCACGGCTCGTCGGCGATGCCGATGTGTTTGGGCGGGAACAGCGCCGCCACGCCGGTGTCCCCGCGTGCGGCCACGGCGGCGCGACTGTTGCCCTGTTGCAGGCTGGTCAGGAAGGCGGTCAGCTCGGATAGGCGATAGCGCCGGCGGCCGCCCGGCGTGCGAATGCACGGCACCTTGCCGTCATCGGTCCAGCGGCGGAGCGTGGTGAAGTGCACGCCGAGGTAGCGGGCCGCCTCGCTCAGGTCGAGCCAGGTGCGGATCTCGTCGGATGCCAGGGCGTTCATCGCGATCAACTCGATCTCAGTTTTGATGATTATTTCTATGTATTTCTATGCATCCAGCCGTTATTGAGTCTAGCACACGTTGGCCGGACTGTCAAATCCCTATTGTGTGCAATGCTACAATCTGCTGCACGACCGGCCGGTTTCCGCATTGCCCTGTTTTATTGGTATAATGATTTTGTTGTTTGACATTACACATCGCCGCAAGACGGCGACGCGACAGGTGAACATGCCCGAACGTACCATTTCGCCGCAAAGCCGGCCCGAAGAGGTGGTGATAGATGCGGCGTTGCGGCCGCGCACCCTGGACGAGATGCTCGGCCAGGATCGGCTGCGCGAGAACCTGAAGATCCTGATCCAGGCCGCGCGCGCCCGCGGGGAGGCGCTCGACCACATCTTGCTCTATGGACCGCCCGGCCTGGGCAAGACCACACTGGCCCACGTGATCAGCCACGAAATGGGGGTTGGGCTGAAGATCACCGCCGGGCCGGCCATCGAGCGCGCCGGCGACCTGGCCGCGATCCTCACCAACCTGCGCCAGGGGGACATCCTTTTCATCGACGAGGTGCACCGCCTGGGTCGGGCCGTGGAAGAGGTGCTCTATCCGGCGATGGAGGATTTCGCGCTGGACATCGTGATCGGCAAGGGGCCGGCCGCGCGCAACATCCGGCTGAAGCTGCCGCGCTTCACGTTGATCGGCGCGACGACGCGGCTGGCGCTGATGACCGCGCCGCTGCGCGCGCGCTTCGGCGCGGTATATCGTTTCGATTTCTACGACCTGCCCGCGATGGAAGCCATCGTGGCGCGCGCGGCCGGGCTGCTCAAAGCGCCCATCACGGCCGACGGCGTGCACGAGGTGGCCCGTCGGGGCCGCGGCACCCCGCGCGTGGCATTGCGCCTGTTGCGCCGCGTGCGCGATTACGCGCAGGTCAAGGGGGACGGCACGATCACGGCGGCCATCGCGCGCGAGGCGCTGGCGCTGATGGAGATAGACGACTTGGGGCTCGACACCCTCGACCGCCAGGTGTTGGCGCGCATCATCCGCGATTTCCGGGGCGGGCCGGTGGGGCTGGAGACGATCGCGGCGTCGCTGTCGGAGGAGCCGGACACGATCATGGACGTGGTCGAGCCGTATCTGCTCCAGCTCGGCTTTCTCGAGCGCACCCCGCGCGGCCGCATGGCCACGCGGCGCGCCTACGAGCATCTGGGCGAACCGTACCCCGAGACGGCGGAGCAGCCGACGTTGTTCAATCAAGAGGGGCAATGAACCGGGGATGAAGACCAGCGAGTTCGACTATTATTTGCCCCCCGAACTGATCGCGCAGACGCCGATCGAGCCGCGCGACGCCTCGCGGCTGCTGGTCGTAGATCGCCGCACGGGCGAGCTGGCGCATCGGCGCTTCAGGGATCTGCTGGAGTATCTCCGGCCGGGCGACCTGCTGGTGGGCAACGACAGCCGGGTGATCCCGGCGCGTCTGCACGGCGTCAAGCCGACCGGCGGCGCGGTGGAGATCTTCTTGTTGCGGCCGCATCTGACCTCTCCCACCCCTCCCCTCGCAGGGGAGGGGTGGGAGAGGTTACACCTAACCCCCCGACCCCCTTCCCTGCCAGGGAAGGGGGAGAAAGGCTCCCCTCCCCTCGTAGGGGAGGGGCCGGAGGAGAGGTGGGAATGCCTGGTGCGCGGCAAGGGGTTGCGGCCCGGCGTGCAGGTGACCGTGCAAAGGGCCGGCTCGTCACAGCGCATCGTCGCCACGATCCTGGCCGAAGCCGAGGACGGCGGTCCGCTGCGCATCGTGCACTTCGATCCGCCGGTCCGGGAGTGGCTGTGGGAGGTGGGCGAGGTGCCGTTGCCCCCCTACATCCACCAGCCGTTGGCCGACGCCGAACGCTACCAGACGGTCTACAGCCGGATCGAGGGCTCGGTGGCCTCCTCGACGGCCGGCCTGCACTTCACGCCCGAGATGCTGATCGCCGCGCGCGAGCGCGGAGTGAAGCTGGCGTTCGTCACCCTGCACATCGGCCTCGATACGTTTCGGCCCGTGCAGGTGGAAGACATCGAGGCGCATCAGATCCATCGCGAATGGGCGCAGCTCAGCCCGGAGACCGCGCGCGCGATCAACGAGACGCGCCTGGCCGGCGGCCGCATCATCGCCATCGGCACGACGGTGGTGCGCACGCTGGAGAGCGCGGCCAGGATCGCGCTGGGCTATCGGCCGGCCGACGAGGTGCCCGATGATGCCGTTTGCGGATGGCAGACCGTGGTGGCCTTCGCCGGCGAGACGGATCTGTTCATCCGTCCCCCGTTCCGCTTCCGGGCGGTGGACGCGCTGATCACCAACTTCCACCTGCCGCGCTCTACCCTGCTGATGCTCGTCAGCGCGTTCGCCGGCAAGGCGTTGATCGAGCGGGCCTATGCCGAGGCGATTCGCGAGCGCTATCGCTTCTATAGCTTCGGCGACGCGATGTTGATCCTCTAACGCACCTGGGAGGGTGCCCGGCACGTGAAGCCATGTTGCAAAGCAAAGGCCCGGCCGCGTTGCGCGGTCGGGCCTTTGCTTTGCGCCGAGGCGCTGGTTTACGCCAACCCCAGCGCTTTCTCCAGCTTCGGGATGTCGAAGTTCAGGATGATCGTGCCCTTGATGTCGAAGCAAGGGGTCGTTTCGTTGCCGTTGGCGTATCCGCGCACGCGGGCGGCCGCGACCCGATCCTTCGTGATGTCTATCTCCACGTAGGGGATCCCCTTCTCCTTCAGCCAGATGCGGGCGCGCTTGCAGCCGGGACACCACGACGTGCAATACATGATCACGTCGGCGGCGGGGCGGGGGGCCGGCGGCAACGCCCTGGCCGCGGCGACGGCTTTGGCCGCCCACGCGCGGGCCAGCTCCGGCTCGATCTTCGCCAGCTCGCCGAAGAGCACTTCGTTATCGGGCTGTTCGTCGATGTCGTGGACGTCCACGTAGCGGATGATACCCCGCTTGTCGACGATAAAGAGCGCGCGTTCGCTTCTGCCATCGGAACGCAACACGCCGTACATCTGCGCCACCGCGCCGTGCGGCCAGAAGTCGCTGAGGAGCGGATAGGTGATGCCGCCCAGGCTTTCGGCCCAGGCCCGCAGGCAATCCGTACTGTCTACGCTCAGACCCAGAACCTGGGTCTCCATCCCGTCGAACCGGTCGAGGGCGACCTGGTAGGACGGGATCTGGCTCGTTCAGACGGGGGTCCAGGCCAACGGGAAGAAGGCCAGGACCACGTTTTTCTTGCCGCGGTAGTCGCTCAGCCGCACCGTGCGGCCATCATGCGATTTGAGAACGAAGTCAGGGGCGACCTGACCGACAGATAGTGCCATCGTTGCCTCCTGTTTTTAGCTTGCTTCATCTACCATGAAGAGCTATAGGATATATAGCTGAGAAGGGCGACCGATTCTGTATGCTTCATTGCCGTTTGGATTGCCGGACTGTTCGCGTAACGCGACGGCATAGACGCACCATCGCCGGGCCGATATGGATCTCGCGTTATCTGGTCAGCCGATGTGCGAGCCAGTCGCCGACGCCGGCCAGGTCCTCGGTCGGCAGATAATGGCCGGCGTGGGCGTCGAACAGGATGCGCGCCTGGGGCAGAAAATCCTCATCCCCTTCCCAGAGCAACGCGGCCACGGCGAGCCGCGGAAACGCCTGAAACCGGTAAGCCGCGTCGGCCAGGTCGAGCCGCGCGCCGCCCAGCGCCTCGGCCGCCCGCCGGAAGCGGTCCAGGTCGGCGCCCAGCTTCTCGGCCAACACCGCTTCCGCGTGGCCGGCGAAGGCCTGGGCATAGAACAGGCCATCGGGCAGCTCGCGGAAGGTGACCCAACGATCGGCCGGCGGCGTGCCGTCGGCCGTCAACAGATAGTGGAGCAGCACGATCTGGATGGACACGTGCGCGTCGCGCGGGGAATCGGCCATCGGGCCGCCGTCGGCCGCGATCATGACGCGCGCCTCGCCCTCGGGGTGGGTCACCAGATGCGGCCGGCCGAAGTAGGGCACGACGATCCCCGCGTCCGTCAACTGCGCGCCGGCCAGCGCCGCGCAGCGAGCCGGATCGGCCGCGGCCCACGCCGCGCGGGCGCGCTCGAGCGCCTGTTGGAAGCGGCGGTGGAGGTCGAACTGCGGCATCGGATCATAACCTGGGATTGGTGAACTCGCCGCCGATCAGCTCGCGCGCGATGATCATCCGCATGACGTTCATGGCCCCTTCCGCGCCGATGGAGTAGGAGCGCACCCCGCGGATGCCCATCTCGATGGGGTATTCTTTGCTATAGCCCATCGCGCCCAGCCAGTTGGCCACCTCGTTGAACGTCTCGAACGCCATGATCGGCGCGCGCAGCTTGGCCATGGCGCCGTAGAGGGCGATGTCGCGATGCTTGAAACCGCCGCGCGCGTACATCTCATCGGCCATCCACGCGGCCTTGTAGGTGAGCAGCCGCGCGGCCTCGATGTCGGTGAAGCGCTCGGCGGCCGGGAAATTGATCCCCTGGAAGGCCGCCAGCGGCTTGCCGAACGCCTTGCGCTGCTTGATGTACTCGACCCCCATCTGGAGCGCGGTCTCGGCCGCGCCGACGCACGTCGCGGCGATCAGCGCGCGGGCAAAGGTGAAGCCCTCCATGGCGTAGTAGAAGCCGCGGCCCTCCTCGCCGATGCGGTAGCGGTCGGCGAGCGGCATGTTGTCCATGGTGAAGCCGCCCGTGGAGATGCCGGTGCGGCCCCAGTTCTCGATCAGCGTGGTGGTGACGTGCGGGTTATCCTTCAAGGGCACGGCAAAAAAGGTGAACCCGCGGTGGCCGGCCTGCGGATCGGTGCGCACCAGCGTCATGTGGATGCCGCCCATGCGCAGCGACTCTCGGATGCCGCTGATGTAGATCTTCTCGCCGTTGAGCAGCCAGCTTCCGTCGGCCTGCTTTTCTCCGCGCGAGCGCGTGGCGCCTTCGATGTCCGAGCCGCCGCCGGGCTCGGTGGTGGCGATGCCGAGGAAATGCTTGCCGGCCGTCACCTGCGGCAGAATCTCCGCTTTGAGCTCTGCGCTGGCGTAGCGGTCGAAGATGAAGCCCCAGCTCGCCTCCACCAGGTACATCACCGGCACCGCCAGGCTGATGTCGGCCCGGCCCAGCTCTTCGGCGGCGATGGTGGCCAGGGTGACGTTCATGCCCTGGCCGCCGTACTCCTCGGAGACGGTGGGCGCCCACAGGCCCATGTCGGCCATCCCTTTGATGATGTCGTCGGGGATGGCATGGCCGCTGTCAATTTCGCGCACGCGCGGCGCGATCTTCTTCTGGGCGAAGTCGCGCACGGCCTTGCGCCACATCTGTTGTTCTTCCGTCCAACCGAAATCCATGTGACCTCCTTTGAAAGCATAGCCGTCGAATGAATTCGGGGCGAAGGCGAGCCGCCGAATGAATTCGGGGCGAAGGGGCCACGGCCACAAGTCGGCCTGCGCCGACCCGGCGGCGTCCCTGCAGAGGGACGCCCGGCCTTCGGCCCATTAGCCGCGGTTTCAATCGCCCGGCACGCCGCACGCAGGCCATCCCGCGCGACGGCGTCCCTGCAGAGGGACGCCCGGCCTTCGGCCCATTAGCCGCGATTTCAATCGCCCGGCCCTTTTTCGGCAATCGCCCTCACCAGGTCGCTGCTGGAGATGATGCCCGCCAGCCGATGTTCGTCTATCACCAACGCGTTCTGGATGCCGACGCGCGCGAAGAGCTGCGCGATGAACGGCAGGCGCAGATTGGGCGTGACCACGATGAGCGGCTTGACCATGATCTCGGCGACGCGCGTGCGCGCGGGCGAAAGGGATTTGGCCAACAGCCGGTAGGTGATCTCCTGATAGGTGACCATGCCGTAAGCGTCCCCTTCGTCGGCGCGATCCACGATGACCGCGTGGCAATGGCATTTCAACATCGCCTCGACGGCCTCTTGCACGGTGGCCAGGGGAGAAACGATAATGAAGTCCTGGTTCATGATGTCGCGGGCACGCAGGGAGTAGAGGCGGTGTTCTTCCATGGCGCGTTCCTTTCCAGTGCAGCTTGAGCAGGATGCCGAAAGCAGCCGTATTCTACCACGAGTATCCGGATGATTGAAATCGCGGTCGCGACTCGCTTGACAATACTATCTCAGTTACGTTTTTATGTCAATAAGAATCCGCCGCAGAAACGCAGAGGGCGCAGAGTTTCGGATAAATCTCAGGATTCTCGGCGTCTCTGCGGTGAGCAAAGTGGCCGCCGGACCGACCGAAACACAAAGTGCAAACATCGCGATTGATTTGACACAAGCAAGTTTAGGATATATACTTACGTTGCTGGCCGGGACCCGAATTGCAGTGTCACTCCCGCGGAGAGGTCTTGCTGGCGTTTGTAGCGGACGCGCGTAATGCATAGCCTGTACGGGAGCCTGCACGGATGGACACCGGCTCTTCTCTCTGCGTCCATCTCCTGGGCGGTTTTCGGCTCACCAGGGACGGCCGGCCGATCATTCCCCCCATTCCAACGCGCCTGCAACATCTCCTCGCCTATCTGTGCCTTCATCAGGGGGACGCGATCTCGCGGCACCAGCTCGCCTTTGCCCTCTGGCCCGACACGACCGAGGAACAGGCGCACAGCAACCTGCGCAACCTGCTGCACCGGCTGACCGAGGCCCTGCCGGAAAGCCGGCAGTTGCTCGCGATAGAGCGTCGCGCCATCTGCTGGCGGCCGGGCCATGCCCTGACGCTCGACGCCGATGAGTTCGCGGCCGCGTTCGCCCGCGGCCGGGCGGCTCGCCTGGCCGGCGACCGGCCGGCCGAGCGCCAGGCGCTGCTGGAGGCCATGGCCTTCTACACGGGCGATCTCCTGCCCGATTGCTACGACGACTGGATCGCGCCGTTGCGCGAGCGACTGGCGCAGATGGCGTTGCAAGCCGTCGAACGGCTCGCGCGCCTCCTGGAGGAAAGCGGCGATTATCCCGCGGCCCTGAGCTGGGCCTTGCGCTTGATGCAGGCGGATCCTCTAAACGAAGCGGCCTATCGCCAACTGATGCACCTGCACGCGCTGAACGGCGAACGGGTGGGCGTCGTGCGCATCTTCAACCTCTGTCAGGCCACGCTGCGCCGCGAGCTGGGCGCAGAACCCGACCCCGAAACGCGGACCGCCTATCAGACGGCCCTGGCACAGGCCGCGGAAAACGCCGGCCGGGCCGACGCCCGGCCCGCGGCCGGCCCGCCGATGGCGCCTCCGACGGCCGGCCTGCTGGGCCGCGACGAAGCCCTCGCGCACATCCGGCGGCTCCTGGCCGATCAACGCCTGGTGACGCTCGTCGGCCCGGCCGGGGTGGGCAAATCGGCGTTGGCGCGGCAGGCGGCCTTCGCCTGTCGCGACGATTTTCCCGACGGCGTCCGGTGGGTGGATCTGGGCCCGGTGATGGACGAGGCGCTGCTGGCGGACGCGGTGAGCGCGGCGTTGGGGGTGCGGGAGGCCGCGGCGCGTTCGACCCTGGCTGCGTTGGAGGATTGGCTGTGCGATCGGCGCCTGCTGCTCGTGCTCGACAACTGCGAGCATCTCGCCGGCCATGTCGGCCGGCTCGCCCGGGCGCTGCTCCAGGCCGCGGCGGGGCTTTCCATCCTCGCCGCCGGCCAGCAACCCCTGGGCATCCAGGAGGAGATGGTCTGGCGCGTGCCGCCGCTGGCCGCGCCGCAAGCACCCGCCATCTCGACCGGGGCCGCCGACTGTGATCTGGCCGCGCTGGTTGCGAGCAGCGAGCGAAACGCCAGCGTCCGGCTCTTCGTGGAACGCGCGCGGGCGGCCCTGCCCACCTTCGCCCTCACGGCCGGCAACATCTCGGATGTGATCCACATCTGCCGGCGGCTGGACGGCAACCCGCTGATGATCGAACTGGCGGCCGCGCGCGTGCGCGCCCTGGCCCCCGCGCAGATCGCCGCGCGGCTCGAGCGCGCCTTCGCACTGCTCGACTCCGGGGACGATCCGACGCCGGCCGGGACGCGGCGCCAGCCGACATTGTGGGCGGCCCTGGAATGGAGCCACGCGCTTCTGTCGCCGCCGGAACAGGTTCTCCTCCGCCGCCTGGCCGTCTTCCCCGGCAGCTTCACGTTGGAGGACGCCGAAGCGGTGTGCTCCGGCCACGGATTGGCGGTCGAACAGGTGTTGAGCGCCTTTGCCGGCCTGGAAGACAAATCGCTGGTCCAATCCGAGCCGGCGCACGGCCGGCCGCGCTTCCGGCTGCACGAGGTCGGGCGCCAATACGCGGGCGCGAAGCTGGCCGCGGCCGGCGAGGCGGCGCGCGTCGAAGCCCGGCATCTGGACGTGTACGGCCGGCTGGCCGGCGAGGCGGCCGGGCATCTGGCCGCTGAGCAGCAGGCCGCCTGGCTGGAGCGCCTGGAGGCGGAGCACGACAATCTGCGCGCGGCCCTGGCGTATGCCGGGCGGTCGGCCGGCAACCTGGAGGTCGGGTTGCGGCTGGTCGGCGACCTGGCGCGTTTTTGGGCCACGCGCGGCCACTTCAAAGAGGGCCGTTATTGGGCCGGGCTGCTGCTCGCCGCGGCCGCGCCGGAAGGCGTCACCGCCGGCCGGCTGGCTGCGCTGCGGGCGGCCGCGAATCTGGCCTACTATCAGACGGACTATGGCGCCGCGCGGGCCTTGTACGAACAGGCGTTGGCGGCCGCGCGAGCCCTCGATGATCGGCCGGCCATTGCGATGATCCTGCGCGGGCTGGGCACGGTGGCGCACGGCCAGGCCGATTGCGAGCAGGCGCTGGCCTGGTATCGCGAGAGCCTGGCGCTCTGTCGGGAGATCGGCGACCGGGGAGGCGAGGCGGCCGCGCTGGCGAACCTGGGGTTGGCCGCCTGGCAACACGGCGATGCGGCGGCCGGCCGCGAGCACATCGAGGCGTGCCTGGCGCTCCGGCGGCAGTTGGGCGACGAGGTCGGCATCGCCTATGTGCTCCACCTGTTGGCCGACATCGCCTGGAGCGAGGGGCGGGCGGTCGAAGCGCAAAGCCTGAACGAGGCGAGCCTGGCCATGCGGCGTCGGCTGGGCGACCGGTGGGGCATCGCCTATTCGTTGGACAGCCTGGCGGTGATCGCGGGGCGGCAGGGGGACGCCGGCCGGGCGCGCACGTTGTTCGCGGAGAGCTTGCGGCTGTTCTACGAACTGGGCAGCCAGCACGGCCTCGGCGACGTGCTGGATCATCTGGCGGGGCTGCTGGCGGCGGAGGACAATACAGTCGCGGCGGGCCAGCTCATGGCCGCGGCCGCCGCCTTGCGCGAGGCGATACACGCCGCGCTGCCGCCCAACATGCAGCAGGAGCACGACCGGCAGCTCGATCAGATCCGGGCGCAGCTCGGCGACGAACGTTTTCGCGCCGCGTGGCTCCTGGGCCGCGCGCTGACGACGCCGCGGGCGGTGGAGCTGGCGCTGGCGTTGACGGCGTCGTGAGGCCGCGAGAGCCACGGCTCCGACAGATTCCCCAGGCCCGTCATACCGATGCCCTGGGAGCGATAGAGACGCTCCCAGGGCGTTTGCGTTTTGAGAGGAGTTTTATGTGAAATATCGCATTAAGCGTTTTTTAAGCGGTAGTTGTGCTATAGTCGTGCATAACAAGGAAAGAGAATGATACGAACCCTAATCTCAGGAGATGATGAAATGAACGAAGAATACGCGCAACGCCACTGCCTGCTGATGAGCCAGGAGGCCGGGGAAGGCACGCCCAGCTCTGCGATCATCTGGTAGATAGCGACGAGTTTTGTGTGAAGGATTGCATTAAGCGGTTTTTAAGCGGTAGTTGCGATATGATTGTACGGTAGTTGAAACGATTCGCGTGTGCTATAGATCAAGAGGAGATCCAGCATGGCAAACACTTTCCATCCCGGCGATCTGGCGATCGTCGTCCCCGGTGTGGGCGGCGCGAACAACGTCCGCTCTGCGCCTGTAGCGCTGCCGAAGTGCAGCAACTGCATCGGCAGCTTTCCAGAACATGCCGTTATCACGATCTTGCCCCCACCCGCGGACTGGGCGGAGGCTTACCCGAAGGATGACGGCGTCTTCATCTGGTACTATGCGCGCGGCCGCACGGCCGCCAAGCGGTCCAGCGGCAGATACGAGGTCATCGAAGGCTGGACGGCCGCCAGCAAGCATAGCCTGGACTATCTGACGCCTGCGGGGACGGGCGTGGCCTGTTGGGATACAATGGGCACGCAGTTCAACACCGCCCTGGCGGTCGGCCAACAAGTCTATGTGTTGCCGGCGAACGGACTCAAGATTCGCCGTGATGCAGGCGGCGCTCCCATCGGCGGCCTGGCGGAAGGTACGATCGTTGTGATCACCGCTGGCCCGGAATGCGGCAACAAGATGATCTGGTGGCAGGTGCGCCTCGCCAACGGCGCGCGGCCTATCGGCTGGATCAGTGAGGGGGAGGGCGTCGAGCAGCTCCTGGCGCCGTTGACCCTGGAGTATTGAACCGACGTTCGTGACGAAGCGGCCACACGATGGCCGCGACAAAACATATTCAGGCAAGGAGAACTTCCATGGAATCCACCAAAGGAACCACCCGCAACTACAACCTGACCATCAGCGAAGCGCAGGACATGATGCAAGACCTGAAGCTCGCGATCGCCAACGCCGTCCAGGACTTCGCGGACCAGACCGGGCTTTGGGTCTATCTGAACGGCGGGCCGAACGACGACTTCAGCCGGCACGTGATCCAGATCCAGGTGCAGGTGCCCGGCTCGAAAGGCTGAGTGCGACGCGCGGGGTGCCGCCGTCCACGAATTGGATCACGAATGCACGAATGATGTCGCCCGATTCGTGCATTCGCGGCCCATTCGCGGCCGGCCCCCCGCCGCGGCCGGGAAAGAAGGT
>DAOTZV010000059.1:0-2026 GCA_034434235.1 Anaerolineae bacterium
GATTTTCTGCCCCGCTGGCCGGACGAGGTCATCGTCAGCGGCGGCGGGGCGCGCAATCCCACGCTCATGACCATGCTGCGCGAGCAGTTGGCCCCGGCCCGCGTCCTCCTCTCTGACGACGTGGGAATGCCGGTGGAAGCCAAAGAGGCCATCGCCTTCGCTGTGTTGGCCTACGAGACGTGGCACGGTCGGCCCGGCAACCTGCCGGCGGCGACCGGCGCGCGGCGGCCGGTCGTGCTTGGCTCTATCACGCCTGCAGGTCACAAGTCGCAGGTCTCAAGTCTCCACCTGCGACTTGCGACCTGCGACCTGCGTTCCACGGAAGCACGCAACCCGGCCTCAGAACACCTGGACGTGCTGCCGACGGTTGACTTGGTGCGGCTCATGAACGCCGAGGACGCGCAGGTGGCCGGGGCCGTCGAAGCGGAGGCGGCGCACATCGCCGGGGCGATTGACCGGATCGCCGAGCGGATGAGGGCCGGCGGCCGGCTCATCTACGTGGGCGCGGGCACGTCGGGGCGGCTGGGGGTGCTGGACGCGGCCGAGTGTCCGCCCACGTTCAACACGTCGCCGGATCAGGTGGTGGCGATCATCGCCGGGGGCGAGCGGGCGATCACCCGATCCGTGGAAGGGGCCGAGGACGATGCGGAGGCCGGCGCGCGCGACGTGGCGGCCCTGAACGTCTCCGCGCGCGACGCCGTGGTGGGGATCGCCGCCAGCGGCCGCACGCCCTACGTCCTGGGCGCGCTGAGCGAGGCCCGGCGACGCGGCGCGCTCGTCGTGAGCCTGACCAACAACCGGCCCACGCCCATCGAGGACCTGGCCGACGTCCGCATCGCGCCGCTGACTGGCCCGGAGGTGCTCACCGGCTCCACCCGGCTCAAGGCCGGCACCGCGCAAAAGATGGTGTTGAACATGATCTCCACCGGCGTGATGGTCCGGTTGGGCCGGACCTTCGGCAACCTGATGGTGCACGTCCAGGCCACGAACACCAAGCTGCAAGGGCGCGCCCGGCGCATCGTGCAGATGGCGACCGGCCTGTCGCCCGCTGAGGCGGCGGCGGCGTTGGACGCCTGCGGCGGCGACGTGCCCGTGACCATCGTTCACGTGCTGGCGGACGTCTCGCCGGATGAGGCCCGGCGCAGGTTGGAGGCAGCAGGCGGGGTGGTGCGCATTGCGTTGCGCAAAACGTAAGGCGTAAAACGTAACAATGTGAGGATCGGCCATTACGTTTTACGTTGATGCACGGCAAAACGATGACATGGCAAACAAGCACCATTCGGCATTTCTCATCGGCATAGACGGCGGCGGGAGCAAGACCGTGGCCCTGCTGGCCGATGTGGCCGGCCGGGTGCTGGGGCGCGGCGAGGCCGGTCCCTCCAACCACCAGACCGTCGGCGTGGCGGCGGCGGAGGCCGCGCTGAACCAGGCCATCAGCGCCGCGTTCGCCGGGGCTGGTCTGGAGTCGTGCCCGCCGCGCGCCATCGGCCTGGGGCTGTCCGGCGTGGACCGGCCCGCCGACCGCGAGATCATCCACGATTGGGCCGCCCGGCACGTGCCCGGCGCGCGCCTGGTCATCGTCAACGACGCCGAGATCGTCCTGGCGGCCGGGACGCCGGCGGGCTGGGGCGTGGCAGTCATCTCCGGCACCGGCTCCATCGTGGTGGGGCGCGACCGGGAGGGCCGCACGGCCCGGGCCGGCGGCTGGGGCTACATCCTGGGCGACGAGGGCAGCGGCTTCGCCATCGGGCAGGCCGCGCTGCGGGCCATCATGCGCGCCGCCGACGGTCGTGGCCCCCAGACGGCCCTCACAGACGCGATCCTGACGCATTGGTCGCTGCCGACGCCGTCGGCCCTCATCGGCCGGCTGCACCAGACGCCGACGCCGCCCATCCAGGACATTGCCCGGCTGGCCGCGCGGGTCGAGTCTGTCGCCGCTGAGGGTGACGCAGTGGCGCGGCGCATCGTAGAGGAGGCCGGCCGCGAGCTGGCGTTGGCCGTGGCTGCCGTCGTGCGCCAACTGGAC
>DAOTZV010000060.1:0-5932 GCA_034434235.1 Anaerolineae bacterium
ATGTGCAGGCCGACGACGCCGGTCGCAGACCGGCTGGAAGCAGTTTCAAAGCTAATATCTCGCTCGCAGGGGGTCTGCGCCCCCCGTCTGGCCGCCTGAGACGACATGTGCAGGCCGACGACGCCGGTCGCAGACCGGCTGGAAGCAGTTTCAAAGCTAATATCTCGCTCGCAGGGGGTCTGCGACCCCCGTCTGGCCGCCCGAGACGACGTATTCCGACGACGCCGGTCGCAGACCGGCTGGAAGCAGTTTCAAAGCTTAGCTTGATGCCTATGGTCTGCGACACCCGTCGCTCCCAACTTTGTGAGAAGATACTCGTTGTAGGAGATTGCACAAAAGATTGAATTGGTGTATCATAGCCCTATGAACATCGCGCTTTGCATCCATTCACGTGCCAGGAGGTGAGATCCGAAAACCACCATCGTGTTCGATCCGGGTTGCGTTCAGCACCCCCCTCGATCAAGAGAGGCAAGCCCATGAGTGCCAACGTCATTTCTCGAATTCTCGGTTTCATCATCTTTGCAATCATCGGTTGGCTCATCGGAACGATCTGGGCAGGCACGTCGCAGCTTAACGTCGCATCGCTGCAAAAGATACTTCCGCTATCGGTCGTCGGCGGCGTGCTCGGCGTCCTGACCGCGCCGTGGCTCATCTTGCGGCCGGCGGCGTGGCTGCGCCGCGAGGTGCGCGACCTGACGTTGAGCCAGCTCATCGCCGGGACGATCGGCCTGATCATCGGCCTGATCGTTGCCGCGCTCGTTTCGATCCCCCTGGCGTCGCTGCCCTATCCCTTCGGCAACATCCTGCCGACCCTGGCGGCGCTCATCCTGGCGTATCTGGGCGTGACGGTCATGCTGTTGCGCCAACAGGACCTCTTTAGCCTGTTTCGCCGGCGCGGGGCGGCTCTCCCCATCGGCGACGCGTTGGCCGAAGCGGCGGCCGGCGCGAACCATCACGATGTCGTCTTGCTCGATACCAGCGTCATCATCGACGGCCGGATCGCGGACATCATCACCACCGGCTTCATCCGCACGCCGGTCTGGGTGCCGCGCTTCGTGCTCAACGAACTGCAATACGTCGCGGACTCATCGGACGCGTTGCGACGCAACCGGGGCCGCCGCGGGCTGGAAATGCTCAATCGCATGCAGAAGGAATCGCCGGTCCCGGTGCGCATCGTGGACATGGACGTCGAGGGCGTGCGCCAGGTGGATGCCAAGCTGGTGCAACTGGCGCGCGAGCTGAACTGTCCGATCATCACCAACGATTACAACCTGAACCGGGTGGCCGGATTGCAAGGGGTCGTCGTCCTCAACATCAACGAGCTCAGCAACGCCGTCAAATCGGTCGTCTTGCCGGGCGAGACGTTGACGATCCGGGTCATCCAGGAAGGCAAGGAAGCCGGCCAGGGGGTCGGCTATCTGGACGACGGCACCATGGTGGTGATAGAAAACGGCCGGCGCTACATAGATAACGAGATCGAAGTCACAGTCACCAAGGTGTTGCAGACGAATGCCGGCCGCATGATCTTTGCTGCTCCGATCCGATGAGGAGGGGCCGCATGATCATCACCCTCTCGCGGCAAATGGGCAGCTTCGGCGATGAGATCGGCCGCCGGGTGGCCGCCGAATTACACCTGCGGCTGGTCGAGCGCGAGTTCATCCGCGGCCAGGCGCTGGCGGCCGGGATCGCCGCCGACCTGCTCGACCGCCTGCTCGACGAAGAGCAACACAATCTGGCGGTCGAAGTCCTGGAGTCGCTGAGCGATGCGCCGCGGCTGGCGACTGCGGGAGGCACGGCCGCGCCCAATCCGTTGGGTACCGTGTTTGCACCGATCCTCCAGCTTTCCAGCGTGAATCTGGAGGAAGCGGCCCGCCAGATCGGCGCCATCATTCGGGCCACGGCCGAGGGGAACGACATCCTGTTCCTGGAGCAGGGAACCCAGGTCGTGTTGCGCGACCGGCCCGCCACGCTCCACGTGCAGGTCGTAGCGCCTTTCGATCTGCGCGTCGCGCGCGTCGCCCAACGCCAGCACCTGTCCATGGTATCGGCCCGCCGGCAGGTGCGCGCCTGCGACCATGCCCGCGCGGACTATCTGGCGCGCTACCATGGCGTCAACTGGCTGGATCCGCTGCTATATCACCTGATCATCAATACCGGCCGCTGGTCGGTCGAAGACGCGGTCGCGCTGATCGTGGCCGCGGCCCGTCGCCTGTAGCGGCGGACGGCCGTGCATCCCTACCGTTCTGGGCGCACGGCCGTGCGCCCCATAAACGCTTCCCGCCGGTCTGTGACCGGCGTCGTCGGCTTACAAGCGCCGTCTCGGACGGCTTGTCGGGGGTCTGCGACCCCCGGCAAGCAAACCGGGCATAAGTCCTATCAATGAGAGGTTATCCTATGGCTTTGGTGGTTTACAATACCCTGACGCGCGAGCTCGAGCCCTTTACGACCCTCGAACCGGGCAAGGTGCGGATGTATGTGTGCGGGCCGACCGTTTATGACGAGGCTCACGTCGGCCACGCCATGTCCTCCATCGTGTTCGACTTCATCCGCCGCTACCTGGAATACAAGGGGTACCAGGTTCGCCACGTCATGAACTTCACCGACGTGGACGACAAGATCATCAATCGCGCCCGCCAGACGGGAGAGGACCCGGCGGCCATCGCGCGGCGCTATGCCGAAAAGTACCAGAGGCAACTGAAACAACTGAACGTGTTGGAGCCGACCGCGCTGCCGCGCGTCTCCGAGACGATCCCGGAGATCATCAAGATGGTGGCGGGCCTGATCGCCAAGGGGCATGCCTACGTGACCCCCGGCGGCGACGTGTACTTCAGCGTGCGCAGCTATCCCGAATACGGCAAGCTCTCGCATCGCCGGCTGGAAGAGGCCGTGGCGGGCACGCGCGTGAACGTGCGGGAGGAGAAGCAGGACGAAGGCGACTTCGCCCTCTGGAAGGCCGCCAAGCCCGGCGAGCCGAGCTGGGATAGCCCCTGGGGGCCCGGCCGGCCGGGGTGGCACATCGAATGCTCGGCCATGAACCTGCTCCATCTGGGCGAGCAGATAGACATCCACGGCGGCGGCAACGACCTGATCTTCCCGCATCACGAGAACGAGATCGCCCAGACCGAGAGCTACACGGGCAAGCCGTTCGCCCGCTACTGGCTGCACAACGGCATGTTGCAGCTCAAGGGCGAGAAGATGTCCAAGAGCCTGGGCAATCTGATCACCATCGAGGAATTCCTGGCGCGGCACAGCGCAGATGTATTGCGCCTGGTCATCGCCGGCAGCAGCTACCGCAAGCCGCTGGCATTCAACGACGACGTGATCGCCGACGCCGAGCGGGCCCTGGAGCGCCTGCGCACCGCGCTGCGCCCGCCCACCGGCGACATCACCGACGGCCCGGCCGTGGCCGCCCTGGCCGGCCAGGTGGCCCAGGCGCGCGCCGACTTCGAAGCGGCCATGGACAACGACTTCAACACGGCCGGCGCGCTGGCCGCCCTGTTCGAACTGGTGCGGGCCATCAACGTGGCGCGCGATGCCGGCGTGGCCGGTCAACCCTTTGCCGATGCGCAGGCCGTCTTCCGTCGGCTGTGCGACGTGCTCGGCCTGCAACTGACGCCGTCCAGGGCGGCCGAACAGCCCGCCGCGCCCTTCATTGACCTGTTGTTGGCGGTGCGCCAGGACCTGCGCAAGGCCAAACAGTGGGCTCTGGCCGACAAGATCCGGGACGAGCTCAAGGCGCTCGGCGTGATCGTCGAGGACACGCCGCAGGGCAGCACGTGGCGCATGCAGACATGAGCCCGGCCGCCGGCGGGAAATTCGAGCCGTCGCGCCCTGGCGCGGAGCAGGCGGGCGGCGATCGCGGCGGCCGCGCGATGGCGCGGCCGCCGGCAACCGAGTGGCTCTATGGCCGCCACGCCGTGCTCGAGATGTTGCGCGCCGGCCGCCGGCGAGTGCATCAAATCGTCATCGGCGAGGGGGTCAAGCAGCAGGCCGGGATCATCGGCGAGATCCTGGCCCTGGCCCGCCGGATCGGATGTCCCGTACACGAGGCCGACCGATCGGCGCTGGCGGTCGTCGGCCCGGCCAACCACCAGGGCATCATCGCGGAGGTCGGGCCGTATCCCTACGTGGATTTGACGGAACTCGGGCCGGCCGGCGAAGCGCCGCTCTACCTGGCCCTGGATCATCTGCAAGATGTCCAGAACCTGGGCGCGCTGTTGCGCACGGCCGAGGCCATGGCCGTGACCGGCGTCCTCTTGCCCGAACGACGCGCGGCGGGCATCACGCCGGCCGTGGTCAACTCATCGGCCGGCGCGGTGGAACATCTGCGCATTGCCGCGGTGGTCAACCTGGTGCAGGCGCTGGAACAGCTCAAGCGGGCCAATGTGTGGGTCGTCGGCCTGGATGCGACGGCCGATGCGGTGCCGTTGCCGCGCGCCGATCTGACCGGATCGCT
Source organism: Anaerolineae bacterium (assembly GCA_034434235.1). Classification (GTDB taxonomy): domain Bacteria; phylum Chloroflexota; class Anaerolineae; order CG2-30-64-16; family CG2-30-64-16; genus CAKZKT01. Next base: position 4,457 of record DAOTZV010000060.1, read on the forward strand.
GGCGCTGGTGGTCGGCGCAGAGGGGGCCGGCCTGGGCCGGCTGGTGCGTCAGACGTGCGACTGGCTGCTGGCGATCCCGATGTACGGACGGATCGGCTCGCTCAACGCGGCCGTGGCGGGCTCGATTGCACTGGTGGCCGCGCGCCAGGCACGCGGCGCGCCGAAAAAGGAGCCGACCTGAACGATTTGCGCGCGCAGCACCCCGATATTTGACTTTAAGCCACAGCGCGAATATACTGTTCATTCGCAAAGCTGACCGAAATACGCCGGACAACGCGGACGATGTCGAAGCTCATAGGGCAGGTGACAGTTTTTGGCGCCGGATGAGCCCTATGATATAATCTCAGCTACGCCGGCGTAGCTCAATCGGCAGAGCGTCGACCTTGTAAGTCGAGGGTTGCCGGTTCGATTCCGGCCGTCGGCTTACAATGCACCTTATCAACCTGGGCAGGTACCCAAGTGGACAAAGGGGGCTGACTGTAAAATGTCAAGTTTGCCTGAGCAACATGCAGGCAACAACAAACAAAAGGGCAACTTGGCAGTCGCCAGTGCGATCAAACACTTCGTATCCGCTGGATACACTGTGAGCATTCCGCTAACGGATACGGCCAGGTACGATCTGGTGGTCGAACGAGACGGCACTTTCCTGGCAGTTCAGTGCAAGTATGCCGGCTATGAAGGCCATCCAGGCGTTTTCTCTGTGCCGCTATATGTTTGTGGCGGAAATCGCAGTGCCGGCAATCGGCGACTTCGATATCGCGAAGGGGATTTTGATCTTCTGTTTGTATTGTGTGCAAACAGTCGAATGTATGTGATTCCCTTCGAAGAGATTGCCGGACAAACAACGATCAATATTGGTCGTGAAAGCAAGTGGGCGAAGTGGGAGCGCTATTTCCTTCCGGATACTGGCGATCATTGCAGCCCTGCGGAGGAATCCGCAGGTGATAACTTCCCAAATTCGGCGAAGCCTTTGGAAGGTGGTAACGCCGAGCCAAGCTCCTGACGGAGAAGGTGTAGAGACTTGATGGGAAGCATCCAGACCGGATGAAGACAAAGTCCAGCCCACAAATCCCATCGCCGATGGGAGCGGTGAAAACCGTAGTTGGGATGAAATCAGCAGGCTGACGCCTTCGGAGGTTCGAATCCTTCCCTGCCCACCACGCCCACGTAGCTCAGCCGGTAGAGCACGTTCTTGGTAAGAACGGGGTCATCGGTTCAAGTCCGATCGTGGGCTCTGTATTGTGTGTTTATCGCCGCCCGCTCTCCGTATATCGTCGAAGAAAAGGCGGCGAATTAACGCCTTAGCACTGGACGCGCAAATGCGCGCAGCAGGAGGAGACCATCCATGGCCAAGCAAGTATTCGAGCGCAAGAAGCCCCATGTGAACGTGGGGACGATTGGGCACATTGATCATGGCAAGACGACGTTGACGGCGGCGATCACGAAGGTGTTGGCGCTGAAGGGATTGGCCAACTT
>DAOTZV010000061.1:0-2760 GCA_034434235.1 Anaerolineae bacterium
AGACTTGAGAATTCCGGGCGACGCGTCAGACGCGTGATAGCAAGCTCCTGCAAATCGCGAAGAATCCGTCGCTCCAGAGGAGGCAGTATGGCAAAGGAGCGGAAGGACAAACACCCCAAAACCCATCAAAAGGCCGAGCGGCCTGTCCCGTCCAAGAAGAAGGGTAAGGCAGCGGACAAGGGGCCGGACAAAGACCCAGCGGGGGGTCCCCTGGCGCAACCCGAAACGGGCGCGACGCACGCGCCTGCGGCGCAGCATCCCGATCAGAAGCCGCCGGCCGGGATAAATGCGCCTGCACAAAGTCCAAGAGCGTCAACGGAAGAGTCGGGCCATCCCCGGAAGATCACCAAGAAGCAGTACGAGAAAGAACTGGCCCGGTTGCATGTCGAACTGGTGAAATTGCAGGAATGGGTCAGGGCCAAAGGCTTACGGGTTGTGGTCATCTTCGAGGGTCGGGATGCGGCGGGCAAGGGGGGTGCCATCAAGGCCATTACGGAGCCCCTGAACCCCCGTTTCGCCAGAGTGGTCGCCTTGGGCGTGCCCACCGAGCGGGAGAAGACGCAATGGTATTTTCAGCGCTACGTTGCCCACCTGCCGGCGGCCGGCGAGATGGTCTTCTTCGACCGGAGCTGGTACAATCGCGCCGGGGTTGAGCACGTGATGGGCTTCTGCACCGAAGACGAGTATCGCGAGTTTCTCCGTTCGTGCCCTGAGTTCGAGCGCATGTTGGTGCGCTCCGGCATCATCCTGATCAAGTATTGGTTCTCGGTGAGCGACGAGGAACAGGAGCGCCGGTTCAAAGCGCGCATGGAGGACCCGACCAAGCGTTGGAAGCTCAGCCCGATGGACATGGAATCGCGGCGGCGCTGGGTGGAGTACTCGAAAGCCAAAGATGCCATGTTTGCATCCACCGATATCAAGCAGGCGCCGTGGTACGTCGTGAACGCCGACAACAAGCCGCGCGCTCGGCTCAATGTCATCGAGCACCTGCTGAGCCTGATCCCGTATGAAGATTTGACGCCGGAGAAGATCGAATTGCCCCCGCGGCAGCCGGATGATGGCTACGTGCGGCCGCCGATCACGGACCAGACCTTTATTCCCGAGATACACTGAGCAAGGCGCTTGCGTCTGATCCCGAATGCAACCGGTTCATTGAGAGGGAATACTACCTCATGTCCATGTGCTATTTCGACCCCCAAAACCGTTTCGTCATCGAAGACTACGACGCGGCGCCGCCGTTCGCCAGCTTCCTGCCGGGCATCGCCGGGCCGCTAGGCATCCCGCTGTGGGCGTTCTATGTGAACCGCGGCCAGGCCATCGCCGGCTTCGGCGTGGAGAGCAAGGACGCGCCGATCATGGAGTTCCAGCCGGCGAACAAGGCGTATCAGACCGTGCCCTACACCGGCTTCCGCACCTTCATCAAGGTGCGCACTGCCGCGGGGGAGCGCTACTACGAGCCGTTTTCGGTCACCTCACCCCCAGCCCCTCTCCTGCGAGGAGAGGGGAGCAGTGCCTCCCCCTTCCCTGCGAGGGAGGGGGGCTGGGGGGGTAGGTGGCCCGGCAGGGAGCGGGGCCGCGCGGTGACGGCCCCCCCGACCCCCCAATCCTGGGGGGAGGCGCTGCCAGGAGAGGACGTTCCCCCCAGCGTTGGGGAGGAAGGGGGGCCGCAGCATCCGGGCGGCCGGCCGCGGCGCATGATCATCGCAATGAACGAGCTGGAGCTGGAGGAGACCAGCGCGGCGCACGGCCTGCAGGTCAACATCTGCTACTTCACGCTGCCGGGCGAGAGCTTCGCGGGGCTGGTGCGCCAGGTGACGGTGAAAAACGTCGCCGCGCAGCCGGTCTCCCTGGAACTCCTGGACGGGCTGCCCATCGTCATCCCTTACGGCCTCAACGACACCATACTCAAGAAAATGAGCCGCACGGCCGAGGCGTGGATGGCGGTCTTCAACCTGGAGGCCGGCGTCCCCTTCTACCGGGTGCAGGCCAGCATCGGCGACGAGGCCGAGGTGGCGACGGTGCAGGCGGGGCACTTTTATCTGGCGTTTGCCGGCGAACCGTCCGGAGGCGCGCATCCGGCCGCTGCGCATTCCGCGGCGCGCGTCGCGATGATCGTTGACCCGACCCTGGTGTTCGGCGCCAACACGGCCCTCAGCTACCCCGATCGCTTCCTGGCGCACTCGCTGGCCGAGCTGCAGGGGATGCCCCAAGTGACCGTCGGCCGGACGCCGTGCGGATTCGCGGCCGCGGCCGCGACGCTGGGGCCGGACGAAGCCCTGACGCTCTACGCGATCATCGGCCACGTCAGCGATGTGGCGGTCATCAATGCCGCGCGGGAACGGCTGGCGAAGCCGACCACCGTCGCGGCCAAACGCGCCGAAGCGCAGGCGCTGACCCAGGACCTCACCGAACCTGTCGCGGCGCAGACCGCCGATCCCCGTTTCGACGCCTACTGCCGCCAGGCCATGCTCGACAACATCCTGCGCGGCGGTTGGCCGGTGCGCCTGGGCGGACACGTCTACCATCTGTACGGCCGCCGGCACGGCGACCTGGAGCGCGACTACAACGCGTTCTATCTGCCCGCGGAATTCTACTCGCAGGGCAACGCCAGCTATCGCGATGTCAACCAGAACCGCCGGTGCGACGTGCTGCTCAATCCCGCGGTCGGCGATGCGGAGGTGCTGGCCTTCCTGGGGCTGATCCAGGCCGACGGCTACAACCCGCTGACGGTGTTGGGCAGCCGCTTCGTCGTCCCCGCCG
>DAOTZV010000062.1:0-58077 GCA_034434235.1 Anaerolineae bacterium
ATCGTCTCGCCCGCGTCTACCAGGGCAACCCACGCGCCGGCCGCCTCGGGCACGGGCGCGTGTTCGCCGCACAAGCGGGACTTGGCGCAGCCGATCGTCGGCCGATCCAGGAAAAGCCCCACGTGACAGGCAATCCCCATTCGCCGCGGATGCGCCCGGCCATGGCCGTCGAAGATGAAGAGGTCCGGCTCATGGCGTAGCTGCGCGCAGGCCGCCAGGATGGCCGGCGCCTCGCGAAACGCCAACAGCCCGGGGATGTAGGGAAAGGTCGCCGGCGCCACGGCCGTGGCCACCTCCAGCACAGCCAGGTCGGGATAGCTGAGCACGACCACCGCGGCCCGCGCCAGCTCGCCCCGAACGCTCACATCCGCCCCGGCGACCGTCGCCACCTTCCCCAGGCCATTCTCGCGCACCAGCCGGCCCCGCAGCTCCTCCTGGAGCCGTAACGCCTCGGCCGGAGAGACATCCCAATCATGCAGCGCGTGGATGTCCATCGCGCATCCGGGATAAGAGCTATCGCCGCGCGAACGCCCTGATCGTCTTGGCGATCCAGAACACGCTCCAGGCGCTCAGCAAGATGCCGGCCAGCGGAATGAAGCGCGCCGGATCGTTGATCGGCTCGTAGCGGACCCCGTCGGCCGCAATGCGAATGAAGCCCTGCGGCTTTGCCGTGCCCCCTCCGCCGGCGCCGCTCCCGCTACCCTTTGCCGGCGCGGCTCCGGCCGCCCCCTCATCGGCCGGCTTGCGGCCGACACCGTAGCCGAAGCCGTAGGCGACGCTGACCACCGGAATGAGCGTCACCTCGCCCTCGCGAATCGGTTCGCCGAACACCGCCCGGGCGCTCAGCCGGCCCATCATCTCCTCGATGGGCTGAATACCCACCGCAATCGTCTCGTCCATGTCAAGCTCCTCTCGTATCTTTCCCAGGGCCTCTCGACGTCCCCACTCTATCATACCACGATCGCCGCGTTTTGGCACGATGGATGCCGGACAAAGAGCTGACATTCGATCGCCGGATAGCCCCGAGCGCGCTGCTTGGACTCTGCTACACCTTGCAGTATAATGACCGCAGTGACCGATGTCGGGCCGGGATCAGGAGGTGTCTCATGGCCGTGCAATATCGTCCGCTGGGCCAAACCGGCCTGAAAGTCTCTGTCGTCGGCTTCGGCTGCGGCGCAGTCGGCGGCCTGCTCGTCAAGGGGCACCGCCGCGAGATGATCGCCGCGGTCGGCCGCGCCATCGAGCTGGGCATCAACTACTTCGACACCGCGGCCATCTACGGCGACGGCGCCTCCGAGTCCAACCTGGGGCACGTCCTGAGCGAGCTGAAAGCCGATGTCCTGGTCGGCACCAAGGTCCAGCTCGCCGCGACGGACGACGAGGACATCGCGGCCGCGGTGACCGCCTCGGTCGAGGCGAGCCTCCGCCGTCTGCGCCGGGACTACGTGGACCTGATCCAGTTGCACAACCCCATCGCGTCCCGGCGCCGGGCCGACCGCCGTTGGATCGGCGTGGACGACGTGCGGCGGGCGATGGAGGCCTTTGCGCGGCTCCACGCGGCGGGCAAGGCGCGCTTCTGGGGCATCAACGGCCTGGGCGAGACCCCCGCGCTGCACCGGGCCGTCGAGCAGTGCGAGGCGCACACCATCCAGTGCTGCTACAATCTGATCAATCCCTCGGCCGGGGTCGGCGTGCCCGCGGGCTTCCCCTTCCAGGACTACGACCGGCTGATCGTCCGGGCCGCGCAGCGCGGCTTGGGGGTGATCGCCATCCGCGTGCTGGCGGCCGGCGCGCTCAGCGGCGCGGCCGGCCGGCACCCCAACGCCGCGGCCGCGGTCACTCCCATCGCGTCGGGCCGCGACTACGCCGAAGATGTGGAACACGCGCGGCGCTTCGCATTTCTGGTGGAGGAAGGGTACGTCGAAAGCCTGGTCGAAGCGGCCATCCGGTTCGCCATCGGCCGGCCGGAGATCTCCACCGTGCTGATCGGCATCTCGGATATCGGGCAACTGGAGGAGGCCGTGCGCTATGCCGCGGCCGGGCCGTTGCCCGCGCCCGCGCTCGACCGGATCGCCCGCGTCTGGGCGACCCTGGCGCGGAATGAAAGGACGCCATGAACGCCTTACAGAAGGCCATCTATCTTGCCGCCCGGATGTACTGGGCGGTCGCCCGGCCGCTCACCCTGGGCGTGCGGGTCATCATGCGACGGGGCGACGAGGTGCTGCTGGTGAAGCACACCTACCAGGACCGCTGGTTCTTCCCGGGCGGCCTGGTCGAGCGCGGGGAAACCCTCGACGAGGCCGCGCGTCGCGAGGCGCGCGAAGAGGTCGGCGCGGAGCTGGGGCCCCTCACCCTGGTCGGGATCTACAGCAACTTCGACGAGGGCAAGGCCGATCACATCACCGTGTTCGCCTGTTCCGAGTTCACCCTGAAGCCCGCGGCCAATTCCGAAATCGAACGCTTCGCCTTCTTCAAGCTCGACGCGCTGCCGCCGGACATCTCGGCCGGCACGCGACGACGTCTCGAGACGATCCTCTCCGGCGCGGCCGGGCCCACCTACGGCCGCTGGTGAAACTTCACAGCGGGGCCGGCGTGGCCGCGGCCGCCGGGGTCGGCGTCGTCCGCAGCCACTGCGCCAGCACCAGCGCCACCAGCACGATGCCCGCGCCGAAGAGGAACGGCGCCTGCGAGCCGTACACCGCCCACACCGTCCCTCCCACCAACGGGATCACGATCGCCGCGATGTGGTTGATCGTCAGCTCCACCGAGAGGTTGCTCGTGATCTCCTCGGCCGAGACCGCGATCTTCTGGAAATAGGTCGTCAGGCCCAGGTTGAAGCCGATGAAGATGTTGTCGAGGACGAACAGCACATAGAGGACCGGCAGGGACGTGATGTAGGCGTACCCCACGAACACCCCGACCAGCGCCGCGAACGCCACGCTCAGGGTCGCCCGCTCTCCGAAGCGGCCGACGAGCTGGCCCACCCAACGCAACGTCACGATGTTCACCAGGCTGTTCACCAGGAAGAGCAGGGCCGTCGTCTGCACGCTGATGTGATACTCGCGCACCAGCAAATAGATGGCGAACGTCGAGAAGATATGGCGTCGGCTGCCGAGCAGGAAGGAAAGCGCGTAATAGAGCCAGTAGCGCCGGCGCAACACGACGCGCCGGCCGGCGGGCAGGTTGCCCCCGCGGCCGCCCAGGGGAAGCAACGCCACGCCGCCGAGCACCACCAGCGCGCCCACGACCACGAACATGGTCTGATAGCCCCACGGCCAGGCCAGGAGATAGACGACGACCGTAGCCGCCACCGCGGCCAGCGAACCCAAACTGCCCAGCTTGCCCAGCGCGCGCGGGGCCTCGCTGAGCTTCGCCACCAGCAACACCACCGCGTTGGCGCTGGGCATGAAGAAGTGGAAGCCAAAGCTCATCACGAAGGTGGTGATCAGCAACACCGGCAGGGTGGTCGAATAGCCGGTCGCGATGATGCCCACCCCCATCACGATGATGCTCAGCGCCATGATGCGCACTTCCGACAGGTACAGAGCCACGAAACCTACCAGGAACCCCAACAGGCCCGGGATCTCGCGCACGGCCTGCACCAGCCCCACCTCGGCCGGGCCGATCTTCACGCTTTCGACCGCGAAGTTGTTGAACAGGGTCTGCCAGATCTGAAATCCGAAGTAGAGCAGGAAATTCGAGACGACCAGGTAGACCATCATCCGACGAGTGTTGAGCGTATCGTCCATGAGGGAAAAGCCTTTCAGCACAAGATGCCCTTCTCGCGCGCCCCGCAGGCAAACCAGCTTATTCTACCCCACCTCTCTGCGCACGGCCAAAAAGCCGATCTTTCCGTACATATACGGATGGATTCGCGAGCTCTGATGATGTAAAGTTCAAGCTGAAATCAACGCACGAATCCGAATCGCATCGGCAGATCCCAGCAGTGTAGAGGTGTACCATGTCCCAAAAGCCCGCCCCGATTGCCCTGATCGTTGCGGCCGAACCGCACATGGCATGGGCCATGCAACAGGTGCTGTTGCCTGAAGGGTGGCAGGCCATTGTGGCGCATACCGGAACCTCTGCATTGGCCCAGGCCGCCAGCGCGCCGGTCCGCATCGCGTTCGTCAACGCGTCCCTGCCCGATATGGACAGCCAGGACCTGGTCAAACGGCTGCGCCAACTGCGGCCGGAGATCTCCACGGTCGTGATCTCGGACTTCTATTGTCCGGGAGAAGAAAAAACGCAACAGCTCCTGCAGCGGACCATGTTCTACAACTTCATTGCCCGGCCGTTCGACCTGGCCGAGGTCTCGACCCTGGCGTACCGGCCGGCCTTCGGCGCCTATCCCGCCTGACGAGCTGTTGCTCGGGTTATCGCTACCCCGCCGGGGCCAGGTTATTGCCTGATCTCTCCCCCAAGAGCCCATCCTGCGCCCTTTCGCAAATCCAACCCTGGCCCCGGCCTTGCCGCCTCTCTGGAGCGGGGACATGTCCCCGCTTTTTTCTTGCTGCGCATCCGACACACGTTTGCAGCCTGTGGTATAATTGCATTGGCGCGTCAACCGCAGGACGAAATTGATTTCGTCCTGCGCCTCAGCGTCGTAGATGCATTTCTGAGCGGGGGGCCAATCCTCAAAGCGACAAGGAGTTGTGATGACACAACCGCTGCACGTGCTGATCGCGGGCAGATCGGCCGAAGACGAACGCTTGTGGCTTGACGAGCTTGCGCGCATCGGATACCAGCCGCATGGCGAAGTGGTGAGCGACCTGGCCAGCCTGACGACCGCGCTTGACCGCCAGACGTGGGACCTCATCCTGGCCGACCCGGCCTTGCCGGGCTTCGACATCCACCAGATCCTGGCGCTGATCGCCGGCCGCAACCTCGACACGCCGTTGATCGTCACTCCGGCCGTATACGACGAGGATCTGGCGATTGCCATGTTGCGGGCGGGCGCGCATGGCTGCGTAGGAAAGGACCGGCTAAAATGGCTGGCGCCCATCGTGGACCGCGAACTGCGCGATGCCCAGGACCGCCGCGATCGGCGCCGGGCGGCGGCCGCGCTGGACGCATCGGAGGCCACCTATCGCCTGCTGTTCGAACACGCCGCCGACGCCGTCTTCATCGCCGACGCGGAAACGAACCGCATCCTCGACGCCAACCCGGCCGCCTGCGCGCTCGTGGGCCGCTCGCGCGAGGAGCTGTGCGCCATGCGCATGGAACAGCTTTATCCACCGGAGCTGGCGGCAACCTACAAGGTAATGGTAGATGCCCACGCCCGCACGACCGACCATTCCCTGTTGGAGGCCGTGGTGCGCCACGCCGACGGCCACGATGTGGCGGTGGAGATCAGCGCCAGTCGGATCCAGGTCAACGGCCGGCCGGCCACGCTGGGCATCTTTCGCGACATCACCCATCGCGCGGAAGCCGCCCGCCAGGAAGCCGCCGAGCACCGGGCCATGATCGAAGCCGCTGCGCAGCGCAACCGCCAGCTCAGCGCGCTGAACGATCTGGGGTTGGCCCTCGCCGAAACCCTCGACCTGAACCAGGTTTACCGGATCGCGTACGAACACGTCTCGCGGCTGGCCGATGCCGACGGCTTCGCCATCAGCCTCTACGATCCGCAGGCGCGCACCCTGAAGGCGATCTACGTCGTCTCGGACGGCCGGCCGGTAGACGTGAGCGTCTTCCCGCCCATTGTGTTCTCCGGCGAACCGGTCGGCGGCCGCGCGCGCGCCATTGCGCGCAAGGAGCCCCAGGTCATCCTGAAGCATCGCTCGGCGAACCGCAGCCTGGTCATCATCGGCGAAGAGCCGCTGTCGGCCGCCTACGTCCCGATGGTCGTCAAGGGCGAAGTGACCGGCCTGCTGGAGGTGCAGAGCCAACGGCCCGAGGCGTACGGCGCGGCCGAGATGGCGTGGCTCGGCCCGGCCGCCAACCTGATCGGCATGGCCATCGAGAACGCGCGACTCTATCAGGCCGTGCAACATGAGCTCAACGAGCGCAAGCGGGCCGAGGTCGCGCTGCAACACACGCTGGAGGAACTCAAGCGCTCGAACGCCGACCTGGAGCAGTTCGCCTACGTCGCATCGCACGACCTGCAGGAGCCGCTGCGCATGGTCGCCAGCTTCGTCCAGCTCCTGGGCGAACGGTACCGGGGCCAGCTCGACCGCGACGCCGACGACTTCATCGCCTTCGCGGTCGAGGGCGCCACCCGCATGCAGATGCTCATCAACGACCTGCTGGAATACTCGCGCGTGGATCGCTTCGGCCGGCCCCCCGAGCCGACCGATGCGGAAGAGGTGCTCGAGCGGACGTTGCACGACATGGAGCTGACCATCGCGGAGAGCGGCGCAACGATCACCTACGACCCGCTGCCGACCGTCATGGCCGACGACATGCAACTGGAACAGGTATTCCAGAACCTGATCGGGAACGCCATCAAGTTCCACGGAGCGGAGCCCCCGCGCATCCACATCTCGGCATCCGCGATGCCCCCTGAGCCGGATGGCCGCCGGTTCTGGCGCTTCTCGGTGCGCGACAACGGGATCGGCATTGATCCGCAGTTCCACGAGCGCATCTTTCGCATCTTCCAGCGGCTGCACAGCCGGCAGAAATACGAAGGCACGGGGATCGGGCTGGCGGTGTGCAAGCGGGTGATCGAGCGCCACGGCGGCCGCATCTGGGTCGAATCGGAGCTGGGCAAAGGGAGCACGTTCCATTTCACCCTGCCGGCCGTACCGTAGGGCGAGATTCATCTCGCCCCGCCATACCGTAGGGCGAAATTCATTTCGCCCTCACCGTTGCAAGGCGAAATAAATTTCGCCTTACAGCGAGCCCCGGCCGTACCGTAAGGCGAGATTCATCTCGCCCCGCCATACCGTAGGGCGAGATTCATCTCGCCCCCATCGTTGTAAGGCGAAATAAATTTCGCCTTACAAGCGAATACGGAGTCGTATAGAAAGCGATCATCGTGGCCGAATCTCTGACCCGACACATCCTTGAATTCGAACAGGCCGTGTTGACCCTCGACCGGCTGCGGGCGCAGGCCGTATTGGCCAGCATTCCCGGCCTGAACTCGCCGTTCGAGCTGACGGATAAGATCATCGGCCCGGCGTTGGAGCGCATCGGCTTCGGCTGGCAAGAGGGCCGCCTCTCCCTCTCGCAGCTCTACATGAGCGGCCGCATCTGCGAAGAGCTCATCGAAGAGCTCCTGCCGGCCGAGTCGGCCGACCGCCGCAACCACCCCAAGATGGCGATCGTCTCGCTGCAAGATCACCACTTCCTGGGCCGACGGGTGATCTATGCGGCGCTGCGGGCGGCCGGCTACGATGTGCGCGATTTCGGCCGCGCCGATGTGTACGAGCTGGCCGAACGCGTGCTCGACGAACGGATCGAGATCTTGCTCATCTCCGCTACCATGCAGGCATCGGCCCTGCGGGTGAGAGATGTGCGCCGCCGGCTGGACGCCGCGGCCGCCCGGGTCAAGATCATCGTGGGCGGCGCGCCGTTCCGGTTCGACACCTACCTGTGGCAGGATGTCGGCGCCGATGCCATGGGATTCGACACCGCCGATACGCTGCGCGTGGTGGCGCAGTTCTGCGGCTGACGCCGCGCGGATATGGACCGGGGGATAGCTCCCCTAGATCGGGTGACGCCTGTGACAACCAGACTCTACATCCTGACATGCCGCAATTTCTACCGCGAAGTCTCGGCCTGGGCGGCCGACCGGCAGTTGGCCGACGTGATCGTGGAGCCGTTCGAGGCCGCCTGTCTGCGGCCGACGGCCGATCTGGAGGGCTTGCGGCGGGCCGTCGAGGAGCGGCTGCACGCCGGCGATCGCGTCGCGCTCGTCGGCGGCCGTTGCCTGGCCCCTCTGGCCCCTCCGCCCCCCAATCTTGGAGGGAACGGGGGGCGGGCCCTCCTGGCCGACGGCGAACACACGCTCCTCTGCACGGCCGCTTCGTGCGCGGAGCTGGTCGGAGGCCGTCAGCTCGCCGAGGCCCACGCGGCCGCGGGCGCCTTCGTCACCACGCCGGGGTGGCTGGCCGATTGGACGGCGATCGTCGGCCGCGAACGGCTCGATCGGCCGGCCGTGCAGGAGCTGCTCGGCCGCGACGTGCGGAGCATCGTCCTCTTCGACACCGGCGTCTACGAGGAGAGCGAACGCCACCTGGCCGCCTTCGCCGATTTCTGCGGCCTGGCGGCCGACCGCGTGCCCGTCGGCCTCGACCTCTTGTACCAGCGCCTGGAAGGCCTCTTGCTCCGTTTCCGCCTGGCGGCCCAGCGCGAGCAGGCGGTGGCCGATTCCGCGCAGGCCAGCCGGCAATCGGCCGATTACGCCATGCTCTTCGATCTGATCAGCGCGCTGGCCGGCATCACCACCGAGGCCGAGGTCGTCGAGAAGATCTTCGAGGTCTTCGCCCTGTTGTGCGCGCCGTCCAGGATGGTGTACGTGCCGGTGATCAACGGCGTGGCCGGCGACCCGCGCAGCCGGCCGGCCTACCTGGGCGTGAGCGACGCGGCCAGGAACCGCCTGGCCAACCTGCGCACGAGCCATGCGACGAGCGAATCGGGCAAGGGCTTCGCGCTGCGCATCGGCCGGCGCAACCAGGTCGTCGCCGCGCTGGAGGTGGAAGGGTTCGCCTATCCGCACCTGCAGGCCGACTACCTGAACCTGGCGCTCAACATCGCGCCGGTGCTGGCGCTGGCGATCACCAACGCCCGCCACTTCCAGAAACTGAACGAGCTGAACACCAACCTGGCCCGCTCGAACGCCGAACTGGCACAGTTCGCGGCCGTCATCTCCAACGGCCTGAACGCGCCGCTCCATACCATCGCCAACCGCCTGGAGCTGCTTGCCGCGCGACACGGCGCGGGGCTCCCGGCCGACGCGGCGGCCCTCCTGGCGCAGGCGACCCAGGAGGCCGGCGCCATGCAGCGGATGATCGAAGACCTGTTGACCTACTGCCGCGTCGACGCGGCCGGCAGGCCCTTCGAGCTGACCGACTGCGAGGCGGTGGCGCGCCAGGCCATCGGCAACCTGGCCGACCTGATCCGCGCGACGGCCGCCGCGGTGACGTTCGACCCGTTGCCCGCCGTCATGGGGGACGCCGCGCAATTGGTGCTCCTCTTCCAGCACCTGATCGCCCACGCGCTGCGGCCGAACGCGGAAACGCCGCCGGCGGTGCACATCCGCGCCGAGCTGCAAGTGGGAGAGGTTGCCCCGGCCACCGGCCAGGCCGAGATCAGTTGGCTCTTCGCGGTGCGGGACAACGGGCCCGCCATCCCGGCCGATCAGATCGCCGCGCTCTTCGACATGTACGGCCGGCCCGAAGGCGCGGCTCCCGCCGGCGGCATGGGCCTGGCGATCTGCAAGAAGATCGTCGAACGCCACGGCGGCCGCATCTGGGCCGAGTCGGCGCCGGGGCAGGGGAATACGTTCTATTTTACGTTGCCGGCTGCGTAGGGCGAAATTCATTTCGCCCACCGCTGTAAGGCGAGATAAATCTCGCCATACAATCGGGCGGCCGCACGTCGGGCGAGATTCATCTCGCCCACCGCTGCAAGGCGAGATAAATCTCGCCATACAATCGGGCGGCCGCACGTAGGGCGAGATTCATCTCGCCCACCGCTGCCGAGCCGATCGCAAGGATGGGCTATGAGTCATACAGATCAACCGACAAGCATCCTCGTCGTCGAGGACGTACCGCTGTTGCGGCGCATGACCGCGCTGGCCCTCACATCGGCCGGCCACCAGGTGATCGAAGCCGGCACCGGCGGCGAAGCGCTGCGCCTGGCGGCCGAACACCATCCCGACCTGATCCTGCTGGACATCGGCCTGCCCGACATGGACGGCCTGGAGGTGTGTCGGCGCATCAAGGCCGACCCGGCGACCGCCGACATCCTGGTCGCGTTCCTCTCCAGCACCCACACCGACCTCGACACACAGATCGGCGGCCTGGAGACGGGCGCCGACGCCTTCATCAGCCGGCCTCTCTCCAACCGGGAGCTCCAGGCGCGCGTCGACGCGCTCCTGCGCCTGAAACGGGCTGAAAACGGGCTACGCCAGGCCAACGCCCGCCTGCAAGCCGAGCTGGCCGCGCGCGCCGAAGCGGAAGCGCGGCTGCGCATCATCGCGGAAAACACTTACGCCTGGGAGTTCTGGATCGGGCCGAACGAGGAGCTCCTCTACTGCTCCTCCGCGTGCGAACGCATCACCGGCTATGCCGCGGCCGAGTTCATGGGCCGGCCCGGCCTGATCCGCGAGATCATCTATCCGGCCGACCGGCCGATCTGGGACGAACACGAGCGCAAGGTGGCGGCCACCGGCCGGCCCGACGAGACGCAGTTCCGCATCATCCACCGCGATGGCGCGATGCGCTGGGTGGCGCACGCCTGCTCCCCGGTGTACGCGGCCGACGGGGCCCCCTGGGGCCGCCGCGGCAGCAGTTGGGACATCACCGCCCAGCGCCGCATCCAGGAGGACCAGGCGCGCGTCGCCCGCGCGCTGCGGGAGAGCGAGGCGCAATTCCGCGCGCTCACCGAGACCGCCGCCTCGGCCATCTTCATTTACCAAGACGATATCTTTCGTTATGTCAATAAAATGACCGAACAGATCACCGGCTACCCGGCCCACGAACTGATCGGCATGCACTTCTGGGAGGTGGTGCACCCGGACGACCGGGAGATGGTGCGCCAGCGCGGGATGGCCCGCCAGCGCGGCGAGCCCATGCCCCCGCGCTACACCTTCCGCATCGTCACCCGGACGGGCGAAACGCGCTGGGTGGACTTTACCGGCGGCCTGATCCAGTATCGTGGCCGGCCGGCCGGCCTGGGCACCGCGTTCGACATCACCGACCTGGTGCTGGCGCAGCAGGCCGAGCAAGAGCAGCGCCGGCTCGCGGAGGCGCTGCGCGACACGGCCGCCGCGCTCGCCAGCCCGCTCAGCTTCGACGCCATGCTCGACCGCATCCTCGAGGTGGTGGGCCGCGTGATGCAACACGACGCGGCCAACATCCTGCTCATCGAAGAAGGGGTGGCGCGGGTCGGCGCGCATCGCGGCTACGAGGGCCGCATGGACGAGGCGCTCATCCGGGACATTCGCCTGCCGATCGCCACCACGGCCAACCTCCGGCGGATGATCGAGACCGGCCGGCCCTACGCCATCCCCGATACCCGCACCGATCCGGCCTGGGTGGATGCGCCGGGCACGCGCTGGGTGCGCTCGCACGCGGCCGCGCCCATCCGCGTCAAGGGATCGGTTATCGGCTTCCTCAGCCTGGACAGCGCCACCCCGGGCTTCTTCACGCAGGAAAAGGCCGATCGCGTCCAGGGATTCGCGGACCAGGCCGGCATGGCGCTGGAGAACGCGCAACTGCTCGACGACCTGCGCCGCCGCGGCGAGGAGTTCGCGGCCGTGTACAACATCGCGGTACGCCTGGCCGGGGAAAGCGATCTGTCCGCGCTGCTGGACGCCATCGCCGAACAGACCCAACGCCTGCTGCGTTCGGCCACCGCCTGGATCTATCTCTACGACCCGGACCGCGGCGACCTGGAAATGACGGCCACATCGGGCCGGACGCGCGGGCGCGGCTTGCGGCTGGCGCTGGGCGAGGGATTGGCCGGCCTGGTGGCCGCGGAGCGCAGGGCGCATCGGGTGGACGACTACTCCTCCTGGGACAACCGCTCGCCGCAATTCGACGAAATGCAGGTGGCAGCGACCGTGGCGGTCCCCCTGATCTACGCCGGCGAGCTGGTAGGTGCGCTGGGCGCCAGCGAGTATCATCCCTCGACCCGGCGCTTCGGCGACGACGACATCCGGCTGTTGGACCTGATCGCCGGCTACGCGGCGGCCGCCATCCGCAACGCGCAACTGCGCCGCAACCTGGAGCGCGAGCTGGCCGAGCGCCGCCGGGTCGAAGAGATGCTGCGCACCGTGCTCGACACCATCCCGCACGGCGTCTTCTGGAAGGATCGCAATTCGATCTACGCCGGCTGCAACAAGACTTACGCCCGCGAGGCGGGACTGGCCGGCCCGGAAGAGTTGATCGGCAAGAGCGACGACGACCTGCCCTGGCGCGCGTCGGCCGAGCTCTTTCGCGCCGAAGACCGGCGCATTCTGGCCACCGGCGCGCCCATGATCGGCGTCGAACAGCTCGTCGAACGCAACGACGGCCGACGGGTGTGGGAACGCGTCAACAAAGTCCCCCTTTACGACGCCGATGGCTCCATCCGGGGCATCCTGGGCACCTTCGAGGACATCACCTCGCAAAAGCAGGCCGAGGAGAAGCTCAAGCAGACGCTGGCCGAGCTGGAGCGCTCCAACGCCGACCTGGAGCAATTCGCCTACATGGCGTCGCACGACCTGCAGGAGCCGCTGCGCATGGTGAGCAGCTTCCTGGGGCTGCTGGCCGAGCGGTATGAGGGCCGGCTCGACGCGGACGCGGACGAATTCATCGGCTTCGCGGTGGACGGCGCGCGGCGGATGCAGAACCTGATCAACGCGCTGCTCGAATACTCGCGCGTCACCACCCGCGGCCGGCCGCCCCAACCCACCGACGCCAACGTCGCGCTGCAAGACGCCCTGTGGAACCTGCAGGTGGCGATCGAAGAGGCCGGCGCGACCGTGACCCACGATCCGCTGCCCACCGTGTTGGCCGACCCGACGCAACTGATGCAACTGTTCCAGAACCTGATCGGCAACGCGATCAAATTCCGCCGCGACGAGCCCCCGACCGTGCACATCTCGGCGCGGCCGGCCGCCGACGCCGGCCCGGCCGGGAAGATGTGGGAGTTCAGCGTGGCCGATAACGGCATCGGCATTGATCCGAAGTTCCACGAGCGCATCTTCGGCGTCTTCCAGCGGCTGCACACCCAACGACAATACCCCGGCACCGGCATCGGCCTGGCGATCTGCAAGAAGATCGTCGAGCGCCACGGCGGCCGCATCTGGGTCGAATCGGAGCCGGGCAAGGGAAGCACCTTCTACTTCACCCTGCCGGCCGCACCATAATGCGAAATTTATTTCGCACCCTGTATGTAATGCGAGATTTATCTCGCACCCTGTATGTAATGCGAAATTTATTTCGCACCCTGTATGTAATACGAGATTTATCTCGCACCCTGTATGTAATGCGAGATTTATCTCGCACCCTGTATGTATTCCGCAACCCGAACGTCAGGAGAGCGCCATCATGTCCATTCTCATCGTAGATGACTCTGCATTCGCCCGCAAGCGGCTGCGCGGGATCCTGGAGGGCGCCGGCTACGAGGTTCACGAAGCCGGTGGCGGCTCGGCCGCGCTCCAGATGTTGAGCGAGATCACGCCCGAGCTGATCACCGTTGACCTGTTGATGCCCGACATGGACGGCCTGGAGCTGATCCGGCGCATCCGGGAAACCCATCCCACTCTGCCGCTCCTCGTCCATTCGGCCGACATCCAGCACGCCACGGCCGGGGCCGCGCTGGCCGCGGGCGCCTCGGCCTTCGTCGGCAAGACCTCCCGGCCCGACGAGGTCGTAGATGCCGTTCGCCGCCTCCTGGCCGTCCCGGAGATTGCGATATCCGATGTGCAACGAGACGCGTTCATGGAGATGATGAACATCGCCATGGGCCAGGCTGCGGTCGCGCTGAACACCCTGCTGGAGCGGCCGGTGGAACTGTGCGTTCCGCACATTCAGATCGTAGAGGCGGTCGGGCTGCGCGCCTTCTTCGACAGCGAGATGCAACAGGTGGGCGCGCTGGTGATCCAGCGGCACACCGGCCCTCTCAACGGCCTGGCAGCCCTGGCCCTGCCCGATCGGCACGCCGCGCTGCTGGTGCGCCTGTTGCTGAAGACCGCGCGCGACCTGGCGCAGCTCTCGCCGGCCGAACAGACCGTACTCGCCGAAGTGGGCAACATCATCCTCAACGCGACGTTGGCGCGGCTGGGCGACGAGATGGGCGGCCGGCTGCAGATCAGCCTGCCTTCGGTGGCGCTGAACCTGACGGCCGCCGCGGCGGCCGGGTTGCTCTTCAACAGCGCGCCCGGCATCCTCCACGCCATCGTCATCCTGAGCCGCCTGACGATCGGCGAGGCCGAGCTGACCCCCTACATCATCTTGCTGTTGCCCGGCGCCGACGTCAAACGGCTACTGGAACGTTTAATGTAGGGCGATTTTCAAATCGCCCCCAAATATGTACGGCGATTTGAAAATCGCCGTACAAGGAGAACCGCGCAAGGAGAACAGAGGCATGCCCGACGAACGGCCGCCATTTACAGCCGAGGTGCTGGCGCAGACATTCCTCGACCACGGCGATATCGGCGTCATCGGCATGGACCCGGCCGGGAAGGTCACGCTCTGGAACGCGTGGATCGCCGGCCGCACGGGCCTGGCGGGCGCCGCCGCGCTCGGCCGGCCCCTGATCGAGCTCTTCGATCCGCCGCCGGCGCGGCTGTGGGCCGAGGTGCAGGCGGTGCTGCGATCCGGACAGCCGCGCGTGCTCTCGCCCGTGCTCCATGCCGACTGGCTCCCGTTCATCACGCCGGCGCGGCAGCTCATCCGCCTGCTGCCGCTCTACGCCCCCGCGGGCGACCTGGTGGGAGCCATGGCGCTGATCAGCGACGTGACGGCACAACTCCAATACGAAGAGCAGATCGAGGCCCGGTTGCGCGCCACCCAGGAGCTCTATCGCACTGCGGTCGAAACCGCCGAGGACAGCATCGCGATCCACGTCGGCGGCCGGATCGTCTATGCCAACCGGGCGGCCGCGCGGCTGCTGCGCGCCGACGACCCCGCGCGGCTCATCGGCTACCCGATCGAAAAGGTGGTGCACCCCGACCACTGGCCGGCCGCGGCCCAGCGGATCAGGCGCCTGCTGGCGGGGGAGCAGAGCCCTTATCCGGCAGAGGCCGTCTATGTGCGCTTCGACGGTTCTGCGGTTCCGGTCGAAGTAACGGCCACGCCGATCACCTATGAGGGGCAACGCGGGGTGTTCGTCATTGCGCGCGACATCAGCGAGCGCAAGCGGGCAGAAGAAGAGTTGCGCCGGCTTGCCGAGGAGCTGGAGCGCCGCGTGGCCGAGCGCACGGCCGAACTCCAGGCGGCCAACAAGGAGCTGGAGACCTTCGCCTACACCGTCTCGCACGATCTGAAGGCGCCCCTGCGCGCTATGGACGGCTACAGCCGGCTGTTGCTGGAAGACTACGGAGACAGGCTCGACCCCGAAGGCCAACATTTCGTGCGCATGATCCGCATCGCCGCGCAGCAGATGAGACAGCTCATTGATGATCTGCTCGCCTATTCGCGCATGGAGCGCCGCACCATGACCACCGGCCCGCTCGACCCCCGGCCGCTCGTCGAGATGCTGCTGGCCGAACGCCAGGACGAGATCCGACAGCGCGGGGTCGTCGTCTCGGTGGCCCTCCCCGACGTCCAGGTCATCGCCGAGTCCGAGGGCCTGGCCGTCGCGCTGCGGAATCTCCTCGACAACGCTCTCAAATTCACCCGGACGCGGCCCGAGCCGCGCATTGAGATCGGCGGCCGGCCAACCGCCGAGACGTGCATCCTCTGGGTGCGCGATAACGGTATCGGCTTCGACATGAAGTATCACGAGCGCATCTTTGAGATCTTTCAGCGGCTGGAGCGCGCCGAGGAATATCCCGGCACCGGCATCGGTCTGGCCATCGTGCGCCGAGCCGTTGAACGGATGGGCGGTCGCGCCTGGGCGGAAGGCGAGCCGGGAAAGGGCGCGACGTTTTACCTGGAACTGCCGAGGGCCCCATGAGTGAGATCTTGCGTCCGATCCTGTTGGTCGAAGACAATCCGCTCGACGTGGACCTGACCCGTCGCGCGTTCGCCAGGCGCAAGCTGGTCAATCCGTTGCAGGTGGCGCGCGACGGGGAGGAGGCGCTGGCCTATCTGGCGCGCTGGGAGGCCGGCGAGCTGCCGCCGCTCTTGATTTTGCTCGATCTCAAGCTGCCGCGGGTAGATGGCCTGGAAGTGCTGCGACAGATCAAGGCGCACCCGCGCTTCGCGTGTCTGCCGGTAGTGGTGCTGACCACCTCGGCCGAAGATAGCGACGTGGCGGCGGCGTACCAGTTGGGGGTGAATTCGTATATCGTGAAGCCGGTGGATTTCGAGAAGTTCATGGAGGTGGCCGAGCAGATCGAGATCTATTGGTGTGCGTTGAATCGGCTGCCCGGGTGAGCGGGGGCCGCCGAATTCATTCGGCCGCCGAATGAATTCGGGGCGAAGGGGCGGCCCGCCGTCAGGTCGGCCTGCGCCGACCGACGCCGCGGATGCGACGATCGCGTTCGCGCGATGGGGGCCGCCGAATGAATTCGGGGCGAAGGGGCGATCCGCCGTCAGGTCGGCCTGCGCCGACCGACGCCGCGCAGGCGAGGCGTCCCTGAAGAGGGACGCCCGGCGGGCACGCCCCTTAGCCGCGATTTCAATCGCCCACGCGGGCCGCGCGGGGCCGCCGCACCGGCGGACGCCTGACAGATCGTTTGTTGGCCAATACACAATGGAGATGGCATAATGAGACGCAATAAATTATCGCTCTTTGTACACCTGGTCTGGGCCACCTGGGATCGGCTTCCGATGATCACACCAGCCATCGAGCGGCGTCTGCATCGAGAAATCGAGAGCGAAGCGATCAAGATGCGTTGCATTGTGTTAGCTCTAAACGGCACGGCCGACCATGTACACGTAGTGCTGATCATACCCGCTATCGTGACAATCGCCGAGTTGGTCAAACAGCTCAAAGGAGCCTCATCGCACTTTGTCAATGAGGTGCTCCGCCCCGACATGCCGTTCAAATGGCAAGGCAGCTACGGCGCATATACGATTTCCAGATGGGATGTGGATAAAATCGTGGCGTACGTAAACAACCAGAAGCAACATCACGCAGACGCAACGTTGATCGCCGAGTGGGAGGAAACTTACGAAGAGATTGTAGAGGAGCACGTCGCACCGGCCGGCATGATAGCCGAATGAATTCGGGGCGAAGGGGCGATCCCGCCGTCAGGTCGGCCTGCGCCGACCGGCGCCGCGCAGGCGACGGCCGCGTCCACGCAGGTGGACGCCCGGCGGCACGCCCGTTAGCCGCGATTTCAATCGCCCACGCAGGCCGCGCGAGGCCGCCGAATCGAATTCGGGGCGAAGGGGCGGCCCGCCGCCAGGTCGGCCTGCGCCGACCGACACCGCGGATGCGACGGCCGCGTCCACGCAGGCGGACGCCCGGCGGCACGCCCCTTAGCCGCGACCTCGGTCGCCCGCCTCGGTCGCCCGCCTGGGTCGCCCGGCGCGCCGTCGCCGATCGCAATTGTAAGGAGAGCCCGATGAACCCGATGAACGTTCTCTATGTCGAAGACAACCCCATGGACGCCGACCTGACCGCGCGCGAGCTGAGCCGCAGCGCGCCCCACATCACCCTCACCATCGTCGGCACATTACGCGAAGCGCAGGCGCGCCTGGCGCAAACCCAGGGCCCTCCTTATGACCTGGTGCTCGCCGACCGCCAGCTCCCCGACGGCGACGGCCTCTCCCTGCTGTCCCAGATACGCGAACAACATCCCTCCACCGCAACGATCATCGTCACCGGCTCCGGCGATGAGGAATACGTGGTCTCCGCGCTCAAGGCCGGCGCCGACGACTACGTGGTCAAGCACGGCGACTACCTGGCGCGACTGCCGAACATCCTGGAGGCCGCGCTGGACAACCATCGCCGGGCCATCACCCGCCGGCAACGCCCCCTGCGCGTGCTCTATGCCGAACATAACCTGGCCGACATAGACCTCACCCGGCGGCACCTGGCCCACCATGCGCCCTACATCCACCTCGAAGTGGTGCACACCGCGCTCGACACCCTGCACCGGCTGCCGCCCGACGGTCCCGAGCACGACATAGACGTGCTCCTGGCCGACCTGCGGTTGCCCGGCATGAACGGCCTGGAACTGCTCAAAGAGATCCGCGAAGCGCGCCGCCTCGACCTGCCGGTCGTGCTCGTCACGGGCCGGGGCGACGAAGAGACCGCCCTCCTGGCGCTCAGGCTCGGCGCCACCGACTACCTGCCCAAGCTCCCGAACTACCTGAACCGCCTTCCGGTCGTCCTGGAGAACGCCTTCCACCGCGTGGAGCTGGCGCGAGAACGAGAAGCGCTGCGCGCCAGCGAGGAGTTGTTCCGTACCCTGGCCGCCATGACCGCCGGCGCCATCTTCGTCTATCAGGGCGAACGGTTTGTGTACGGCAACCCGGCAATCGAAGCGCTGACCGGCTACCCCCGCGAAGAACTGCGCACCATGCGCTTCTGGGACCTCGTCCATCCCGACTTCCGCGACTTGGTCCGCGAACGCGGCCTGGCCCGCCAGCGCGGCGAGCCGGTGCTCGACCGCTACGAGCTCAAGATCGTGCGCAAGGACGGCGCGGAGCGCTGGATTGACCTCACCGCCGGCCCGATCACCTGGCAGGGCCGGCCGGCGGCCATCGGCACCGCGTTCGACATCACCGAACGCAAGCAAATGGAGGAACAGCTCGAGCGGGTCATCAGCGAGCTGACGCGCTCCAATGCCGAGCTGGAACGCTTCGCCTACGTCGCCTCCCATGACCTCCAGGAGCCGTTGCGCATGGTGGCCAGCTTCGTCCAGCTCCTGGCCGAGCGCTATCGCGGCCGACTGGATGCCGACGCGGACGACTTCATCGGCTACGCGGTCGAGGGCGCGCAGCGGATGCAACAGCTCATCCTCGACCTGCTTGCATTTTCGCGGGTGGACATGAGCATTCGGCCGTTCGAGCCCACCGATTGCGAAGAGGTGCTCGCCTACGTCGAACGTTCGCTGGGCGGCGAGATCGCAGAGACGGCCGCGCAGATCATCCACGACCCATTGCCCACCGTGCTGGCCGACCGGGCCCAACTGGTCCAACTCTTCTCGCATCTCATCTTCAACGCGCTCAAGTTCCGCAGCGCCGCGGCGCCGATCGTACACATCCGCGCGGTGCGTCGCCCCGCGACCGGGCCACAGCCCGCCAGGGCCGCGACTTCACAAGCGGCCGATCAACCGCCGACCGAGTGGCTCTTCAGCGTGGCCGACAACGGCATCGGCATCGAGCCGCAATATCATGAATACATCTTCAACGCGTTCCGCCGGCTGCACACGCGACGGCATTACCCCGGCACCGGCATCGGCCTGGCGATCTGCAAGAAGATCGTCGAGCGCCACGGCGGCCGCATCTGGGTCGAATCGGAACCGGGCAAGGGAAGCACCTTCTACTTCACCCTGCCGGCCGCACCGTAATGCGAAATTTATTTCGCAATTTGCAATTGTAATATAAAATTCATATATCTTCTCAATAGCCCGGGGAACGCCGGTCGCAGACCGGCTGCAAGCTCGCTCAAAGGGGGTCTGCGACCCCCGTCGCCCTCACTTTTCGAGAGGATACAGATTCATCTCATCATCTGGCGGTAAAACCATGTCCCTATCCGACCTCCTGGCCAACCACCGGCCGCAGATCGCGGCGCTGGCCGAAGCCTGGTTGCAGTGCGGCGCAACCGGCTTCAGCATCTGGGCCGAGGCCGCGTGCCTGGCCGCCTGGCCATCGCCGGCCGCGGCCCAGGAAGCGCCGGCCCTGGTTGCGGACATCGCCGTTGGCGACGCCATCGCGGGCGAACTGCGCGTCTCCGGGCCGGATCTGTCGCCGTTTCGCGGCCGGCTGCAAGCCGACGCGCTGCTCCTGGGCCAATGGGCGCAGGTCGAAAGCGAAATAGACGACATCACGAACGAGCTGATCGAAGCGCAAGACCAGCTCCTGGCCCTCTACGACCTGGCGCGCTCGACCCGCAGCCATCTGAGCATGAGCGAGATCCTCGCCTCGCTCGCCCGCGAGGCCGCCCGGCTGGTGAAGACGCGGGCCGCCGCGGCCCTCGTCTGGCCGGCCGGGGAAGCGCCGACCGTGGTGCAACACGGCCCCGCGCCGGCCGATACCGAATGGCTCTTGCGCCTGTTCGAACAGGCGCGCGGCGACGGCCGCCATCGCGTGCTCGAGCGCCATAGCCCGGAAGGGGCCCACCTGCCTCCTGCCGTTCGCAACGCGCTCCTGGTGCCGATCCGGCTCGCCGATCGGTATGACGCGGCCCTGGTCCTGCTCGACAAGCCCGACGGCCCGTTCGGCTCGCCCGACATCAAGCTGGCGCGCGCCATCGCCGAGCAGGCCGGCGCGCAGATCGAAAACGTCCGGCTCTACCAGGAAAAGCTGGCCCAAACCAGGCTGGAGACCGAGATGGCGCTCGCGCGCCGCGTGCAGATGCACCTGTTGCCCCAACATCCGCCGGCGGTCGCCGGGCTGGACGTCTACGCCCGCACCCTGCCGGCGCTCCAAGTCGGCGGCGACTTCTACGACCTGATCCGGCCGGCCGGCGGGCCGTACACCTTCGTCGTGGGCGACGTCTCGGGCAAGGGCATCTCGGCCGCGCTCATCATGGCGATGACGCGCACCGTGCTGCGCAGCGCCAGCCGCGCCCCCGGCCCGACCGCCGCCTGGCCCACCCCGGCCCAGATCATGAGCCGCGCCACCGATGAGCTGTACGACGACTTGACCGAAGTCGGGATGTTTGCTACCATCTTCTTCGGCCAATATGATCCCGCGGCGCGACGCCTGCGCTACGCCAACCTGGGCCATTCGCCGGCGATCTATCGGCCGGCGGGCGGGCCCCCGCGACTGCTGGAAGCCGACGGCCCGGCGCTCGGCATGTTGCCCGTCAACCTGGCCGAAGATCAGGAGCTGACGTTCGGCCCCGGCGACCTGCTGCTGGTGGCGACCGATGGCTTCAACGAGGCGCGCAACGCCCAGGGCGAACTGTTCGGCTACGACCGCCTGCTCCACCTGGTGGAAGCGCTGGCCGATCAGCCGGCCGGGGCCATCGCCGAGCGGCTCTACGAGCAGGTCGCCGCATTCAGCGCCGGCCACGGACAGGACGACGACCAGACCCTGATCATCCTGAAGGGCATTGCGACCGCGGAGGAGCGACCATGAGCGAGCCGATCGTCATCTGCCTCGAGCTGCCGGCCGAACATCGCTTCCTCAACATCGCCGGCGCATGCATCGAAGCCCTGCTGGAGCGCATCAACGACGTGCCCGACCGCGGCATGGTCAGCTATGGCCTGCAACTGGCCGTCCAGGAGACGTGCGCCAACATCGTGGATCACGCCTATCGCGGGATGGCCGGGGGCCGCATCCGCCTGGAGATCGCGTTGCGCGCCGACCCGCGGCGGCTGGAGATAGACATCTACGATTCGGGCCGGCCGTTCGACCCATCGCAGGCGCGTGAGCCCGACCTGGAACACGCACAGGAACGCGGCTATGGCCTCTTCCTGATGCGCAAATTGATGGACGTCGTGACGTATGAGCGGCAGGATAACTGCAACCATTGGCGCCTGGCCCGCAATCTATAAGCCGTAACGCCATTATTCAGATCGCCATCCGAGGAGGAAGTCGTGAACCTGGAAATCTCCATGTACTGCATCGCCGTCGTCGCGGTGCGCGACCGGATCGAAGCCTTCAATGCGCCGGAACTGCGCAGCCGCCTCGATCAGCTCCTGGCCGAAGGGATCACCCGCTTCGTGCTCGACCTGTCGGAAGTGCCGTTCCTCGACAGCGCCGGCATGGCCGTGCTGGTCGGCCTGCTCAAGCGGGCACGCGCGGTCGAGGGAGATGTGCGCCTGGTCTGGCCCAAGAAAGAGGAGGCCCAGCGTATCCTGAAGCTGACCCGCTTCGACCGCGTCTTCGAGATCGCCGACTCGCGCGAAGCGGCGCTCAAGGGCTTTTGAGAGGACCGACGGCATGAATATCTTGATCGTAGACGATTCGCAGGTCATCCAGCGCGTCCTCAGCCTGCAGTTGCGCAAGAACGGCTACGAGGTGGTGGTGGCCGGCAGCGCGGCCGAGGCCCTGCAACGCCTGGAACAGGCCCCCGTGGACCTGGTGATCATGGACATCGCCATGCCCGAAGTGGACGGATTGACCCTCCTCCGCCAGGTGCGCAGCGATCCGCGCTTCCAGAAGCTGCCCATCATCATGCTCACGGCCAGCGGCCAGGATCAGGATCGCCTCACCGCGCGCGAGGCCGGCGCCAACGACTTCCTGTCCAAGCCGACCAGCTCCCGCGAGCTGCTCGACGCGGTGCAACGCCTTTTGCCTGAAGGATGAGGTCGCCATGACCGACCCCGAGACGACCGGTTCTCCATCTGCGGCCGGGCCGGTTGCGCCGACCGAAGAGCGCGGCGATCCGGCCATCCGCGAGCTGTACGAGATCGTCGCGGATCAGCGTTCGAGCTTCGGCGAGAAGATCCGGGCGCTCCTCGCCATGGGATGCCGGCGCTTCGAGATGGCCACCGGCATCCTCGGCCGCGTCGAAGGCACGCGCTTCGAGGTGCTGGAAGCCTATCCGGCCGACGGCCCCATCCGCACAGGGGATCTCCTCGAACTGGGCCAGACCTACTGCTGCGATGCGCTCATCGCCCAGGAGCCGGTCGCCATTGAACACGCCGGCGCGTCGGCATGGGCCGGCCATCCCTGCTACATCCGGCGCAAGGTGGAAGCCTATCTGGGCACGCGCGTGATGGTAGGCGGCCAGGTCTACGGCACGCTCAGCTTCTCCAGTCCCGTTCCGCGCGCCAAACCGTTCCGGCCGGCCGATAAGGAGCTCCTCAACCTGATCGCCCAGTGGATCGGCGGCGAGATCGAGCGCGAACAGAAGACGCAGCAGCTCCAGCGCTACGCGGCCGAACTGGCCGCCAGCGCCCGCCAGATCGCTATGGCCCGCGACGCGGCGCTGGAGGCCTCGCGGCTCAAGTCGGAATTCCTCGCCACGATGAGCCACGAGATCCGCACGCCCATGACGGCCATCATCGGCATGGCCGAGATGCTGCTCGAAACGCCTCTCAACGAAGAACAGCAGGGATATGCCCGGCTCGTCCTGGAATCGGCCCAGTCGCTCCTCTTCATCATCAACGACATCCTCGACTATTCCAAGATCGAGGCCGGCCGGCTGGTGCTGGAGCAGAAAGAGTTCGAGCTCGTTGCCGTGGTCGAGAGCGCCGCGGAAGCGTTCGCGAACCGGGCGCGCGAGAAGGGCTTGCCGCTGATGACCTTCGTCGCGCCCGACATCCCGCGCTATCTGATCGGCGACGGGGGCCGGCTGCGCCAGGTGTTGATCAATCTCCTGAGCAACGCGGTCAAGTTCACCGAGCAGGGCGAGATCATGGTCAATGCGGCCCTGGCGGCCGAGGACGAGACGAGCGTCACGGTGGAGTTCTCGGTCAGCGATACCGGCATCGGCATCACGCCCGAGGCGCGGCGCCGGCTCTTCATCCCGTTCACCCAGGCCGACGGCTCAACCACCCGGCGCTACGGCGGCACCGGATTGGGGCTGGTCATCAGCAAGCGGCTGATCGAAATGATGGGCGGACAGATCTGGGTGGAGAGCCAACCCGGCATCGGTTCCACCTTCACGTTCACCGCCCGCTTCGGCCGTTCGGGCCGCGCGCAGACCGACGAACGTCCTTCGTTTCACGATCTGGTCGGCCTACGGGTGCTGGTGGTGGACGATAACCTGAAGCACGGCGACATTCTCCTGCGCTATCTGAACTCCTGGACGATGCAGGCCGATGTGGCCAACAACGCCCGCATCGCGTTGCTGCGCCTGCGCTCCGCGCAGGCCAGCGGCGCGCCCTATGCCGTTGTGATCACCGACCTGGCGATGCCCGACATGGACGGCTTCGCGCTGGCGCGGGCGATCAAGCGCGATCCCAAGCTGGCCGAGACGCCGGTCATCCTGTTGACCGCGTACGACGAACGCAACCAGGGGGAGCAGGCGCTTCAGGCCGGCCTGTCCGCCTATCTCGTCAAGCCGGTGCGCCAGTCCCAGCTCTTCGACGCGCTGGCCAACGCCGTCTTCGGCAAAAGCCGGCCCGGCCGCCGCGATGGCTCGGAACAGGCCGCGCGGCAGGAGGTCGCGGCGGAGAAGGAACAACGAGCAGGCAACGGTCGGGCCATCCTGGTGGCGGAAGACAATCCGGCGAACGCCATGGTCATCGAGCTGCAGCTCAACCGACTGGGCTATCACGTCCAACATGTGGAGACCGGCCGCGCGGCCGTGGAGGCGTATGCCGCAACGCCCGACCGCTACGGGCTGATCCTGATGGACGTCCAGATGCCGGAGATGGACGGCTTCAGCGCCACGCACGCGATCCGCCAGATCGAGCTGACGACCGGCCGGCACATCCCCATCATCGCGCTCACCGCCAACGCCATGGAGCGCGACCGCGAGCGTTGCCTGGCCGCCGGCATGGACGACTATATCAGCAAGCCGATCATCCAGAACGACCTGCGCCGGCTGCTGGAACAGTGGTGGCCGACAAATCGCATTTGACAATTCGGCCCGGTCGTGCTATAGTTTAGTTGGCTACTTTCCCGAAGCAAGGGATCTAAATGGTCGCCCTGTTCGAGCTTATCGTCCTCTCGCTTATTGCGCTCCTCATTATCGAGGAGCCATTACCGCTTGGGAGGCAGCCGGCCAGGGTCACGCCAGGATGAACACAGCATAACCGAAATCAAAAACAACGGGCCTCCCAAGCGGGAGGCCCGTTTTATTTCAGGCAATGGCGCCTTGTGGATGCACATGTTGCACGTCTGCAAGGCGCCTGTTATTTTTACACCGAGGAGCAAATCCATGAACGCCTATCGCACAGAACCGGTTTTCGCTGCCCCAAGCCACATGCGCGGCAACAGCGCCGACAGCGCGCGGCCCGAACCCCGCCAGGAATTCACGTACGCGGCGGCCGCCGCGACGCAATCCACCCAGGCCGAACGTTCGGTGATGCATCCCGAATGGCAGGACCCGGAATGGCGCTACTATCACGGCGCGTGGGGCGGCTGAGCCGACCGCTGCGTTGACCCCCTCCACTCCGCATCCCCGCGGCGGAGACGGCCGCGCTTCCGCCGGCGCGCAACGCCGCGCGCCAGGCCGGCCGCGCGAGCGGCGCACGCTCAGTCCTGCAAGCTGTCCACAAAGCGCTTGATGCGCCGCGCGCCTTCTTCCAGCATCTCGTCCGAATTGGCATACGAGAGCCGCACATATCCCTCGCCGCCCGGCCCGAAGGCATCGCCGGGGGTGACGGCCACCGCTTCGGCGTCCAGGAGGCGGTCGGCGAACTCCAGCGACGAGAGGCCGGTGCCGGCAATGTTCGGGAACGCATAGAACGCGCCCTGCGGCAGGTCGCACCGGATGCCGGGGATGGCGTTCAGCGCCTCCACCAGGCGGTCGCGCCGGGCCTTGTAGCGACCGATCATGTAGTCGGTATACTCCTGCGGGCCGTTCAGCGCGGCCACCGCGGCCTCTTGCACGAACGAGGACGCGCACGTCGAAGAGTGCTGGTGGATCTTCAACATCTCGGAGATGAGCGGCTCGGGCCCCGCGATGTAACCCAACCGCCAGCCGGTCATGGCATGGCTCTTGCTGAGGCCGTTGAGGATCAGCGTGCGCTCCCACATGCCCGGAAAGCTGGCGATGGACACGTGCTCCTCGCCGTCGTAGATCAGCTTCTCGTAGATCTCGTCCGATAAGACCAGAAAATCGTGCGCCTGCGCGGCCTCGGCCACCACCTGGAGATGCGCCCGGCTCCACACCTGGCCGGTGGGATTGTTGGGGGTATTGACGATCGCCAGCTTGGTGCGGGGCGAGATGGCCGAGGCCAGGTCGGCCTTGAGTTGCGCCGGCGTGGTGCCCATGTTCATCGGCACGTAGACGGTCTGCGCGCCGGCCAGCGCCGCGCACGGCTCGTAAGACACCCAGGCCGGGCTGAAGAGGATCATCTCGTCCCCCGGATCGAGCAAGGCCTGCGCCGCGACGAAGAGCGCCTGCTTGGCGCCGGGCATCACGATGATCTCGCGGGCCGGCTCATAGCGGACGCCGTTCTCGTCGGCCAGCTTGCGGGCAATCGCCTTGAGCAGTTCCGGGATGCCGCGGCTGGGAGTGTAATGCGTGAAGCCGTTCTGCAACGAGCGGATCGCGGCCTCGGTCACGTGCGGCGCGGTCGGGAAATCGGGATCCCCGCCGCTCAGATCCACCACCGAACGGCCTTCGGCCTTCAGGCGGCGCGCCTTGTCCATGACCGAGACGGTGGCCGAGCCGGCCAGTCCGACCACGCGGCGCGCGGCCTTGTTGCGCAGCGCCTCGCGCTGCTGAGGGGTAAGAACCATCTTGCGTCTCCTCTACATAGATTTTGGACTGCGGCGCTCCCGCGCCGCTTGCGCTCCCAAAGCGGGGACGTGTCCTCGCAAGCCAAAGCGGAGGCGCGCAACGCGCTCCGTGCGTCCCGACGGCCAACAGGCTATCAGGCCGCGAGCACCGCGCCCCGGCTCCCCGAAGTGACCATCGCCGCGTAGCGCTTGAGCCAGCCGGACAGCTCGCGGCGCACCGGCTGCCAGGTGGCCCGGCGCCGGGCAAACTCCTCGTCCGAGACGTCCACGTCGAGCCGCCGGCCGGGGATGTCGAGCGTGATCATGTCGCCGTCGCGGATCAGGCCGATGGGGCCGCCCGCGGCCGCCTCGGGCGAGACGTGTCCCACGCACGCGCCGCGCGTGCCGCCGCTGAACCGGCCATCGGTGATCAACGCGACCGAGCCGCCCAACCCCATGCCCATGATGTTCGACGTGGGCGCCAGCATCTCCTGCATCCCGGGCCCGCCCTTCGGCCCCTCGTAGCGGATCACCACCACGTCGCCCGGCTTCACCCGGCCGCTCAGGATGCCGGCGTTCGCCTCGTCGTGCGAATCGAACACCACGGCCGGCCCGCGGTGGCGCAACATCTCGGGCAAGACGCCGGCCGTCTTCACCACCGCGCCTTCGGGCGCCAGGTTGCCGAACAGCACGGCCAACCCGCCGTGTTCGCTGTACGGATCATCGAGCGGCCGGATGCACGCCCGGTCCCGGCTTTCCGCGCCCCGCACGTTCTCCAACAGCGTCTTGCCGGTCACGGTGAGCGCGTCGGTGTGCAGGATGCCCGGCCGCTTGGACAGCTCCCACAGGATGGCCGACACGCCGCCGGCCCGGTCCACATCCTCCAGGTGATAGGCCGAAGAGGGCGATACCTTGCAGATGTTGGGCACCCGCGCGGCCACCTCGTTCAGCCGGCCGAGAGGGTAGTCCACGCCGGCCTCGTGCGCCAGCGCCAGGGTGTGCAACACGGTGTTGGTCGAGCCGCCCATGGCCATGTCGAGCGCGAACGCGTTGTCAATGGCCTGCGCGGTGACGATGTCGCGCGGCTTCAGGTCCATTTCGATGAGCTTCATGATCTGGCGGCCGGCCGCGCGGGCCAGCTCCTCGCGGCGCGGGTCTACGGCCAGGATGGTGCCGTTGCCCGGCAACGCCATGCCCAACGCCTCGCACAGGCAGTTCATCGAGTTGGCGGTGAACATGCCCGAGCACGAGCCGCAGGTGGGACAGCCGAACTCCTCCAGCTCGCGCAGCTCCCGATCGCCGATCTTGCCCGCTTTGTACGCGCCGACCCCCTCGAAGACCGAGATCAGGTCCACGACCTTGCCCGCGGGGGTGACGCCCGCCTTCATCGGCCCGCCGCTGACGAAGATGGTGGGGATGTTCAGGCGCATGGCGGCCATCAGCATCCCCGGCACGATCTTGTCGCAGTTGGGGATGCAGATCAGGCCGTCGAAGTGATGGGCCGCCACCATCGTCTCCACCGCGTCGGCGATCAGCTCGCGGCTCGCCAGGCTGTACTTCATGCCCACGTGGCCCATCGCGATGCCATCGTCCACGCCGATGGTGTGGAACATGAACGGCACGCCGCCGGCTGCCCGCACGGCCTGGCGCACGATCTCGCCGAACGCGTTCAGGTGCGCGTGCCCGGGCACGATGTCGGTGTACGAGTTGGCGATGGCGATGAACGGCTTGTTGAAGTCGTCGTCGCTCTGAATGGCGCCGGTAGCGCGCAGCAACGAGCGGTGCGGCGCGCGCTCGAAGCCCTTCTTGACCATGTCGGAACGCATGGGACGGGAAGTATTGCTCATGGTGTTTATCCTCTCTGATCCATCGGCAGGAACGGCAGGCCCATCTCGCCGACGTAGCGCGAGGTCGGCCGGATGAGCCGGTTGTCGGCGTATTGCTCCATGATGTGCGCGATCCAGCCGGCCGTGCGCGCGGCCGCGAAGACGGCCGTGAAGTACTCGGGCGGGATGCCCAGGGCATGTTGGACGGTGGCCGAATAGAAGTCCACGTTGGGGTAAATCCCCTTGGCCTCCATCACCGCCTGCTCGATGCGCCGGGAGATCTCGTACAGATGTCCCTGGTTGCGGGATTTGCACAGCTTCTCCGAATAGGCGCGCAGGTGGGGGGTGCGCGGGTCCTCGGTGCGATAGACGCGATGTCCGAAGCCCATGATGCGCTTCTTGTTCTCCAACATGCCCGCGATGTACGATTGCACCATCTCCACGTTGGGGATGTCCAGGATCATCTCCATGACGCGCTGGTTGGCCCCGCCGTGCAGCGGCCCCTTGAGCGCGCCGAGCGCGGCGGCCAGCGCGGAGTGCATGTCGCTCAGCGTGCTGGCGACGACGCGCGCGGCGAAGGTGCTGGCGTTCAGCTCGTGGTCGGCGTGGAGCACCATGAGCACGCGCATCGCCTCGCTCTCCAGCGGCGTGGGCGGCGTGCCGCGCAACATGTACAGGAAGTTCGCCGACAGGCCGAAGTTCGGGTCGGGCGAGAGGACCGGCTGGCCGGTGCGGATGCGATGCAGGTCGGCGATGATGGTGGGCACCTGCGCCATCAGCCGTTTGGCCTTGCGCCAGTTCGCCTCGACCGACATGTTCTCCACGTCGGGATCGAAGTTCGCCAGCATGCTGACGGCCGTGCGCAGGACGGCCATCGGATGGCTGTTGGGCGGGGTCAGCTTCAGCATTTCGAGCACCTGGCTCGGCAGGCGCATCTCGGCCACCAGCTCGGCGCTGAAGCGATCGTGCTCGGCGCGGGTCGGCAGCCGGCCGTACCAGAGCAGGAACACCACCTCGGCGAAGGTCGTCTGCTCCGCCAGGTCGTGGATGTCGTAGCCCTGGTAGAGGAGCCGGCCGTGGATGCCGTCCACGTAAGACACGCTCGTGTCGGCCGCCACCACCCCTTCGAGGCCCCGAATGGGGGCCTTCTCGCTCTGTTCCTGGTTCAAAACAACGCTCATCGGATTCTCCCTCTTCAGATTTGCGGTCAAACATGAATCAGGCCGCGATCCGCTCGGCCACGCGGTCGCCCATCTCGGCCGTGCCCACGACGATGCCGCCGGGGGTCGCGATGTCGCGGCAGCGATAGCCGGCCGCCAGCACCGCCTCGACGGCCGCCTCGACGGCTGCGGCCTCGCGTTCCAGGCCGAACGACCAGCGCAACATCATGGCGCAGCTCAGGATCGTCGCCAGCGGGTTGGCGATGCCCTGCCCGGCGATATCGGGCGCGCTGCCGTGGATCGGTTCGTAGAGGCCGAAACGGAGCGACCGCTCCCACCTCTCCCCCGACCCCTCTGACCTCTCCCCCAACCCCTCCCCTGCGAGGGGAGGGGAGTCCGTCTCCCCCTTCCCTGGCAGGGAAGGGGGCGGGGGGGTTAGGTCCGACCTCTCCCCCAACCCCTCCCCTATGAGGGGAGGAGAGGAGTGCTCCCCCTTCCCTGGTAGGGAAGGGGGCCGGGGGGTTAGGTCGCCCAGCGACGCGGACGGCAACATGCCCATGCTGCCGGCCAGCATGGCGGCCTCATCCGAGAGGATGTCGCCGAACATGTTCTCGGTGGCGATCACGTCGAAGTCGGCCGGCCGGCGCACCAGGTACATCGCGCAGGCATCCACCAGGATGTCCTCGAGCACCACATCGGGGTAATCGCGCGCCACCTCGTGGGCCACTTCGCGCCACAGCCGCGAAGAGGCGAGCACGTTCGCCTTGTCCACCGAGGTGACCTTCTTGCGCCGGCCGCGCGCCAGCTCGAAGGCCACGCGCATCAGCCGCTCGATCTCCGCCTCGGTGTAATACAGCGTGTCCACCGCGGCGCGGCCCTGGGGCGTGTCCTGCCGGCCCTGCGGCTTGCCGAAGTAGAGGCCGCCGGTCAGCTCGCGCACGATGATCATGTCCACGGCCGAAACGACCTCGGGCTTGAGGGTGGATGCGCCGACCAATGCGGGATAGACCTTCACCGGCCGCAGGTTGGCGAAGAGGCCCAACCCGCCGCGCAGGCCCAACAGCCCCTGTTCCGGCCGCACGGCCGCGCGCGGGTCGCTCCACCTCGGGCCGCCCACCGCGCCCAACAACACCGCGTCGCCGGCGCGACAGGCCGCCAGGGTCTCATCCGGCAGCGGATGGCCGGTCTCATCAATGGCGATGCCGCCGACAAGCTGTTCCGAGAACTCAAACGTGTGGCCGAAACGATCGGCCACGGCTTTCAACACCTTGACGCCCTCGGCCACCACCTCGGGGCCGATGCCGTCGCCGGGGAGAAGGGTGATTTTGGCTTGCATGATTCCTCAAGAGAAGATCGGATAGGGATAGCGGGTATTCAGGCGCCGTTGCCGATCAGGGCGTATTCCATGCTGTCGGTCAGCGCCTGCCAGGACGATTCGATGATGTTCGACGAGCAGCCGACGGTGCTCCACGATTGATGGCCGTTGCGCGTCTCGATGGTGACGCGAGTGATCGCGCCGGTGGCAGCTTCGCTGTCGAGGATGCGGACCTGGTAGTCCACCAGTTGCACGTCGGCCAGGCGCGGATAGTGCGGCAGGAGCGCCTTGCGCAGCGCCCGGTCGAGCGCGTGCACGGGGCCGTTGCCCTCGGCCACGGTGTGCACGACCGCGTCGCCCACGCGCACCTTGACGGTCGCCTCGGCGAGCAGGCCGCGGCCCTGGCGATGCTCCACGACCACCATGAAGTCAATCAGCTCGAAGGGCCGGCGATAATCCGGCTTCAGGCGATGGAGCATCAACGCCACCGAGGCTTCGGCGCCCTCGAAGTAGAAGCCCTGGCTCTCCAGCTCTTTCACCTGGGCCAACACCTGGCGCACTTCCTCCTTGCTCGCGTCCACGCCGAATTCCTGGAGCTTGTAGATCAGGTTGCTGCGGCCCGAAAGCTCGCTCACCAGGACGCGCTTCTGGTTGCCCACCAGCGCGGGATCAATGTGCTGGTAACTCTCTTCGGCCTTCATGATGGCCGAGACGTGCACGCCGCCCTTGTGCGCGAAGGCGCTGGCGCCGACGAACGGCTGCCGCGGGTCGGGCGCGCGGTTGGCGGTTTCGGCGACGAAGTTGGCCACTTCGGTCAGACGGCGCAACTGGCCCTCGGGCAGGCACCGATAGCCCATCTTCAGTTCGAGGTCCGGGATCACGGCGCACAGGTTGCAATTGCCCACCCGTTCGCCGTAACCGTTGATGGTGCCCTGCACATGAGTGCAGCCGGCGCGCACGGCCGCCAGGGCATTCGCCACGGCCACGCCGGAATCCTCGTGGGTATGGATGCCCAATTGCACGGCCGGCAGGCCGGTGGCCTGCGCGTGCGCCGCCAGGTCGGCCCGCACCGCGCGCACCGCCTCTTCCACCTCCCACGGCAACGTGCCGCCGTTGGTATCGCAAAGCACGATCGCATCGGCGCCGGCCTCGTAAGCCGCGCGCAGGGTGGCCAGCGCATAGGCCGGATTGGCCTTGTAGCCGTCGAAGAAGTGTTCGGCGTCGTAGAACACCTGGCGGCCGGCCGCGCGCAGATAGGCCACGCTCTCGCGGATCATCGCCAGGTTTTCGTCCAGGGTGGTCTCCAGCACGCGCAGGACGTGCAGGTCCCATGTCTTGCCGAAGATGGTGACCACCGGCGTGCCGGCGTCGAGCAACATGGCGATCTGCGGGTCGGCCTCGCACGACACGCCGGCCTTGCGCGTGCTGCCGAACGCGGCGATGCGCGCCTGCTTCAGGGGCAGATCGCGGGCGCGCTGGAAGAACTCCGCGTCTTTGACGTTGGAGCCGGGCCACCCCCCTTCGATGTAGGGGACGCCCAGCTCGTCGAGTTTCTGCGCGATGCGCAGTTTGCCTTGCAAGGAATAGGAGATCCCCTCCGCCTGGCTGCCATCGCGGAGGGTGGTATCGTAGATCGCGATTTGAGTCATCGGGCGCTCCTGAATATGGTAGATTGGTAGATTGGTAAATTGGGAGAGCGGTTGTTGAGTGAGCCGGCTCCGGCTTCGGCAAGGCGCTCGGATGGCCGGCCCGCCCCCCTCACAGCGGGCGCCCGATACCCTGGGCGACAAAGCCGCGCGCAGCGGCCGACGTCGCCCAGATAGACCTCCTATCACATTGGCCGATGACATTCATTACTGATATCTACTCCCGCACCGTCACCACCGGCGCCGGATGCGAAGCCTCGTAGGCTTCGATGAGCGCCGCGCGCTTGAGCAGGTAGCCCAGTTGATCCACGCCCTCCAGCAGGCAATTCTTGCTGAAGCCGTCGATCGGGAAGGCGACGCGACTGCCGTCGGGCAGGTGCAGTGTCTGGCTGAAAAGGTCCACGGTGACGGTGGCGGCCGGGTCGGCGCTCAGCAGGTCGAGCAGGCACCGATGCGTGTCGGCATCCACGATCACCGGCAGCAGGCCGTTCTTCAGCGCGTTGTTGCGGAAGATGTCGGCGAACGACGTGCTGATCACCGCGCGGAAGCCGAAGCCCATCAACGCCCACGGCGCATGCTCGCGCGAGCTGCCGCAGCCGAAGTTATCGCCCGCCAGCAGGATCTGCGCGCCGCGGCTTTCGGGCCGGTTCAAGACGAAATCGGGCCGCGGATTGCCATCCCGGTCGTAGCGCCAATCCGCGAAGAGATGATCGCCCATGCCGGCCTTGTCGGTCGCCTTCAAGAAGCGCGCCGGGATGATCTGATCGGTATCTATGTTCTCCAGGGGCAACACGACGACGCGGCTGGTCAATACGGTGAATGGTTCCATGACAATGTCCTCGGATCTGCGATTGCGCCGGCCACGGCGCTGGCGGCCGCGGTCAGCGGGCTGGCCAGGAAGGTGCGGCCGCCCGGCCCCTGGCGGCCCTCGAAGTTGCGGTTGGAGGTGCTCACCGCGTATTGCCCCGGCATGAGCTGATCGCCGTTCATCGCGATGCACATGCTGCACCCCGGCTCCCGCCACTCGCAGCCCGCTTCTTTGAAGATCACATCCAGCCGCTCGGCCTCGGCCTCGGCCTTAACCTTTTGAGAGCCGGGCACCACCAGGACGCGCACGGCCGGGTGGACCCGCCGGCCCGCCAGGATCTGGGCCGCGGCCCGCAGATCGGAGAGCCGGCCGTTGGTGCAACTGCCGATGAAGACGACATCTATCGGATGGCCCAGGAGCGGCTCGCCGGGCCGCAGCGCCATATACGCCAGCGCCTTGTCGAGCGCCCGGCGCTGGGCCGGATCGGCCGCCTGAGCCGGATCGGGCACGCGGCCGGTGATGGGGATGGCCATGCCCGGATTGGTGCCGTAGGTGATCATCGGCTCCAGGGCCGAGGCGTCGAGGGTCACCGTCTTGTCGTAGATGGCGCCGTCGTCGGTGGGGAGCTGGCGCCAGCGCGCCACGGCCGCATCCCACGCCGCGCCCTGCGGCGCGAACGGCCGACCGGCCAGATACTCGAAGGTCGTGTCATCCGGCGCCACCAGGCCGGCGCGCGCGCCCGCCTCGATGCTCATGTTGCAGATCGTCATGCGGCCTTCCATCGAGAGGCTGCGGATGGCCGAACCGGTATACTCGATCACATGGCCGGTGCCGCCGCCGATGCCGATGCGGGCGATCAGCGCCAGGATGATGTCCTTGGCCGAGACGCCTCGCCGGAGCTGACCTTCTATGCGCACTTGCAACGTCTTGGGCCGGGATTGCAGCAGGCATTGCGTGGCGAGCACATGCTCCACCTCGCTGGTGCCGATGCCGAACGCCAGCGCGCCGAACGCGCCGTGGGTGG
Organism: Anaerolineae bacterium; assembly: GCA_034434235.1. Classification (GTDB taxonomy): domain Bacteria; phylum Chloroflexota; class Anaerolineae; order CG2-30-64-16; family CG2-30-64-16; genus CAKZKT01. The sequence goes on from DAOTZV010000062.1 coordinate 33,999, forward strand.
CCGTGTGGCTGTCGCCGCAGACGATGGTCATGCCCGGCTGCGTCAACCCTAGCTCGGGGCCGATCACATGGACGATCCCCTGGTGGTCGCTGCCGATGCCGTAGAGCGGGATGCCGAACTCGCGGGCGTTGATCTCCATCTGCGCGAGCTGCCTGGCCGCCTGCGCGTCCTGGATCGGCAACGCACGATCGTGGGTCGGGATGCTGTGATCCACGGTCGCGACCGTCTTGTCGGGCCGGCGCACCTTCAGGCCGCGCTCGCGCAAGCCGGCGAACGCCTGCGGCGAGGTGACCTCGTGCACCAGGTGCAGGTCAATATAGAGGATGGCCGGGCTCCCCGGCTCTTCCGCGACGACGTGGCTCTCCCAGATTTTGTCGAACAAGGTACGAACCATGAGGCTCCTCATCTTTAGGTTTTTGATGCCGATGGCCCAATTATGCTGACAACGCATTGACAAGCCAGGGCGCGTGACCTATAATCGTGTTCAGTTGATAGATCAATCGTGCGCGCATGGAGTGGTTCGATGGATATCTCACTTGAACGCGAACTGGTCTCTGTAACTGAAAAACTTTCACCCCGGGATAAGTGGCTGGTCGTTAGCTATGCCAAATCACTTCAGACCAGCCCCGACCTTTCTGAAGCCGGTCGCGCGTATCTCGACATGCTGCGTGACAGCGGCGCCTCTGCAGCCGAACTCGCACGTGCCGCCCTGGCAGTCCGAGAAGTCGAGCAGCGCTATGCCCAACTGGGAGCCGAGGCAGCGATCCGTGATCTCGAATACCGCACCGAAGCACACATGCGTGTTTGGCTGAAAGAACGCGGCCTGGATTACGATACGCTCACCGATGAGCAACTGGAAGAGATCGTAAGTGAAGCCGTTCAAGCCACAAGACACGCCGCCCCAGATCGAGGCATGCCTTGATACGCGCTGTGTTGGATACCAACGTGTGGAGCAGCGCGATCGTGCGCCACAAAGCTGCCCACCAGATACTTCTTCGCGCCGAGGCCAACGAATACGCACCGGTCCTTTCCTATTCCATTCTCCACGAGCTCGTCAGGGTTCTTCGTAGCTACTTCAGACTTCCCGATGATGTGACTTACGGGTGGTGGTTGCGCCTCGTCTGGCTGTGCGAAGTGATTCAAACACGCAGTCTACTCAACGTTGTCGAGCGCGACCCGGATGACAACAAGTTCATCGAGTGCGCGCTCGACGGCCATTGCGACTACATCGTCTCGCAAGACCTTGATCTGCTCGCCCTGGGCAGTTACGCCGGTATCCAAATTGTCAAGGTTGGCAGGTTTCTCAGCCTGCTTGAAGCGGTCGGCACACCGGTAGAGTAGCAGACCCGGAACAGGCCACCGGTATCCCACCGCACCAGTCCATCAGCGACTGGGTTCTCCTTGCCTCTCCGCCTTTATCACCGTCAACATCTTGTTCAACGCGCTCATATAGGCCTTGGCGCTGGCGACGATGATGTCCTGATCCGCGCCGTGGCCGCTGTAGGTGCGACGCCGCGGTCCGGTCTGGGTGAGGGTGGGATCGGCGTGTGCGTTGCCGTTGGTGGTGTTGGTCGGCTCGATGCGGATCGTCACCTCGCCCACGGCATCTATGCCCTCGGTGACCGCCTTGATGCTGAACTCGGTCAGCTCGTTGGGCACCTGCACGATGCGGTTGATGGCCCGATAGACCGAGTCCACCGGCCCGGTGCCCAGGGCGGCATCCTCGCGCACCACGCCGTCGGGCCCGCGCAGGCGCACGGTGGCCGTGGGCCGCAGGCCGCTGCCGCACGACACCTGCACATGCTCCAGCCGCCAGAGCTCCATCGGCTGATAGATCTCGTCGTTGATGATCGCTTCGATGTCGGCATCGGCCACGATCTTCTTGGTGTCGCACAGCTCCTTGAAGCGCTCGAAGACGCGATTCAGGTCCTCCTGGCTCAGGTCGTAGCCCAGGGCGCGCACCTTGCTTTGGAACGCATGGCGGCCGCTGTGCTTGCCCAACACCAGCTTGCTCTCGGTCAGGCCGATGGTTTCGGGCCGCATGATCTCGTAGGTGAGCGGGTTCTTGAGCAGGCCGTCCTGGTGGATGCCGGCCTCGTGCGCGAAGGCGTTCGCGCCGACGATCGCCTTGTTCGGCTGCACCGGGATGCCGGTGTAGGCGCTCACCAGGCGGCTGATGCGCGCGATCTGCGTGGTGTCTATGTTCGTCCGCACGCCGTAGACCTGCGGCCGGGTGTGCAGCGCCATCACCACCTCTTCGAGCGAGGTGTTGCCGGCCCGCTCGCCGATGCCGTTGACCGTCACCTCGACCTGCCGCGCGCCGTTGCGGATGGCGGCCAGGGTGTTGGCGGTCGCCAGGCCCAGGTCGTCGTGGCAGTGCGCGGAGATGATCACCCGATCGGCGCCCGGCACGTTCTGTCGGATGCCGGCGATCAGCGCGCCGAACTCCTCCGGCGTGGTGTAGCCCACCGTGTCGGGGATGTTCAGGGTGGTCGCGCCGGCCTTGATCGCCACCTCCAGCACCTGGTACAGGAACTCCGGATCGGAACGCCCTGCATCTTCGGGCGAAAACTCGACGTCCTCGCACAGGTTGCGGGCATACGCGACCATCTCGGCCGTGCGGGCCAGGCATTCCTCGCGCGAGATCCTGAGCTTGTGTTGCAGGTGGATGTCAGAGGTGGCAATGAAGGTATGGATGCGGGGGCGACGGGCGGGGCGCACGGCATCCCACGCCCGATCTATGTCGGTCTTGTTGGCGCGGGCCAGGCCCGCGATGATCGGCGCATCGGCCGCGCGGCCCACGTCCTCGGCCACGCGGCGCACCGCCTCGTAATCCCCCGGCGAGGCGATGGGGAACCCCGCCTCGATGATATCCACCCGCATCCGGGCCAACTGCCGGGCGATCTCCAGCTTCTCTTCGATGTTCAACGTCGCGCCCGGCGACTGCTCTCCATCGCGCAGCGTAGTGTCGAAGATACGAACAACGTCTGGATCGTTCATGATGACTCCTTACGCGCCCCCTTCGCCCGGCTTGACCTCCTTCGGGTTCAGCCACGGCATCATGCGGCGCAGTTCCTTGCCCACCTGTTCGATCTGGGAATTCATCTTTTCCTGCCGCCAGCGGTTGAAGTTCGGCCGGCCGTTGGCGTTCTCTTCGATCCACTCTTCGGCGTAGGCGCCGCTCTGGATGTCGGCGAGGATGCGCTTCATGGCCGCGCGCGTCTCGTCGGTGATGATCTTCGGCCCGGCCGTGTAGTCGCCGTGTTCGGCCGTGTCGGAGACGGAGTAGCGCATGTAGCTCAACCCGCCCTGGTACATCAGGTCCACGATCAGCTTCAACTCGTGCAGGCATTCGAAGTAGGCGATCTCCGGCTGATAGCCGGCCTCGACCAGCGTGTTGAAGCCCGCTTCCACCAGCGCGCTGACCCCGCCGCACAGCACGGCCTGCTCGCCGAAGAGGTCCGTCTCGGTCTCCTCGGTGAAGGTCGTCTGGATCACGCCGGCGCGCGTGCCGCCGATCCCCTTGGCATAGGCCAGGGCGAAGGGCCACGCCTGGCCGCTGGCATCCTGCTGCACCGCCACCAGGCACGGCGTGCCGACCCCTTCCTTGAACAGCTCGCGCACGCGATGGCCCGGCGCCTTCGGCGCCACCATGCTCACGTCCACGTAGTCGGGCGGCACGATCTGGCCGTAGCGGATGTTGAAGCCGTGGGCAAACATCAGCGTCTTGCCCGGGGCCAGGTGCGGCGCCACCGACTCGCGATAGATCTGCGGCTGGGCCGTGTCGGGCACCAGCATCATGATGGCATCCGCCTCCGCGCACGCCTCGGCGACCGGCAACACGCGCAGGCCGGCCGCCTCGGCCTTGGCCCACGACTTGCTGCCCGGGTACAGGCCCACGCGCACGTCCGCGCCCGAATCCTTCAGGTTCAACGCGTGCGCGTGTCCCTGGCTGCCGAAGCCGATGACCGCGATCTTTTTGCCCGCAAGCACATTGAGGTCCGCATCCTGATCGTAGAAGATCTTTGCCATGAGATTGCTCCTTGTAACCCTAATGGATAATGGAAATCACGCCTCGTAGATGGCCATGCCCGAACCGTTGCCGTTGTGGTTGCCGTTCCCGTTTTCCTCCGCGGGCGGCAGGCCCGAAAAATAGCCGGAGCCGCGCACCATGGCCACCAGGCCCGTGCGCACCATCTCCAGGATGCCGTAAGGTTTCAGCATCCCCACGATGGATTCGATCTTCGATTCCGGCCCGGTGACCTCGATGATCACCGACTCGGGACAGATGTCCACCACCTTCGCCCGATAGATGTCCACGAGCTGGTTGATCTCGAACAAGGTGCGATTGTCCGTGCGCACCTTGATCAGCGCCAGATCGCGGCTCACGATCGGCTCGCGGGTCACGTCCTGCACGTCTATGACATTGACCAGCTTGAAGAGGTTGTTGGCCACCAGCGCGGCGTTCGTCTTGCTGGTATCTACCACGATGGTCATGCGCGAGATGTCGGGGTTGTCGGTATGGCCGACCGTCAGGCTCTCGATGTTGAAGCCGCGTCGGCGAAAGAGGCTGGCCACGCGCGTCAGGACGCCGGGCTTGTTTTCGACCAGGGCCACCAGCACGTGGGTGGATTTCTGGGCATCCGCTTTTGTGTAATCTACCAGAGTCATCGCAAGTTCCTTTCCGGGGTCACGAGCGTTGGGCGCCCACGTTGCTCAAGGGACGGCGCACCATTTCGTGCAGCGCCTGTCCCGGCTTCACCATGGGATACACGTTGACCTCTTGCTCCACCACGAAATCCATCAGCACGGGGCCGGGATGCGAACGAGCTTCCGCGATCACCTCGGCCACCTCTTCGGGCCGCTCGGCGCGCATGCCCATCATGCCGTAGGCGGCCGCCACCTTCAACAGGTCGGGGCTGGAGATGTTCACCTCCGAGTAGCGATGGTTGTGGATCAGCTCCTGCCACTGGCGCACCATGCCCAGGTAGCCGTTGCGCATGACCGCGATCTTGATCGGCCGCTGCTCCTGCATGATGGTGGCCAGCTCGGGCAGGCTCATCTGAAAGCCGCCGTCGCCCACGATGGCCCAGATCTCGTCGTCGGGCCGGGCGAAGCTGGCGCCGATGGCCGTCGGGATGCCGAAGCCCATGGCGCCCAGGCCGCCCGAGGTGAGCAGGCCGTTCTTGCGCACGGTGCGGAAGTATTGGGCCGTCCACATCTGATGTTGGCCCACGTCGGTGACCACCGTCACCCGCTCCGGCTCGATCTGGCGCTGGATCTCGCTGAGCACGAACGGCACGTGGAGCGCGTGGTTCTGTTGCGTCATGATGTCGCGCATGCGCGCTTCCTGTTGCCACGATGCGATCTGGTCGAACCACTCCCGGCGCTCGCGATACTCGATCCGCGGCAGGAGCTGCTGGAGCACGGCCTTCACGTCGCCCACGATCCCGACATCGGCCAACACGTTCTTGTTGATCTCGGCCGGGTCAATGTCCACATGGATGACTTTGGCGTTTTTAGCATAGGAGCTCAGGTTGCCGGTCACGCGGTCGTCGAAGCGCATCCCCAGGGCGATAAGCAGATCGGCCGATTGAATGGCGTGGTTGGCCCAGGCCTCGCCGTGCATGCCCATCATGCGGAGGTTGAGCGGATGCGATTCGGGGATGCTGCCGATGCCGAGCAGGGTGGTGGAGATGGGGATGTTGCCCTGTTCGGCCAGCCGGCGCAGCTCATCGTGCGCGCCGGAGAGGATGATGCCGTGGCCGGCCAGGATGACGGGACGCTTCGCTTCGTTGATATAAGCAGCGGCCAGCTCGATCAACTGATCGGCGCCACGCGTCCGGGGCTGATAGCCCGGCAGGCGCACCTTGATCGCGTCGTAGTCGAATTCGGTCGCCGCGAACTGGACATCCTTGCAGATGTCCACGAGCACGGGGCCGGGCCGGCCGCTGCGCGCGATGTAGAACGCCTCTTTCATCACCTGGGGCAGCTCGGCCACGTTCTTGACCAAGTAGTTGTGCTTGGTCACCGGCAGGGTCACGCCGGTCACATCGGTCTCCTGAAATGCGTCCGATCCGACGAAGGCCGATGCCACCTGGCCGGTGATGGCGACCACCGGCACCGAATCGAGCATCGCGTCGGCCAGGCCGGTGACGAGGTTGGTGGCGCCCGGCCCGGAGGTGGCCATGCACACGCCCACCTTGCCGCTGGCCCGCGCAAAGCCGCCCGCCGCGAAGGCGGCGTTCTCTTCATGCCGCACCAGGACGTGGTGGACATCGGGGTAATCGAGCAGCGCGTCGTAAACGGGCATGATCGCGCCGCCCGGGTAACCGAAGACCACGCGAACCCCCTCGCGCAGCAAGCTCTCCCACACGATTTGAGCGCCGGTCCTTTTCATGAATCCCTCCTTGAAATATCCGAAAAAACAAAAACGCCGTTCGCACATCCCCCACCGGGGATCGGCGAAGGCGTCTTAGCCTGCGAGGTTGCCTGCCTGGCACCCTCTTCGCGCGCATGATCGGGCTAACAAAAAGGGCCTCCCTGGTCGGGAGGCCCCTATGGCAAGTCTCTGAATCTTCTTTGGCTCGGATCCCTGGCCTGGTTTCTCCCGACGCGTTACGGCTCCTTGATGACAAGGAGCGCAACAAGCGAGAGGATAATCAGGCCCGAGCGGTACATATGTCTACCGGATTCCTTAGTTGAACTTGGCCAGAGTATAGCATAGGTCGTCTGACCTGTCAAATCGCGAATGGGAGGCCACTGTTCGCCGTTCGCACGCCCATGGGCTATGCTGAAGGTGTCGCCAAGAGAGCCTCGATGTGCTCGCGCAATCCCTGCTCCGTGCGTGGGCCCTCGAACAGGACGCCGTTGATGAACAGCGTCGGCGGCAGCTTGATGCCCGCGGCCACGGCACGCTTGAAATCCTCGTTGACGGCCGGCTCGTACACGCGACCGTCCAGATCGGCCACAAAGCGCTCCATATCAAGCCCCAGGTCGGCCGCAATGGCGAGCACGCGCTCGCGCGTCAACTCGTCGCCGGCCGCGAACAGGCGCTGATGCATGGGCCAAAACCGGCCTTGCGCGCCGGCCGCTTCCGCAGCCTCCGCGGCAAGCTGGGCCATCGGATGCGTATGACGCAGCGGCAGATGGCGATGGATCACCGAGAGCTTGGTGCCGTATGCTTCCTTCAACCGCTCCAATAGCCCATGCAACGCCCGACAATGCGGGCACTGATAGTCGCTGTATTCAATGAGGGTCACCGGCGCATCGGCCGGACCGAGCCGCCAATCGTCGGCCGAGGGCGGCGCGGGGCGCAAGACGTCGTTGAGACGGCGCAAGGCGCGCACGACGGCCGCCGGCGCGGGCAAATTGGGATAGCGCTCCGGATCGAAAGCGGCGGCCACCATGCCCTCCTCGTCAACGAGATAGACCGTCGGCCGGATCTGCCCGTCCGATGAACGGACCTGGTAAGCCGTCGCCGTATCTTGTCTCGGATCGCTGAGGAGGGGGAAATCCAGGCCATGACGGTCCGCCAGGGCCCGCAGCTCCTCGATCGGCAGCGCAGAGATCGCCGCCACGTCTGCGCTCTGATCGGCGAACTGCGAACCGGCTCCGGCATAGCGGACCAGCGTCGCGATCAGATCGTCCGATGGCGCGCTGGGCAGAAAGATCAATACCAGGCGTCGGCCGGCGAACCGGGCGAGCAACAGGGGGGATTGCGGCCCGGTAGCCGCCAGCGCAAAGGCAGGAGCAGCAGCTCCTCTCACCAGCATATCTTTTCCTCAACAGCTTGTGGGCCGGGCAGACCATCCACGGATGGGCCATGCGGACGCTCGCCTGGCCCATCCGCGATGAAACGCGTGGACGGTCCTCCCCGCCGCGTTTTCAGAACAAGTTTTGGCGGCCGGCCAGATGCTCCTCGGGTGTGCCGATCTCCTCGAGGAAGCGGACATAGCGGGCATGGATCTCGCGCGCCAGCGCCTCGTTGCCCTCGAGCACGTTGCGCTCCTCGTTCGGATCGTCCGGCAGATGGTAGAGGGCCGGTGCGGTCGGAATCCTGGCGCCGGCCGTGTCAATTAACTGCACACCGGCCAATCCACCGGTCGCTTTCTCGGCCGTATATGCGCCCGAGTAGTGGAGGCACCAGCCGTCTTCGGTCACGACCGCGCACTTGGCCAGCAACGGCGTGTGATGGATCAATGTATTGGAACAGACGACCAGGTCGCGCGTCTTCTCGAGATCGCCGCGGATCAAAGGCACCAGCGAACGACCGTGGATCGCGTCCAGCTTGAACTGCCAGTTCTGCGTGTAGAACACGCCGCACTGCAACGCCTGCGTGCGCGCCTGGCCGCCGATCGTCTCCGTATTGACCAACCCGGCCAGTTCCAGGATCGTCGGCATCAGGTCGGGGGTTTGCACCAACGCCTTGATGTGGCGACCTCCGCGCTCGCCCGGCAGGCGGATCATCAACGGGATGCGGCGGATGTCGTCGTACATCGGGATCGCCTCATAGAACATGCGGCCGTTCAGCTCACGGATGTACGACTTGCCGACATGGCCATGTTCGCCGAACAAGAAACCGTGATCGCTGACGAAGATCACGGCCGTGTCTTCGGCCATGCCCAGCTCATCTATCTTGTCGAGCAGGACGCCGACCCAGTGATCCACCAGGCTTGCTTCGCCCATGTACAGCGCGCGGATGTGATTGAGCTCCGCTTCGCTCATCACATCGCGCCAGAAGCAATACTGAGGATAGTTGGGCTCCTCGCCGACGTAGTCCTTCTCATAGAGGTCCACGTACTTCTTGGGCGGATCCCACGGCTCGTGCGGGTCGAAGGTATCTACCCACAAGAAGAACTTCTCCTGATCCTGGTTGCGCTCCAACCAGCGGCAGGCGGCCTGCATGGTACGCGCCACGAAGCAATCTTCCTCGCCTTGCCGCCACGAGGTGGTCCGATAGTGCCGTTTGATGATCTCCGGCGTGCGCAGCTTGGCCGGCGAGGCCGGCAGCTTCACCTCCTTGGGCGCGGTGGACCAGCGATCGGTCTCCTGGCCGCGAATCCACTCCCAGCCGTCGAAATCGCGGCAGTAATTGAACCCCTCGCCGATCAGATGCGGCGTGTCCACGATCATCTGGGTGGTAAAGCCGGAGGCGCTCAGGAGCTGCGGCAACGTGATGATCTCGCGCGGCAGCGGTTGCCACTGATAGCGGGTGAAGCTGAACAGCCCGCTCACCGTGTCCAGGCGGTTGGGCACAGTGGGAAAGGAACCGATATAAGCATTGTCGAAGACGACAGCCTGTTGGGCAAAGCGATCGAGGTTTGGCGTCTTGACCGGCGTCGGCCCGTAGCACGACAGATTGTCGTAGCGGAAGCTGTCGGACATGATGAAGATGACGTTCATATTACCCCTTCGCGAAGAGGGCATCTCCCTCCGTCTTGATCGCCTTGACGACCTCGGCGGCCGGCTTGGCGTTGCTCCAGAGCTGATCCATGTTCGGATTGACGATGCGCTGGAAGACTTCCGGCCAGCGCACATGGACAGGATCGCGCACCACGTATTCTTGCGCCTGAGCAAAGCCCTTAGCGTTCTTCGGCGGCTTGGTAGGATCGAGGAACTTGTCGCCCATCACCACGGATACACGAGACGGCGTCGTGGCGCCGACGGATACCTCGTCCAGCTCGGCCTCGGGGCTGGAGATGAATTTCAGGAACTCCCATGCCATCTGAGGATTCTTGATGCCGGCGCCTGAAGCCCAACCGGTACCGCCACCGCCGGTCCCGCGCTTGCTGGCCTTGCCGATGGGCAGGGTTGCGATGTCCCACTTGAACGCCTGAATGGTGCGATACTGGTTGACGGCCGACGGATTATTGATCATCATCGCCACTTTGCCGCTGGCGAACAGCTCGAAGCCGCCCATCTCCGATTCGATATCCGGCCGCGGGGCTACCTGGTACTTGTACATCAAATCTTGCAAGAATTGAAGCGCCTCGACCGCGGCGGGCTCGTCCAGGGCGATCGCCGTGGCAACCCCCTTGTCATCGCGCTTGACGACTGTGCCGCCGTTATTGTAAACCCACGATGCCCACGGCCGCCAGCTGCGATTGACCAGAAAGCCCCACTGCTCGGTCTTGTTGTCCTTGCGGATGGTCAGCTTCTGGGCGATCTCCAGGAACTTCTCGAACGTAAAGCTTTTCTCGGCCCAATCTACGGGCGGCGGTTCGATGCCGGCTTTGGCGAAGATGTCCAGGTTGAGGAACAGATTCTGGTTGCCATAGTCGCGCGGCAAGGCATAGAGTCCGCCTTCCCATTGATACAAGGCCACCGCATCCTTTCGGAAGTCGGACAGGTCGTAGTTGTCTTTCTTCACGAAATCATCCAGACGCAGATGCATGTTCTTGGCGACGACCGTCACGATCGGTACCACCTCCTGAAGGTAGCGATAGGCATCGGGCGGCGTCCCGGCGGCAAAGAGGGTCTGGATCTTGGTGTTGTAGTCCTGGGGCACGGTCGTATGCTCAACGGTGACGTTGGGGAATTTCTCCTTGAACTTCTGTGCCCATCCATCGCGCACTTTCGTGTGGCCCTGATTGATGGTGTCGCAGATGAACGACAGCTTGATCTCACCGGCCGCGGGCGCGGCGGCCTTGGGCGCAGCCGTTGCCGCGGGCGCGGCGGTCGCAGCGGGCTGCACGGGCTGAGGGGCAGGGGTCGGCTGGGCGCAGGCCGCGAGCCCGCCCAATCCAACAGCGGCTCCGGCTGCGGCTTTCAGAAAAGCACGACGGCTCATGACGCGGGACATAACGACCTCCTTTGTGGTGATAGATTTTACTGTTTGACTCCGGTAAACACGATGCCCTGCATGAAATAACGTTGAGCAGCAAAGAACAACACCAACACCGGCAGCATGGTCAACAGCGACGCGGCCATCAGCAGATGCCAGCTCGTCGCCGCTTCGCCCTGAAACATACGGAGGCCCAGCGCCAGGGTGAACTTATCCTGGCTTTGCAGATAGATCAACGGCATCAGGAACTCGTTCCAGGTGCCGTTGAATACCATGATCACGATCATGATGATCACCGGCTTGGAAAGCGGCAGAATGATGCGCGAAAAGACGCCCCAATTCGAGCAGCCGTCAATGCGCGCCGCGTCATCGAGGTCGCGCGGCAGGGTCAAGAAGAACTGACGGGCCAAAAAAGTCAGATAGGGGCCGCCGAAGAACTGAGGCACGATGAGCGGATAGAAGGTATTGATCCAGCCGAGATGCTTGAACAAAATGAACTGCGGGATCAACGTAACGTGAGGTGGCAACATCATGGTCGCCAACATGACGATGAAAAAGACCTCGCGCCCCCACCATTGCAAGCGGGCAAAGGCAAACGCCACCAGGGTGACCGAAGCCACCTTGCCGATGATGCTCAAAGCGGTGATGATCACCGTATTCTGGAGATAGGTCAAGAACGGAATGGCCGTCACGGCCTCCCGATAATTCTCCCAACGCACCGGATTAGGGATCCACTTGGGCGGGAAGAGATACACATCGCTGACGGGCTTGAGCGAGGTGGACAGAGTCCAGGCCAGGGGGATGAACATCAAGATCACACCCAGCCACAGCACAAGGTGCACGACGAAATGACCGATCATCCGGCGTTGCGCCAGAGTGAATCGAATAGCCGGTCGAGCCTTGGATGGAGAAGCAAGCGATATCGAGGTCACAGCGACTTACCCTTTCCTTATCTCGCCCTCGTAGTACACCCAACTGGACGAAGAACGATAGACGAGCAGCGTGAGCACCAGGATGTAGATGAAGAGCACCCAGGCCAGAGCACTGGCATATCCCATGCGGAAATACTGGAAAGCATTGCGATAAAGATACAGGATGACGAACAAGGTCGCGTTATTGGGGCCGCCGTTGGTCATGATGTAGGCCTGCGTGAACACCTGGAGGGCGCCGATGATGCCGACAACAAGCTGAAAGAACAAGACCGGCGTCATCATCGGGATCGTGATATGGATCAGGCGCTCCCACCCGCGAGCGCCGTCCACCTCGGCCGCCTCATAGAGGTCGGTAGGGATGCCCTGCAAGCCGGCCAGATAGATGATCGTACCGGCGCCCACGCCCCACAGACTCATCAGCACCAGCGAGGGCAACGCCCAGCGTTCATCGCCCAGCCAGCTCGGCCCCTGGATGCCGATGTAGGACAACATCGTGTTGATCAGGCCGAATTCCGGCGAGAAGAGCCAGCGCCATAGCAGCGCCACAGCCACGCCGGACAGGACCGAGGGCAGATAGAACGCCGTGCGATAGAAACGCAAGCCGCCGATGCGGGTATTGAGCAGGAGGGCCAATGCCATGCCGAAGATGATGTGCAGCGGAACGCTTGTGATGGCATAGATCGTCGTGACCGTCAGAGAACGCAGGACAAGGCTATCGTTGATCATGTCCCGCACATTCTCCAGGCCGACAAACCGGGCCGGACTGAAGAGATCCCATTCTGTGAAAGCCAGGCCAAGCGATGCCAACATCGGCCCCAGCGTCCAAAGCACGAAGCCGATGATCCAGGGGGAGGCAAACAGCCAGCCGTCCCGGTTCTTGGCGAGGAATTTCCGCCAGGAGAAACGATGGTGGGTGATTGTCGTCATTGATCGGACCTTCCGGATCATATGCTGAACTCAGCATAGCAGATCATGACCCACGCTGACAAGATGTAGACGGCCATCCGACGGCCATTTAACGGCCATGCCTTTACACCCTGAACAGCTTCGCTATGCTATAATAGAGTCATGGACCGATCTGAATTCGAGCGTTTGGTGCGCGACGCCCTCAATAGCCTGTATGATCAGGCTGCGCTGCAAATTCATCCGCTGGCCGAGTATATGACGCCCAGCGCCACATATCCGCGCGGCCAGCAGCTACGAGAGACCTTGATGGCCGCCATCGAGCGGCTACGACCATCCGACCGCGATCCTGTCCTCGGTTCGCCCGAGTGGCGTCCTTATCTGTTGCTGTACGGCCGATATGTCGAAGGGGAAAATCTGCCGACGCTTCAGATGCGACTGGCGCTGAGCGAACGCCAGTTGCGCCGCGAGCATGGACGGGCAATTGAGGCCATTGCCGGGTTGTTATGGGATCAATTCTTCCCTGAGCGGCCGGCCGATGACGTTATGCGCGTGCGTCCCCCTGAACAGCCGGACGACAATGGATTCCCTCTGGCGCTTTCTCCGCTGGACGTTATTGAGCTGATCCAGGGCATCGTAGCTACAGTGCGTGGACGTGCTGCCAGTGAAGGAGTCATGCTCGAAGTGCAGACGCCGGCCCGCCTTCCACACGTGTTGGCCGACCGCGTCATCCTGCGCCAGATCCTCCTCAGCTTGTTGAGCTATGCCTTTGATGTCGCCCAAGACGGTCGGGTATTCGCAGGAGCCGAGCTCAACGGTACGCGCGTGCTCATCTGGGTTCGTTTTGCCGCCGCCAATGCGGCCAATGAACCATCCATGGAAGAAGAGCGAGCCTTAAAAAACATATCGAGGTGGGCGCAACGGTTACAGGCCAACGTGTACAGCCAACCCGTGGCCGACCAGCCCGCTCTCCGACAACTGACAGTCAGCTTGCCGCGCGCCGATCAGCCGGTGATCCTGGTCGTGGACGATCAAGAGGTCGCCCTACGGCTCTATCAACGGTACTTGAGCCAGACGGGAGTACATCTGGTGGGACTTCGCGATGGCAGCCGGGTGATCGAAGAGGCGCAACGGCTTCAGCCGCAGGCCATCGTACTCGATGTGATGATGCCCCAAATGGATGGATGGGAGATCCTGCAAACCTTGCAGGCGAATCCCTTTACCCGCCACATACCCGTGATCGTCTGCTCGGTGTGGGAAGAGCCGGAACTGGCGCTTTCGCTAGGCGCCGTGGACTTTCTCAACAAACCGATCACGCAGAGCGATTTTCTGGCCGCCCTGGCGCGATTGGGCCTGCTGGAAATGTCGGCCGGATCGCCTCCAGCAACGCCATGATTGCAGCAGCCTGCTCTTCTGATGTCAATGAACGCGCCGTGGTCACCTGAATGGATCTGCGCGCTCGCACGGCCAGTTCCTCGGACAAGCTGATCGCGGTGATGGCGATGACCGGGATCGCGCGCCATAGAGGCGATTCCTGAAGGTGACACAACAGGTCCCATCCGCTCATATCGGGCAACCTCAGATCAAGCAGGATGGCTCCGGGTAAGCGGTCAGTTTCCTTGAGCCAATCGAGTGCCATCGCACCGGCGGTCGCCGAAACCACCTCAAACCCCGCGCCTTCGTTTTCCTCTGCCAACGCCAACCGGACAAAACGCGCTACGGCCGGATCATCATCTATCACGAGCAACAAAGGCGAAGCAATGGAGAGCCGACGCACGGCTGCCGTCAGATCGGAGCGCAAGACCGGTTTGGTCAGACAAGCGACCAATCCGGCCGGCAGCTTATGGAGATGCGGCGCACTGCCGGGCAGTTCAATGGTCAACACGGGCGGATCATAGGGCAGGTTCTCCAGCAATTCGCCGATTTCCGGCTGTGACGCGATCGCGGCATCGAGGATAATGGCCTGGGGCAGAAGCCCCGCAATCTGGCCCGCGGCCGATTGCGGATCAACCGTGACAATGCGATGATCGGGAAGCCAGTCTCTGACCAGATTGCCCGCGTTCGGGTCGGCCGATACAACCACAACCAGCCGAGGGGCCCGGGTATGATCGGCCATCAGCCGCCAATAGTCGGCCATATCCAAATCGGCCGGCTGGTCGGGAGCGACGCTGGCTCCGGGCAGAGGCAGAGTGAAGTAGAAGCTCGTGCCGCGTCCAACCTCGCTTTCCACCCACATCCGTCCGCCATGCATGGCAACCAGGCGTCGGCTGATCGGGACTCCCAGTCCCGTGCCATCACGCCTGCGCCATGCCGTCATGTTGGCCTGCCCGAAATCCTCGAAGACCTTGTCTATCTCCTCCGGTGAAATGCCCGGACCGGTATCTCGGACCTCGAAAAGGATTTCATCCTTGCACCGCGCCGCAGCAATGGTCACTCCGCCCTGTTCGGTAAATCGCAAGCTGTTGCTGAGCAGATTGATCAGCACCTGACGGATTCGGGTGCGATCCACAAACAACTCGGGCAAACCCGGCTCGACTTCGGTCCGCAACCACAAGCCCTTCTCGTTCAACGCCGGCTGCAGAATCGTGGCTACTTCTTGCACAAGTGTTTCAGGAGTCACCCACTCCTTGATCAACACCAGTTTGCGCGCATCGGCTTTGCCCAGATCCAATACATCATTGACCAGGCCGAGAAGGTGTTTGCTGCTGCGATAGATCTCGCGCACATCCTCGTAGAGGCCCGGCGGCCAGTCTGCCAGATCGGCGTAAGTCTGGGGGGCATTGACCATCAACTCGCTAAAGCCGATGATCAGATTGAGCGGAGTTCGCAGCTCATGGCTGACGACCAGGGCAAACTGCTGGCGCGCCTGGCGCGCTTCTTCGGCCTCGGCCCGGGCCGCAACCAGCATCTCGTTCACCCGTTCCAGACGATGATAGGCATGATCGAGATCTCGCGCCAGCGCTACAAGTTGCGCCCTGTGCTCCTGCACCTCCGTCAGGCGATCGAGCGCGTTGCGAGTGCTGCGCAGCATCCAGCCTACGACCGTGGCGAAATTCTCTTCGTGCAGGAATGCCACTCCGAGCGCGACGAACGTCAACACCGGAAACAGCCAGATGCGGCCGTCCTCTATCATGGAGCTCAAGAAAGTGCGGGTCAACAAAAAGCTGCCAGCCATAAGCGCTCCAGCAAACAGAGTAGCCAATCGCAGCTCAAGCTGGCTCACCAGGATCGGCGCCAGGAGCACCGGCAGCGCCAGAAACACCGGCTCGCGCGTCCACCAGACCAACCCCAAACACCAGACGACCGTCGCCGCCGAAAAGCCAAGCCGGGCCAACGTCACCCAACCGTAATGCAGCAGGAAGAAGGTGCCAAAACACAGCGCCTCAAAGGTGGTAACGGCTATCAAGGCGGCCGGCGAAAGGGTAAGCAACATCACGGGAGTGCCGACCAACCAGACCGCGACAGCCAGAAAGATGACGACGCGACGCAGGTGGGTGCGCCGAAAATCTGCAATCAGGAGGTCAGATTCCTGCAACATGATCACAATAACCTTTCGGCCGGCACCGACTCATGCCCCCTGACCTCGTTCGCGCTCACCTGGCGTCCCCGTCGGCCGGCGGCCGCGCCTCTACCCGGCGCAGCCACACCTCCACGCCCAACGCGGCGGCCAGGCTGCTCGCCAACACTTCCAGCTCGTCGGCCTGCGCCTGATAGTCGGCCGGCCGCAAGCCCTGATCGCTGACGCGACGGATCAACCGGTCGTTGACGCGCAGTTGCAGCTCCTCGTGGCCGTCCGGGCCGGCCGCCACCCGCACCAGCGCGACGGTCGGCCGCGGCGGAACGCCGATGCCCCGGGCGCCGAACGCGCCGGCATAGATGCCGATCACCAACAGGATCACCAGGACCACCAGGGCCAGGGCCAACATTTCGATCACGGCCATTGTTGCCCTTCCTTCCTGTGTTTATGTCAATGCAATCTCGCGTCTACCGGCCGCTCCGCTTGCGCGGCTTGCTCTCGGCCGCGGCCGACGCTTCCGCGGGCTTTGCTTCCGCGGCCGACGGCGATGCGGAGCTCCGCTTGCGCGGCTTGCCTTCGGCCGCGGCCGACGCTTCCGCGGGCCTGGCTTCCGCGGCCGGCGGCTGAGGCGTTTCCGCCTTGCCGCGCGGCCGCTTCGCGGCCGGTTCGGCCTGCGGCTCGATCAATTTGAGCTGCTCGCCTCCGGTCGCATCGGCGCTCCGCGCCGACCTCTTGGCCGGCGCCGGTGCCTTCGCCGCTTCGGACCGCCTGCCCGCCGCCGGTTCGGCCGCCGCGCCGGCGCGGGCGGCCGGCTTCCCGGTCGCCCGCGCCGATCGGCCGCGGCCGGCCCCGGCCGGCTGCGCCGCGGGCCCGGTCTCGACCTCGACCGCGGCCGGCTGCGACGCGGCGCCCGGCACGGCACATACCCCGCGCACCGGCTCGCCGACCAACAGCGCCGTGATCGGCTTGCCCAGCGCGGGCCGGCCCATCTCGGGCAGCTCGCCCGCCGGCAACAGACGCGGCGCGCCCCTGGCGAACGAACAAAGCAGGAGATCGGCCGGCCCCACCAGCGCCGCGCCGACCAGTTCGCCCGAACGCTCGTTGAGTTTGGCGGCCACCACGCCCTGGCCGTTGCGCCCCTGCGTGGGAAAATCGGCCAGCGGCACCCGCTTGCCGTAGCCGGCCGCCATCACCAGCGCGATGTGGCGCGGCCCGGCCCCGGCCGACACGGCCAACGCCGCCGCCACCCGGGCCCGCGCGGCCAGCTTGATCCCGCCGATCCCGCCGGCCGGCAGGCCCATCGGCCGCACTTCATCTTCCGCGAAACGGATCGCCTGGCCGTCGCTCGTGACCAGGAAGAACTCGCCGTTGCCCCCGCCGATCCCGCCCCACAGGAGCTCATCCCCCTCGTCCAGCCCGATCACGAGGGGATCGGACGCGGCCGCGGCCACCAGGTCGGCCACCGCGACGCGCTTGACCTTGCCCTGCGCCGTCGCCAGCAACAGGAAGCCGGCCGGCGGCGGCTCGGCATCGGCCTTCGGCAAGACCGCCCACGCCACCACCCGATCGCGGCGACTCAAGCCCGACAGATCGGCATAATGGCCGCCGGGCGCCTCGGGGATCTGGTGCACGTGGACGCGGGTCGCCTGGCCCTTGGCGCTGAGGAGATAGAGGTCGTGGCGGGTGTTGGCCGGCAGCAGCCGCGTCGGGCCGGCCGCCAGCAGCGCCCGGTCCGGCGCGTCGGCATCCCGACGCCAGCGCGCCAGCATTCCTTCGGCCGACAACGTCAACCAGACGTCTTCGTCCGGCAAGACGTCCAGCGCGGTCAAGACGCCCTTGACGCGGTCGGCGATCTGCGTCCGCCGGGGGTCGCCGTAACGCGCCTTCAGGTCGAGCAGGTTCTGCCGGATCAGCGCCAGGAGCTTCTTGGGCGAGGCCAGGAGCGCCTCCAGCTCCTTGATCAGCGCCATGACCTCATGGTATTCGTCTTGCAGCTTGCGGCGCTCCAGGGCCGCCAGCCGGCGCAACTGCATGTCGAGGATCGCCTGGGCCTGGATCTCGGTGAACTTGAACTGCTCGATCAGGTTCTGACGGGCCGTATCGGCGGTGCGCGATCGGCGGATCAGTGCGATCACCTCGTCGAGCACGTCCAGGGCGCGCAACAGGCCCTCCAGGACGTGGCCGCGCAGCCGGGCCTTCTCCAGGTCGTGCCGCGCCCGCCGCGTGATCACCACCTGGCGGTGCTCGATGTAGTGGAGGAGCAACCGCTTGAGGCTGAGCAGCCGCGGCTCGCCGTCCACCAGGGCCAGGAGCGAAACGCCGAAGGTCGTCTGCAAGGGGGTCAGCTTGAACAGCTCGGCCAACACCTGCCGCGGCTCCACCGTGCGCGTCATCTCGATGCAGATGCGCATGCCCGTGCGATCCGACTCGTCGCGCAGGTCGGTGATCCCTTCGAGCCGGCCTTCGCGCACCAGGTCGGCGATGCGCTCGAGCAGGTTGGTCTTGTTGGCCATGTAGGGCAACTCGGTGACCACGATGCGGGCGCGGTTGCGGCTCATCTCTTCGATGTGGGCCTTGGCCTGGACGACGATGCTCCCCTTGCCGCTGGCGTAGGCGTGGGCGATCATGTCCACCTGTTTGGCTTCGTCGCCCGCTCCTTCCTGCGCGTAGCGATAGATCACGCCGCCGGTGGGGAAATCGGGGCCGGGGATGAACTGCATCAGGTCTTCGACCGTCACATCGTCCTGGTGGTCGAAATGGTCAATGAGGTAACACAGGGCGTCGCACACCTCGTTCAGGTTGTGCGGCGGGATGTTGGTCGCCATGCCGACCGCGATGCCGCTGGCGCCGTTGACCAGGAGGTTGGGAAGCGCGGCCGGCAACACGGTCGGCTCCTTGAGGGTGCCGTCGAAGTTGTCGGTCCAATCCACCGTGTCCTTCTCGATGTCGGCAAGCATCTCGGTGGCGATGGGCGCCAGGCGGGCCTCGGTGTAGCGCATGGCGGCGGCGTTGTCGCCGTCAATCGAGCCGAAGTTGCCCTGGCCGTCTACCAGCGGATAGCGCAGGCTGAAGTCCTGGGCCATGCGCACCATCGCCTCGTAGACCGCGGCGTCGCCGTGCGGGTGATACTTGCCGAGCACCTCGCCGACGATGCGGGCCGACTTCTTGTACGGCTTATCGGGTGCCAGGCCCAGGTCGTGCATGGCGTAGAGGATGCGGCGATGTACCGGCTTCAACCCGTCGCGCACGTCGGGCAATGCCCGCGCCACGATGACGCTCATGGCGTAATCCAGGTACGAAGCCTGCATCTCGGCATCTATGTTGATCCGGCGGATCGTGCCCAGTTCCATTCGGCCGTCCTTCGCTTGAAGTGTGAACTGCTACGGCCAGGATTGTAGCACAAAAGAGCAACGGATGGAAGCGGATCAACGGACGAACGGCGGGGAAAGAAGCAGGCCGGCGCGCAGATGCGCCGGCCTGCTTCAAAGCGTAGGGGGCGAAAGACTATCGGATTACTTCCCGCGCCAGCGCGGCATCATCGGCTTGAAGCGCCCCAGCCAGCCGTTTTCGAGGCCCTTCAGCATCCAGTCGGCCCGCTCCTTGGTGATCTTGCCGCTCTCCAGGGCCTTCTCGATGGCCGTGCGCGCCTGAGCTGTGCGCGCGGCCTTGATCGCGTCCTGAACCGCCTGCAGATCCACGTTCTGGGCCTTGGCGATCTCCTCCAGCGTCTTGCCGCTGTGGAGCTGCTCGAAGAGCTGCGTAGGCGTCAGCTTCAGCGCCTGGGCGACCGCGTCGAAGACCTGCCAGTCGCCGAAAGGCCCGAAGAAGCGAAACGGGATGCCGCCCCAGAGCTTGCCGAACGCGCCCCACTTGGCGGGCGGCGTGGGCGTCTGCGCCCACGCGGTGCTGCCGACCAGGAGCGCCAGCACCAGGCTCAGGCTGATCGCCAACAGGATTCTTCGCTTCATGCGCTTCCTCCTTGAGAGATCTGGAGTCGTCTTTTCACGTTCGCAATATAGCAAGGGAATCTGAGAATTGCATGAGAACGATGTGATCCTCTCTCATTGACAGAGCTTACGCACCTCTGCAGTTATAGACCCAGGCAGCGGTGCCGCCGAACGCCGCACGGGCATGAAGTGCCCGTGCTACCCACGCGACGCCCGCTGAAGCGGGCTGGCGGCCGCCGTGGTAGCCCCAGGCATGGGGCGCCGCTCGGTAGCCCGCCGATTTGATCGGCGGGCGGGCTCCCATCATTCAACCGCAGCGGCCGCGGCGGCCGGCGGCCGCCGGCCGCGCGGCAGGCGCACCGTGAAGCGGCTCCCCTGCCCCACGGTGCTTTGCGCCGTGATCTCGCCGCCGTGCGCGCGGGCGATCACCTGTGCGATGCTCAATCCCAGACCGGCGTGATGGCCGTCCCCCGTTCCGCGCGCCTGATCGGCCCGGTAGAAGCGCTCGAAGACGTGCGGCAGGTCCTCGGCCGCGATGCCGATGCCGGTATCCTCGACGGCCACCACCACCTGCTCCCCTTCCGCGGCCGCGGTGAGCCGGATGGCGCCGCCGGCGGGCGTGTATTGCATGGCGTTCTCGATCAGGTTGAGGAAAAGCCGGGTCAGATGATCGCGATCTCCGCGCACCCACAGGTCAGGGGCGATGGCATGGGTGAAGGATTGCTGCTTCTCTTCTTCGGCATATGCGCCGATGGTCTCGGCCAGGTCGGTCAACAGCTCGCTCAGGTTGAGGGGGGCGAAGCTCTCCTGCAACTGGCCGCTGTCGACGCGGGCCAACGTCAGCGCGGCGTCCAGCAATCCGGCCAGCCGGTCTATCTGGCTATCGGCCTCGAGAAGGGTGGCGCGCAGCTCCTCGGCGCTGCGCGGCCGGTTGAGCGCCACGCCGATGCTGCTCTTCATGAGCGCCAGCGGCGTGCGCAGGTCGTGCGCCACATCGGCCGTGAAGCGCCGCTCGCGCTGAAACGCGGCTTGCAGGCGATCGAGGAGCTGGTTGAACGTGCGCGCGAGCTGGCCGAGCTCGTCGCGCTGGGACGGCTCCGGCAATCGTTCGGACAGGTTCTCGGCCTCGATGCGGTTGGCCGCCTCGGCCATGGCCCGCACGGGTGCCAGCGCGCGGCCGGCCAGCCACCAGCCGCCCAGCGCCGCCACCGGCAGGCCCAAGAGGAGGCCGGCCGCCAGGGTGGTGATCAACAGCGCACGCAACCGCACCACATCGGCCTCGGTCTTGCCCACCTGGAGCACGGCGCGCGGGGGCCTTCCCAACGGCACGGTGAGCAGCCGGACGGGCGGCGCCAGCGGCGTCGAAAGGCGCGGGGCCGTGTCGGTGGCCGGATCGGGCGGGATGAGCGGAATGCGCACCGTCTGATACCAGGTGCGGCCCTCGCGGGCGGCCGCCAACGCCTCGGCCGCCACCGGCAGCCGGCGGACGGGCAATCCCGACGAGCGGACGATCTGGCCGTCGAGCGTGAGCACCCGATAGGAGGTATCAATGACCAGCGGATCTTCCCCGCGCAACAACGGCCCGGCCAGTTGCCGGGCCGTCTGTTGCAGCTCGCGATCGGTCGTGCTCTGCAATTGCCACGCGCCGCCAACGTAGATGACCGCGGCGAAGGCGATCATCGCGATCATCAACACGAAGGTGTACCAGAGGGTAAGGCGCTGGCGAACGGAGAGCATGGGCCACCGACCTATTCTGCCGTCTCGGCCAGCTTGTAGCCGACCCCACGCACGGTGTGGAGCAGCTTCGGCTCGCCCGGCGCCTCGATCTTGTGGCGCAGATAGCGGATGTACACGTCCACCACGTTCGAGCCGCCGGCATAGTCGAAGCTCCAGACCTGGTCGAGGATGGCCTCGCGCGACAGCACCTGGCCGGCATGGCGCATCAGACAGCGGAGGAGGCGAAACTCCAACGGGCTGAGCTCGATGCGGCGATTGCCGCGGCGCACCTCGTGCGTCACCTCATCCAGGACCAGGTCGCCCACCTGGAGCGGCCCGACGTGCACCTGCCGCGCCCGGCGGCCGAGCGCGCGCAATCGCGCCAGCAGTTCTTTGAAGGCGAACGGCTTGACCAGGTAGTCGTCGGCGCCGCTGTCCAGGCCATGGACGCGATCTTCCACATCCCCCCGCGCGGTGAGCATGAGGATGTGGCTGTTGACGCCCGCCTCGCGCAGCCGGCGGCACACCGTCAGGCCGTCGAGGCCGGGCAACATGATGTCGAGGATGATCACGTCGTAGGGGGTGGCCAGCGCGTAATCCACCGCATCCTGGCCGTTGGTGACGACATCTACGACGTACATCTCCTCGGTCAGGCCCCTGCGCAGGGTCTCGGCCAGCGCCCGCTCATCTTCGACGATCAGGATCCGCATCGGAGCACTCCCTCATACCCGCCCCATCATCGCGCAACGAAATGAGAGAGTGGTGAGAAGAGCCGCGGTCGGCTAGGCCGCCTCGGCCGAGCGTTCCACCCGCACGTAGACGGTGGCCGTCGTGCCGCCCCCGATCTTGATCGGCACCCGGTGTTCGCCCAGGGTCTTGATCGGATGCTCCAGGTCCACAAATCGGCGCTCGATCTCGCGGCCGATCATGCGGCTCAACGCGTCGGCGATGTCAGCGCTGGTGATCGAGCCGTACAGGCGATCCCCCTCGCCGGCCCGGGCGTGAAAGACGATCGTCTGGCCGTCGAGCTGGCCGGCCAGGAGCTTCGCCTCCATAGCCCGACGTTCCTGACGCCGCGCCTCGGCTTCCTTCATCTGTTGCGCCTGTTTCAGCGCGGCGTCGGTCAACGGCACGGCCAGCTTGCGGGGGAAAAGGAAATTGTGAGCGTAGCCGCCGGCCACCTCCTTGATCTCGCCGGCATGGCCGAGTCCCTCGACGTTCTTGATCAGCAAAACCTGCATCGTGCGCTTGCTCCTTGCTCGTATGGAATCGAATCGAGCCTAATGATACAACAGAAGGCGACAGGCTTCAAATGCGATCGCGATGGTTGCAGCAAGCCGACAACCTGTGTTATACTCCCATCCGATTCTACGAGAGGGGTTACGCACTTTGTGCTCGCAGGGGGTCTGCGCCCCCCCGTAAGCTAACAGGAAGATGGCGTCTTGCGCCACCTTTTCTCTCGCTCGCAGGGGGTCTGCGACCCCCGTCTGGCCGCCTGCGACGACATGTGCAGGCCGACGACGCCGGTCGCCCTGGCCTGGCCAGGACAGGCAGACCGGCTGGAAGCTGTTTCAAAGCTTAGCTTGATGCCTATGGTCTGCGCCCCCCGCCTTCCCTACGTTTTGAGAAGATACCAATTTCAGGAGGCCACCCCATGTCCAACGCACTTCTTGGCACCGACATCGTCACGCAGGTCGCGATCGTGACCCGCGATATCGAGGCGAAGGCCCGCGCCTGGGCCGAGCTGTTGGGCGTTCCCGTCCCCGAGATCCGCATCACCGGGCCCTACGAGGAGACGCAAGCGCAATACAAGGGCCAGCCGACCGCCGCCCGCGCGAAGCTGGCGTTTTTCCGGCTCGGCCAGGTGTCGCTGGAGCTGATCGAGCCGATCGGCGAGCCGAGCACCTGGAACGATCAGTTGCAGGAGCACGGCGATAGCCTGCATCACATCGCGTTCCAGATCCAGGGCATGAAAGAAAAGCTGGCGCTGCTCGAGAGCCTGGGCATTCCCCTGGTGCAAAAGGGCGAATACAAGGGCGGCCGCTATGCTTACGTGGACGGGGTCGCGAAGCTCGGCGCGACGGTGGAACTGCTGGAGAACGATGCGTGAGGCGCGCAACGTGAAACGTGAAGCGTCAAACGTCAAACGGCCGGTGTATCATTTTACGCCGCCGGCGAATTTCATGAACGACCCGAACGGCCTGGTGTTCTATCGGGGCGAGTATCATCTGTTCTACCAGCACAATCCCTTCGGCGCCACCTGGGGCCACATGAGCTG
>DAOTZV010000063.1:0-7321 GCA_034434235.1 Anaerolineae bacterium
GTAAGATAGGCGACGAGCGATAACCGGTCGGGACGGGAGAAGCGTTGCATGGCTGCACCCCATGTTGCTTATGCACGTGCCGGGCGCCTCGCAAGGGCCCGGCACGTGCTGACCTGCCATTACGCCTGCACGGGCGCCGGAACCTCAGCGGGGGTTGGCGGCGTCGGGCGGCGCTCGAAGAGGACCAGGAGGATGGCGCCCAGGCCGGCCAGGACGACCAGGAATTGGAGCAGGCCGCCGGCCACCGGCACGGCGATGAGCACGCCCAGGATGAACAGGCCGATCAGCAGCGGCGCATAGAGCCTGCTATTCCACTCGGGCCGGATGCGCCCCACGATCCAGCGGCCGCCCAGGTAGGCGACGACCGCCTGGCACAGATAGCTCACGACGAACAGGATGGCGAAGGCCGCCACGCCCAGGGCGGGCAAACCGGCCAGCAGGGTCAGCCACGTCAGGGCGCCCAGGCTCAGCAGGCCGAAGACCACCGCGACCACGATCACCACGCCGAGCGCCACCAGCCAGCCGAGCGGCGCCGCGACCAGGCCGACCAGGCCGATCCCCAGGCTCGGCAGCGGCCGGCCGAGCAGCTTCTCGGCCGGGACGGTGATCCAACGGGGCGCCAGCCAGGCGATGAGCAGGCCGATCAGCAGCAGGGCGATCAGGCGCCGTGCGGCGTTGAACACATAAGACGAGGCGCTTTGCCGCCGTGCCAACTCCCGGGATAGCTGTTCATCCTGGGGCGGCAGGGTGTGCGTAACCTGCGTCGAAACCCGATTGGCATCCGCAACCGCTTCAGGGCTGATATATTCCAGACTGCCGACCACGCGCGCCTCCTCGCCGAAGGTCAGGCCGGGCGGGACGTTCGGCATCGCCGGCATGTCCGGGCCGTAGTACATGCTGCCAGGCGAGTAACCGCCGTCTGCGGCGGCAACGGCGATCCTGGCATCCCGTCCTACCGTGCCTTCCAGGCGCAGGCGGCCGGTCCCGGCCAGCAGATCCCTGGCGATCTGGCCGGAGACCAGCCCCTGGCCGGCGCCGATCAGCAGCGAACCGCCGATCTGGCTGCCGGCCCGGCTCTCCACGCTGGCGCCTGCCGTGTAGGCGTTGTACTTGATCCGGGCCTTGGGCCCGATCGCGACCACGGCGCCCCCAGCAAAGAGATCATAGCCGACTTCGCCGTTCACGGTGACGCCTGCACCGGCCGCAACCACGTTGCCGGTGACCTTGCCGTTGATGATCACGGTTCGACCTGCTGCGATCAGGTCGCCGTTGACCGTGCCATCCACGGTCACGGTCTCCCCGGCCACGAACAGGTC
This sequence comes from Anaerolineae bacterium, assembly GCA_034434235.1. Classification (GTDB taxonomy): domain Bacteria; phylum Chloroflexota; class Anaerolineae; order CG2-30-64-16; family CG2-30-64-16; genus CAKZKT01. The sequence goes on from DAOTZV010000063.1 coordinate 1,317, forward strand.
ATCGTTGATGACCTCGTCCTTGCCGATCACCACGTTCTCGCCGCCGCGACCATCGAAGGCCGACGCTGCCGGGACGAAGATGAACAGGGCCAGGACGAACAGGGTCAGCAGGTTCAGGACACGAGTTTTGCGCTTCATTATTGACCTCCGAGACATGTAGGAATGGGTTCTCGATCAACTTGATCGTAGCCCCATCCTAAGCGAACCCAGTCATTTTTCACAGTGCCAGAAGTCATCTCGGCGGTCATGTGACGCACGCGATAAACCTGCTGACGCAGAACTCCTTCAGCGGGGGCCCGCCAGTTGCGCGATCGCTTGTTTCAGGATGCTTGCGGAATGTTCCAGGGCGGCTTGTTCTGCAGGCGGCAGAGCCGAATGGAAGACCCTCTCCACGCCGGCCTCGCCGACGATGGCCGGCACGCCCAGGCAGACATCCCGCAAGCCGTACTCGCCGTCCAACACGACGGAAACCGGGAAGACGCTTTTCTCGTTGCGCACGATCGCGCTCACGATGCGCACCAGCGCCTGTCCTACGGCAAAATAGGTCGCGCCCTTGTAGCCGATGATGTGATAGGCCGACGTGCGCACCTCCTCGGCCAGCTTCTGGCGCTCCTCGTGCCAGTCCTCGCATTTGCCGCAGATGTGGCAGTAGTCGTCAAAATGCATCCCCGCGATATGGGTCATGGACCAGGCGGCAAACTGGCTGTCGCCGTGCTCCCCCAAGACATAGGCGTGCACGTTGTGGACGTCTACATCGCAATGCCGGCTGATCAGATAGCGCAACCGCGCGCTGTCCAACACCGTGCCCGAGCCGATGACCCGGCCGCGCGGCCACCCGACGCGCTGTTGGGCCACATAGGTCAGCACATCCACCGGATTGCTGACCACGACGACCACCGCCTGCGAGCCCTGCGCCTGTATCTCGTCCATGATCCCTTCGATGATGCGCGCATTGCGCTGCAGCAGATCCAGGCGTGATTCGCCGGGCCGTTGCTTGGAGCCGGCCGTGATGACGATGACGTGCGCGTCGCGGTAATCCTGCACATCGCCTGCGCTGATCTGTACGTTGGGGTAAAAGGGGAGGCCGTGTGCCAGATCCAATACCTGGCCCTGGGCCAGATTGGGATCTACATCTGTCAGGACGATTTCGTCCGCTACCCCGCTCTGGGCCAGGGCGTAGGCAAACGTTGATCCCACCGCTCCTGCGCCGATGATGACCACCTTACGTGCTCGCCAGCGTTCCATTTTTCACTCCCAGGAAGAGATTGATCCCCGGCCCCGCCGCGTCCGGCGACCCGGCCCGGGCGCGGCGAGCGACCAAGTGCTCGCCAGTATCATGGCGACCATGCGACGATCAGACACGCCAGCGCCGCAACGAGCGCCAACGGCCCGAAGAGCAGCTTCTCGCCCAGGCTGGGCGAGGCTTCATCCGATTATAACAGACTGATTGCGCATGCGTAAATTGCGTCCGATATCCGCCGAGTGTACGCAATCTTTTCGTGCGGCGTTCGGCGGCCAAATCAGGCGCCATGATGCCGTTTGCGTAGCTGGTCGTTAACCCGATGCGCATGGGCCGCAGGTCTCCTGCGAGCCAGAAGCGCGCAAATCCTGTCATTGTACCGCGCTCAGGCGGCGGAGCGTGATGGCCGCGCCGGGGTGGGCGCTCCAATAGCCGAAGCCGGCCAGCCGCGCCGACCATTGCACCAGCCACTTCGCCAGGAACGTGGCCGGCCGATGGCCGATCACGGGGCGGGTGAGATGGTGCTCCAGCGCATGGCGCAGGGCCTGAGGCGAGACCCCATCGAACTCGGTGGCGCACAGGCCGATGGTCCAGGGCATGTGCGAATCGCTGTTGGCGAGCTGCGCCAGCCCGGTCTCCCGGCCCAACGCCTGCGCGCCGCGATTGTTGACCAGGCGGGGCAACCCCAGGTTGTAGACCTCGATGCCCACCATGACACGCGCTGCATCGGCGTGCCGCAAGGCGCGGCGGATGGCCGCCGCGCCCAGGCTGGGCACCCACTGGCCCGTGGGATGGGCGGCGACGCAGAGCCCGCCCTGTTCACCCACGCGCAACAGCGTCTCGATCAACGGCCGGCCGGCCGGCACGGGCTGCTCGATCCAATAGGCCAGCAGGTGCCCCTCGGCTGTGGTGATCTCGACGCCGGGCACCACGCTGATCCCGTAATGCGGAGCCAGGTTGCGCGCTTCTCGTACTCCGCGCAGATCATCGTGATCGGTGATGGCGATCACGTCCAATCCTGCGCGCCGCGCCGATTCCAGCACCGCCGACACGGTGCCCATGCCATCGCTGTAAGTCGTATGAATGTGTAAATCCGCTCGTCCCATGTTTTTCCCTCTCGCACGTGTATCCGCGATTCTGTTCTTGTGTTTACTCAGGCTGCTGAAGCCAGTTTTGCCGGCGGGATGATCTCCTGCCAGTCCCGGATGAGACCATCCAGGATGCGGTCCCAACGTTGCCCTTCCGCATAAACGCGACCCGCCGCACCCAGCCGGCGCGCCAGCGGCCGATCGGCCACCAGTTGCGCGACTGCCGCGACCAGCGCATCCTGATCCTCGGCCGCGTAGATCAACCCGTTCCCCTCGTGCTGCACGTGATCTACCTGGCCTCCTGTATCGGGCGCTACCACGGGCAGGCCAGAGGCCATTGCTTCCAGCACAACGTTGCCGAAGGTCTCGTTGGCTCCGGTCAGGACAAAGATGTCCGCGGAGGCGTAGGCGGCAGCCAGGTCGGCGCCTTTGAGATAACCGGTGAAGATCGTGGGCGTGCCCGCGAATTGGCTCTCCAGCAGCCAGCGCGTGGGGCCGTCGCCGATGATCGCCAGCCGCGCGCCGGGCAGCGCATCGATGATCGGCCGCAGCATGGCCAGGCGTTTTTCGGGCGCGAGCCGGCTCACGGTCACGATCAGCGGCGCGTCGGGGTGACCGTCCGTCAGGCGCGCCCGCCACTCGGCGCTGGCATGGCGCGGATGAAAGCGGTTCGTGTCCACTCCGCGGCCCCAAACGCGCAGGTTGCGGAAACCCCGCCCCGCCAGCTCCTGCAAGGTGAAACGCGAGGGGCAGAAGTTGAGGTCGGCCTGGTCGTGCACCCAGCGCAAGTAACTCCACAGCGGTTCGCTGAAGAACCCCAAGCCCCAACGCGCGGCAAAGCCGGGCAGGTCGGTCTGATACGAGGCCGCGACCGGTATGCCGAGCTGCCGCGCATGGCGGAGCCCGGCAACCCCCAACGACACCGGGTTGAAGACGTGGATCAGGTCGGGGCCGAATGTGCGTAGATGACTGCTCACATCCACGGTGGGCGGCACGAGCTTGAGCTCCGGATAAAGCGGGAACGGCACCGCCGTCAGGCCGATCACCGGCGTCTGCGCATAGCGGGGCGGACCGCCGGAAGGCGCAAAAAGCACGCTGCTATGCCCATAGCGCGCCAGATGATCGAGCAGATGGCAGAGAGTGTTCACAATGCCGTCGGTCTTCGGGAGAAAAGCCTCAGTAAACAGGGCGATTCGCATAAGACGTCTCATGCAATCCGTTTTTGCTGACAGCGGTAGTGTCTCACGGGGAGTTTAAGGCTGCGTTGCAGGGATGTAAACGGTGTGTTTAGCTTTGCTTAAAGTTTCTGAAGAGAGGATTAACAACCTATCATCAACCCCAAGGAGGGCCAGGTCTGGATCAAGCGGGGTATCCCGCTTGATCCAGACCTTTCAGGCGTTGAGGATCTCCTCCTGGATCGTGAGATAGCGCGTGCGGGGCAGCTTCGGTTCGATCAATAGCTTCATGCCGGCCTCCTGGGGCGTGCGGTCGGCCTTGCGCTGGTTGCACGCAAAACAGGCGGTGACGGTGTTGCTCCACGACGAACGGCCGCCGCGGGAGATGGGCAGCACATGATCCACCGTGGCCTCGCCCGGCGAGCAGACCTTGCCGCAGTACGCGCAACGGTAGCCGTCGCGCGCCAGCAAGCCGCGGCGCGTCCAGGCCGGCGGGTTCCGCCGCGGGACATTGACGTAAAACTTCAGACGCAAGACGGTTGGGATCTCCAGTGTGCGCTCCGGGCTTGCCAGGGGAACGATTGGCTCAGTTACCACTGGCTCGGCCCGTTCCTTGAGGAGCAGCCTGGCCGCGCGCCGCAACGATAGGATCGAGAGTGGCTCGTAAGTTGCGTTCAGCAGCAAGATGCCTTCCATTGCACCTCACCGTACCAGTCACCTCACGGCAATTCGCCGATTCCCAGGCGTTCCTCGATATCCTCGAGAACGGTCGGCAGGCTCCAGATGCCGTCAATCACATAGTGGGCGCCGGCTTCAGCGAGGCGGAGATGCGCATGCTCGCGCCGCGTCTCCAGCTCATCCCGCGACAGCGCAGCCAGCCCCTCAGCGGTCAACCCCAGCTCGTTGCCGGTCAGCGCCACGGCCACCGTCCACATGCCGGCGTTCAGCCCCTCCTCGATGTCCGGCACGGTGTCGCCCACCTTCACGCAGAGTGCCGGCGGATAGGCGCGCAGCTCCTGCGCGCTGCGGAATGCCATCCACGGCTCGGGCCGACCGGCCGGCACATCGCTGACGCAGACGATCGAATCGGGTTGGATGCCTCGGCGCACGGCTTCCGGCACGAGCACATCCATCATCGCGCGGTTGTAGCCGGTGGTCGAGCCGATCTTGAGGCCGCGCTGGCGCAGCCTGGCGATCGTCTCCACCGCGCCAGGGATGGGATCGGCATAATCCGCCAGCACCTTGAGCTGCAGCGGGATGAACTCCTCGTACATGGCGGCCACATCCGCTTCGGTCGGTAGGCGGCGATGGACCGCCTGCCACGCCGCGGCCACCCGCGGCATCTGCGTGATGGCGCGGATGTGATCGCATTTGTGCATGCCCATCGGGCCGCGGGCCTCTTGGACGCTGATCTCCACGCCGTGGAGCCGGAAGGTCTCGACGAAGGCCATCACGGGCGCAATCGAGCCATGATCTACAACCGTGCCGGCCCAATCGAAGATGACCGCCTGGATCGGCCCGGCCGGTCGTTGTTTGCGGTGACTCAAGTTGATCGTGTAATTCACAGCGTAACCTCCATCTCGGCCAATGTCTCGCCGATCGCGGCCAACAGGTTGCGCACATCCGCTTCGCTGATGCGACCGATCGTGCCGATGCGGAAGCAGGCCGCGTCGCTGACCTTGCCGGGGTAGATCACAAAGCCTTTGTCGTTGAGCAGATCGTAGAACCGGTTGAAGTCGAAGTTCGGATGGGAAGGATAGCGGAACGATGTGATGATGTAGCTCTGGTCTTCCGGCCGCAGATACTCGGTGAAGCCCAGCGCCCGCATCCCCGCGATCAAGACCTCGTAGTTGCGGCGGTAACGGGCTGCGCGGCCCAGGACGCCGCCCTCGGCTTGCAGCTCGGCCAGCGCCTGGCGGAAGGCGAGCAGCGCATGCACGGGCGGCGTAAAGCGGAACTGGCCGTCGGCCTCCAGCCCGCGCCACTGCGCCAGCAGGTTCAGGCTCAGGCTGCGCGCGTAGCCGTTGATGCTCTCCAGCGCGGCCCGGCGCGCCAGCACGAAGCTGAAGCCGGGCACGCCTTCGATGCACTTGTTGGCCGAGGAGACCAGATAGTCTATGCCCCAGTCGGCCACCGGGATCGGCACGGCGCCGAAACTGCTCATCGCGTCCACCATGAAGATCTTGCCCCCGCGCGCCGCCGCCGCGCCGATCTCGGCGATGGGATTGAGGAGGCCGGTGGTGGTCTCGCAGTGCACCGCGCCGACATGGGTGATCGCCGGATCGTGGTCGAGCGCCAGCGCCACCGCCTCGGCGACGGCCGGCCGGTTCTCCTCGAAGGTCACGGCCGAGGCGGCGATTCGCAAAGTCCTGGCGATCTGGCGCATGCGTTGGCCGTAGGCGCCGTTGACCACGAACAGCCATTTGCCGTCCGGCGGCGTGTTCGAGCCGATGACGGCCTCAATGCCGAAGGTGCCGCTGCCCTGCATGAGGATCGCTTCGT
>DAOTZV010000064.1:0-8250 GCA_034434235.1 Anaerolineae bacterium
TGGTGATCGTGCCTATGCCGTTCAACCTGGCGGTCACGAACCCTGGCGCGGCGGCCGCGGTCATCCGCGCCCATCCGGAGATCCGGCAGTGGGCGGTCGGCGGGCACTCGCTGGGCGGCGCGATGGCGGCGAACTTCGCCTATGCCCATCCCGAGGCCGTCCAGGGGCTGGTGCTGTGGGCGGCCTATCCGGCGGGCAACAACAGCCTGGCCGGCCGCCAGCTCTCGGTGGTCTCGATCTCTGCTACCAATGACGGCCTGGCGACGCCGGAGAAGATCGCAGCCTCGCGGCAGCTGTTGCCGGCCGACGCGCGCTTCGTGGCCATCGCGGGCGGCAACCACGCCGGGTTCGGCTGGTACGGCCCTCAGGGCGGCGACGGCCAGGCGGTCATCTCCCGTGCCGAGCAGCAGGCGCAGGTGATCGCGGCCACGGTCGAGCTGCTGGCGTCCCTTTCCCGTCGCTGAAGCGTCCGGCATGAAGGCGATATCCTCCCCGACCGCCGCGCGTCGTCCCGCCGCATCGCCGTTGCGCGGCCGTTGGCTGCCGGCCACCGTAGCGGTGGCGCTGGCGACGGCGGCCATGTTGGCGCTTTGCGTGTGGCAGCTCGACCGGCTCGCGCAGCGCCGCGCGGCCAACGCGCTCATCGTGGCGCGGCTCAATGAGCCGGCCCTGCGCCTCGACGGCGCGGCGCTCGATCCGGCCGCGGTTAACCTGCGCCGCGCGGTCGTGCGCGGAACGTTCGACTACGAACAGGAGATCGTGCTGCGCAACCGCACCTACGATGGGGCGCCGGGGGTCCACCTCCTCGTCCCGCTGCGCATCAGCGGATCGGAGGCGGCCGTGCTGGTGGATCGCGGCTGGATCCCGTTCGAGCTGGCCGACGCGGAACATCGGCCGGCCTTCCACGATGCGGTCGGCGAGGTGGAGGTGCAGGGGATCTTGCGCACGAGCCAGGCGCGGCGCAGCAGCCTCTCGCCGGCCGATCCGCCCCTCGGCCCCGACCGGCCGCGGCTCGATGCCTGGTTCCGCGTAGACCTGCCGCGCATCCAGGAGCAGGTGCCCTATCCCCTGTTGCCGGTCTTCCTGGAGGAGGAGACGCCGGCCGGCACCGCGCCGCGCTGGTTGCCGCGGCCCGATCCCGACATTCAGCTCGACGAGGGTTCGCACCTGCTCTATGCCGTCCAGTGGGCGGCGTTTGCGGGCATCCTGGTCGCGGGCTACGCGTTTTTCTTCCATACACGTACGAGTTCGCCTTGAAGCGGTCGCCGGACGTGCCTGGCACCCTCCCAGGTGCCAGGCACGGAGTGCCGATACGTTTGTATCATGATTGTACAAGCCCGGAGGCGAACTGTGACAACTTGACAAACGGCGTCAACAACGGTAAAGTAGGGCCAATTGACCGATCCGCCTGAATTGGATAGTGAACTACAGCACGGCCGGACGTACCCTCCTATATTTCTTGGCGCGATGATCAACCAGGCAGGAGTGTGCACGCTCATGACTCATCACAACACTCATAACCCAGCCTCGTCGGGAGCGCCCGTCTTCGACAACACCGGCAAGCTTGCCGCGATCATCATCGGGGTACTGGCGGTCGTGGCCGGCGTCGTCGTGGGCACGGCGAACCCCATCCTGCGCGGGGCCACCTCCAGCCAGGGCGCGCAGATAGACACCCTTTTCAGCCTTTTCCTCGGCATTGCCGCTGCGATCTTCGTCATCGTACAGGGCTTCTTGCTCTTCTCCATCGTTCGCTTTGCACGCACTCCCGAGGATGAAGGGGACGGCGTGCCGTTGCGCGGGAACACGAAGCTGGAGATCTTCTGGACCGCGGTTCCGGCCCTGATCGTGGTCTTCCTCGCCATCTACAGCTATCGCGTGTTGGCCGACATTGACCAGCCGCGGCCCGACCAGATGGTGGTGGAGGTCACGGGCCGGCAATATGCATGGGAATTCTATTATCCCGACTACGACATCAAGACGTCCGAACTGCACATCCCGCTCGGCCGGCAGGTGTTGCTCAAGATCACCTCGGCCGACGTGAACCATGCGTTTTGGATCCCGCAGATGCGCATCAAGAAGGATGCCATGGGCGGCAAGATCACGACCGCCAACATCACCGCCACCGAGCCGGGCACATATCCCATTGTGTGCGCGGAGCTGTGCGGCGCGGGCCATGCGGTCATGCGGTCGCAAGCGGTGGTCGAGGCCGAGCCAGGCTTCCAGACGTGGGTGCAAGCGCAGATCGGCGCCAAACAGCGCGCCGCGGCCGCGCCGGCCGACCCGAAGGCGCTGGGCCGGCAGCTCTACAATCAATACGGCTGCAACGCCTGTCACAAGCTCGCCGACGCGAACGCGGTCGGCCTGGTCGGGCCGGCGCTGGACGGCATCGGCAGCCGGGCGGCGAACGTCGTTCCGGGCCAATCGGCCGAGGAATACATCCGGACATCCATCGTCAAGCCGACCGCCTACATCACGCCCAACTACCAGCCCGTCATGCCCGGCGATTACGGCCAGCGCATGTCGGAAGCCGAGATCCAGGCGTTGGTGCAGTACCTGTTGGAACAAAAGTAGCAACCTATGAGCAGATTTGCCGATTTGCCGATTCGTTGATTGACCGATTTCATTGCGAGGGTCACACATGGCCGCAGACACAGTCATAGGAACAGGGCTGGTGCGTCATGGCGGACGCAAGTTCAGCGATTATCTGGTCTTCAACACCGATCACAAGGTGATCGGCATCCAATACCTGGTGCTGGCGTTCACCTTCTTCATCATCGGCGGCCTGTTGGCCGAGCTGATCCGGACGCAACTGGCCGCGCCGAACAACCAGGTGGTCACCGGCAGCCAGTACAACCTGGTGTTGACGCTGCACGGGACGATCATGATCTTCCTGTGGATCATCCCGGCCTTCGTGGGCGCGGCCAACTACGTCGTGCCGATCATGATCGGCGCCAACGACATGGCCTTCCCCCGGCTGAACGCCGTTTCCTTCTGGCTGCTCGTGCCGGGCGGCCTGCTGATGCTCGCCAACTTCGCGGTGGGCGGCGCGGAGAGCGGCTGGACCGCCTATCCGCCCCTCAGCGTCACCACGCCGGTCGGCCAGACGCTGTGGGCGCTGGCGCTCCAGTTCATCGGCTTCTCCTCGATCTTCGGCGCCATCAACTTCCTGGTGACCGTCTTCAACCTGCGCGCGCCGGGCATGAGCCTGACGCGCATGCCGTTGCTGGCGTGGGCCATCGTCGCCACGTCGCTCATCATTCTGCTCGGCACGCCGGTGCTTTCGGGCGTGTTGCTCTTGCTGATCTTCCAGCGGCTGTTGGGCGCGCAGTTCTTCACGCCGGCCGGCGGCGGCAACCCGCTCCTGTGGCAGAACCTCTTCTGGTTCTACTCGCACCCGGCCGTTTACATCATGATCCTGCCCGGCTTCGGCATCATCTCCGAGGTGTTGCCGGTCTTCGCGCGCAAGCCGATCTTCGGCTACAAGCTGATCGCCTTCTCCAGCATGGCGATCGCGGTCTTCGGCTTCCTGGTGTGGGCGCACCACATGTTCACCAGCGGCATGGACCCGTTCCTGCGCGTGCCGTTCATGGTCACCTCGATGATCATCGCGGTGCCGACCGGCGTCAAGATCTTCTCCTGGCTGGCGACGATCTGGGCCGGCAAGCTGCGCTTCACCACCTCGATGATGTTCGCCCTGGCGTTCATCTCGATGTTCGTCATCGGCGGGCTGAGCGGCATCTTCCTGGCCTCGGTGCCCATTGACATCCACGTGCAGGACACCTACTTCGTGGTGGCGCACCTGCACTACGTGCTCTTCGGCGGCTCGGTGATGTCCCTCTTCGCGGGCCTCTACCTCTGGTATCCCAAGATCACCGGCCGCATGTTGGACGAGAAGCTGGGCCATCTCCACTTTTGGCTCACCTTCATGGGCTTCAACCTGACCTTCTTCCCGCAGCACCTGGCCGGCTTGCAGGGGATGCCGCGGCGGGTCTACACTTACGCGCCCGAGTTCTGGGCGCTGAACCTGATCTCCAGTCTCGGCGCGTTCCTGATGGCGATCGCGGTCCTGCCGTTCCTCTATAACGCGCTGCGCAGCCTGGTGGCCGGTCGGGTGGCCGGGCCCAACCCGTGGCGCGCGTTCGGGCTGGAGTGGACCCTGTCGTCGCCGCCGCCGATCCACAACTTCCCGACCCCGCCGGTGGTGGAGGGGGATCCGTACGGCTACGGCGAGCGGCCCGTGCCGGGGACGACGGTCGCGCCCGCGCCGGGCGTGGCCGGCGGAGAATGAACTGCCGAAAACACACCCATCCAGGTGACAGCATGAGCGACACGACATCCACACTTGCGGCCCACGGCCAACCCACCAGCGCCACCGGCCTCGACTCGGCCAAGCTCGGCATGTGGCTCTTCCTGGCGACCGAGGTCATGCTCTTCTCGGCCATGATCGCCGGCTTCCTGGACATGCGCGGCCGCAGTCCGGCCGACGCCAACCACGTCCTGAACATCCCGGTCACGGCGGTCAACACATTCATCCTGATCTGCAGCAGCCTGACGGTGGCACTTTCGGTCGCGTCCATCGAGCAGGGCAACCAGAAGCGGCTGCGCACCTTCCTGCTGCTCACCCTGCTTTTCGGCGGCACGTTCCTCAGCGTGCAGATCTACGAGTACAATGCGCTCATCAGCAGCGGCGAGCTGACGCCGTGGAACAGCCTCTTCGGCGCCGGCTTCTTCGCGGTGACCGGGTTGCACGGCTTCCACGTTTTCATCGGCCTGATCTGGTGCGCGCTGACGATCTTCTGGGCGTCGCGGGGGAAGTTCTCCGCACAGAACTTCATGCGGGTCGAGGTGTTCGGCCTCTACTGGCACTTCGTGGACGTGGTCTGGATCATCCTGTTTGTGCTGATCTATCTGATGTGAGATGGCGGAGCAACCATGAAGCATGTAGACCCTACCAAAGAGGCCCTGCAGCCGCATCGCTATCCCGGCGTCCGCACCTATCTGCTGGTCTTCGCGGGATTGGCGATCCTGACCTTCATCGAGGTCGCGGTGTCGTACATCACCGGCGGATTGAAGGTTCCCTTGTTGATCTTGCTGTCGGCCATGAAGGCGATGCTGGTCATCCTGTTCTTCATGCACCTGCGCTACGATAGCCGCTGGTATGCGTTCATCTTCTTCGCGCCGCTGGTGCTGGTGATACCACTAATCTGGGTCTCTTTGATCCGATGAAGCATCCCAAGGCGGGACATAGTATCGGGAAGTGAAGGTGTTTGAGATGAGCGGGCTAGAGTTTCTGCAGTCGGTGCAATTCGTCACTGCCGGGGGCAAACGATTGGCGGTGTTGAACGCGGAGGACTGGGAAGCGCTCGTCATATGTCACTCCCCGTGCTCTCCAGGAAATCGAAAATCTGCCCGGCCACGTGCGCCAGCGGGTCAAACGCGCGATAGATGCATTGGCAGACCATCCTTAAATGTTCTGGGCATTCGAAAGCGTCCGCCCTATGACTACGGTGATCTGGAAGCGCTGCTCTCGGAAGTTCTATCGTAGGGTATGGCCCGGAGGATGGACCGACAGACGGCCGCACTGGGTCTGGACGCTCGGTGTTGTTCTCATTGTATTCGGATGGATCGTCGCCGGCTGCGGCCGGATGCAAACGGCCGCCACGCCGGCGCAGGACGGCTTCGTGATGACGCTGGCCGCGCAGCCGTCGCCGCCGGTGGTCGGCGACGGGCAACTGATCGTCACCCTCGCCGATCCGGCCGGCAAGCCGGTGGCCGACGCCCGGCTGGCGGTCGAGGGCAACATGAGCCATGCCGGCATGAAGCCCTCCTTCGGCGCGGTGACGGCCGCGGCCGACGGCCGCTACACGGTCGCCATCCAGTGGACGATGGCCGGCGACTGGTACGTTGACATCAAGGCGACTTTGTCCGACGGCCGGGTGATCGGCCGGCGCTTCCCCGTCACCGTCTATGCCAGGTAGCGCCGCGCCTCGCGCTCCCGACCTGCTGAAATGGCCCGGCCTTGGCCGGTTCCTCAAGTGGCGCCATGCCCGGCTCGCCATGCAGGCGCCGCTGCTCCTGATCGCGGCCCTGATCATCTTCGACGGGCTGTTCGGGCCGCAGTTGGCGCCGAAGAACCTGGCGACGGTGGGCGTCTGGTTGCACTACCGCGGGCTGGTGGTGTTGGCCCTGCTGGTGGTCGGCAATCTGTTCTGCATGGCCTGTCCGTTCATGCTGCCGCGGCGGATCGGCCGGTGGCTGCGCCAGCGGCTGTGGCGCGGGGGCCGGCCGGTTCCGCGCATCGCGCGCAACAAGTGGCCGGCGCTGCTGTTGCTCGTGTTGTTCTTCTTCGCCTACGAGCGCTTCAGCCTGTGGGCCAGTCCGTGGTTGACGGCGTGGATCGCGCTGGCCTATTTCGCGGTCGCGTTTGCGGTGGACACCGTCTTCCGCGGCGCGGCGTTCTGCAAGCACGTCTGTCCGCTCGGCCAGTTCAACTTCTTCGGCGCCCTCGCCTCGCCCCTGGAGATCGCAGTTCGGGATGGGGCGAAGTGCGCCGGCTGCCGGACGAAAGACTGCATCCGGGGCGCGCAGGGATGCGAGCTGGCGCTCTTTCAGCCGGCGAAGGTCGGCAACATGGATTGCACGTTTTGCCTGGATTGCATCCATGCGTGCCCCTACGACAATGTCGGCATCATCGGCCGCCTGCCGACCGCCGAGCTGTGGCGCGATCCGTTCCGGTCGGGCATCGGCCGGTTGAGCCGGCGGCCCGACCTGGTCGCGCTGGTAGCCGTGCTGGTGTTCGGCGGCTTCATCAACGCGTTCGCGATGATCGGGCCGGTGTACGCGCTGCGCGCGGAGATCGGCCGACGGCTGGCCGGCCCCAACCCGACGCTCGAGCTGGCGCTCATCTTTGCGGTCGGGCTGATCGTCCTGCCGGGATTGCTGTTGGCCGCGGCGGGGTGGCTCACGCGGCGGCAGTTGGGGCCCGCGGCCGGGTCTTTGACCGCGGTGATCGGCCGCTTCGTCTACGCGCTCGCGCCGGTGGGCTTCGGGATGTGGGTAGCGCATTATGGTTTCCACTTCCTCACCGGCGGCCTGACGATCGTGCCAGTGGCGCAGTCGTTTGCGGCCGATGTGGGACTCTACCGCGGGGCCGTGCAGTGGGGACTGGGGCCGCTCGTGCCCGGCGAATGGCTCTTCCCGATCGAGGCGGTGTGTCTTTACCTGGGCGCGTTCGGCTCGATCGTCGCGGCGGTGCAGATCGCCCGCGAGCAGACGGCCGGATCGCGCGGCCATGCGTTGGCGGTCGCCGCGCCGTGGCTCGTGCTCATCCTGGCGTTGTTGGTTGTCGGCCTGGCGATCATGGTGCAGCCGATGGAGATGCGGGGGACGCTCATGTACCGCAAGCCTTAGCTTGCGTATCGGCATCGGATACAAGCTGAAGCTTGCATTACATGTAGCGCAAGCTTTAGCTTGCGCATTGCAGATATGCTCAAGATCTTCTTGTTCCTGCTGGCGTTGATCGCTGCGCTGGCGCCGGCCTCGGCCGCGGCCGAGAACCTGGGGCCGGGCGGTGGCACGCGCGTGATCGCGGGCGATGAGCCGGTGGGACCATACCGTCTGTTCGTCACCGCATCGCCCGAACCGGCGCAGGTCGGCCCGGTCACCTTTGCGGTGCGCATCAGCGACGGGAAGAGCGGCGAGAAGGTGAAGGATGCCGAGGTGCAGATCGTCCTGGCGTTGCCCGGAACGGACGTGCGCCTGGAGGCCGCGGCGACCCATCGGGATGCCGGCAATCCCGTGGATTACGCCGCACACATGCAGATCGGCGAGCCGGGGCAATACGACGGCCTGATCCGCGTGAACGCCGGGCCGGGGCCGGCCGAGCTGCGCTTCACGCAGCGCATCCTGGCCCCGCGCACCACTTCGACGCTGCTCGTGCTCGCGTTGCCGTTCGTCGCGGCGCTGTTGTTTTTGGGCGGCTTTTGGTTTTACCGCTCGACGGCCCGCCCGGCGGCGAAGGCTTGATACAACGGGAGACCGGTGTCGTCGGCCTGCACATGTCGTTGCTGCCCTCCGGCGAGCTGGCGTGGCCGGCGAACGCCGCACGGGCATGAAGTGCCCGCCGATCAAGTCGGCGGGCGAGCTCCTTAGCTTGATGCCTGGGGGGGCGTAGACCATAGGCATCAAGCTAACAGGAAGATGGCGTCTTGCGCCACCTTTTCTCTCGCTCGCAGGGGGTCTGCGACCCCC
>DAOTZV010000065.1:0-62979 GCA_034434235.1 Anaerolineae bacterium
CCCGCCACACCACCTCCTCCAACATCCGCCGGTTCATGCTCACCGCATCGGCCACCAGGCCGATGAGCCCCACCTGGATCCCCACGATGCTCAGGATGGCGGCCAGGATCAGCGATTGGATGTGGCCGGCCCCGCGGCCGATCGCGTAGAAGTAGAGGAAGCGGATCCCCAGGATCAACGCGGCGCCCAATAGCATGCCGCCCACCGTCATGAATACCCGCAACGGCCGATACATGGTGTAGAAACGCAAAATCGTCACCGCCGAGATGGCCAGGAACGACGGGATGTTGCGGATCAGCCGAGAGCGCCGCGTCTGCGGGTTGGTACGCACCGGCACGAATGTCACGGCCATGCCCCGCGCGCCGGCCTGGATCAGCGTCTCCAGCGTGTAGGTGTACTCGCTCAACACGGTCAGGCGCAGCGCGGCCTCGCGGCTGAACGCGCGGAAACCGCTCGTCGCATCCGGGATCGGGATGCCGGCCGCCCGCGCCACCACCGCGCTGCCCAGCCGCTGCAAGAAGCGCTTCAGCGGCGAGAAGTGCGCCAGCGCCGCCACCCCCCGGTCGCCCACCACGATGTCGGCGCGGCCCGCCAGGATCGGCTCGATCAGCCGCGCGATGTCCGGGCCGTAGTACTGGTTGTCGGCATCGGTGTTGACGATGATGTCCGCGCCGGCCGCCAGGGCCGCCTCCAGCCCGGTCTGGAACGCGGCCGCCAACCCCCGATTGCGCTTGTGGCGCACGATGTGCGTCACCCCCAGCTCCCGCGCCACCTCGGCCGTGCGATCGCGGCTGCCGTCATCCACCACCAGCACCTCGACCGCGTCCACGCCCGGCAGCTCGCGGGGCAGATCGGCCAGCGTGAGCGGCAGGGTGGCCTCTTCATTGTAGCACGGGATCTGGATGATCAGCTTCACGCGGCGTCCTCCGCGTCGGCCGCCGGCCGGCCGCCGGCGATCAGGCGCTCTTTGGCCGGCCGATCGCAACGTTTGATCGCCGCTTCACGCCGCAGCGCGGCCGGCCGATCGGCCACCTCCTCCCGGTAGACCAGGGTCACGGGCCGATGTTGCCGGGTGTAGGCGCCACCCCGGCCCGCGTTGTGCTGCGCGATCCGCCGCTCGAGATCGGTGGTCCAGCCGGTGTAATAGGTGCCGTCCGCGCAGCGTACGATGTAGACGAATGGCACGGCCCCACCTGCCGCTAGCGCCGGGGCTTCTCCGGCCGGCGCCCCCAGCCACCCAGGCCGATCATCTGCCGCATGTACGCGCCGCTGGTCGGCAGGTCGCTCATCGGCAACGGCTCTTCCCAGGTGCCCTGTGCCTGCGCCCGTACCCATGCATGCGTGGCGGCCTGGCCGCTCTCGAACTTCCTGGTCAGGTCGTCCTGCGCGCCGGCAGCCAACTGCTCCTTCCACTGCTCCAGCTCTTCGATCAGCCGGTCGATCCAGTGCAACAGGTACTTTTGATTCGCCAGACAGGTGCCCGCGGCGCCCTTCGGATCCCCCTCGGCCACCCACGTGCTCGAATAGAACTGGCTGCCGGCCAGCTTGCGCATGTCGCCCCAGCCCGAGCTGCCGCTCGCTATGGACATCAGCGCGCCGGCCATCACCAACGGCAGATGCGATACGGCTGCCGCCAGGCCGTCGTGCTCGGCCGGATCGAGGAAGAACGGCTGCGCACCCATCGCCTGGGCCAGATCCACGGCCAGCGTGAGCGCGCGATCGCCGGAGCGCTCGCTCGGCATCAGGCAGAAGAGCTTCTTGTCGAAGAGGTCTGCGCGCGCGCTGGCGGTTTCCATGTCTTCGGCCAGCACAATGGGATGACCGCCGACGAAGCTGACGTTTTCGGGCAGGTAGCGAACCGCCCATTCGAGGACCGGCACCTTCACATCCGCCGTGTCCACCACCAGACACCCCGGCTTGAGCTCCGGCCCGATGATCTCCAGCACCTCGCGCAGCTCGCCGGCCGGCAACGTCAACAGGACACGGTCGGCCTTCGACACGGCATTGATCAGGTTCCACTCGGTGCGATCTACCGCGCCCATCTGTTTGGCCTTGGCCGCGCGCGCCGGATCGGGATCGTGTCCGACGATGAACACCTTATCCTGATGGCGATGCAGGGCCAGCCCGGCCGAAGCGCCGATCATGCCCAGGCCGATGATCGTGATCTGGAATTTTTCTGGCATGGATTGTACCCCTTTACCTCGTCCTCTCGAAAGTCTCAAGCATCGTCGTCGGCGGCCTGCAGTACGCTCAGCAACCGGCCGACGACGGGATCGGTTGCCTGCCATCGTTCTTCGTGATGTCGGATCAGCGTCACGGCCAGCGGATCGCATCCTGCGGCGGCCGCCAGTTCGGCGCCCACCGCCCCATGGTGCGCAAGCAGCCACAGGCCATAGCGCCACGATGTCCGGTCCGGCGCCGGCCTGGCCGCCAGTCGCGCCAGATAGCCCGGCCAGAAGGCTTTCGCCAACACCCTGGCCACTCGATGCCACAGCCGCACGCCGAGCCGTTTGGCGCAATCGTGCAGCAGCGCGGCCTGGAGCAACGCCCGATCCGTTTCGCCGCGCGCCTGCAATGCCATCAATACCCGCAAGCTGTGGCGCTGGTCGGCCCGCGCCATTGCAGCGAACAGGGGCCACGCCGTCTCGGGCAGGTGGCGCCGAACCAACGTCTGCTCGTCCGCGGTCAAGGGTCGAAAGATCGCGGCCACCGCCCCGCAAAACTGTCGGCCGCGATAGAGCGCTCGCGTCAGCCGAAAGACCATCAGAAGCCGAGCAGAAGCCGCGTCACCGCCCGCATCCCCCCGCCCAGCACCAGGCCCAGGATGTCGAGCCGCGGGGAGAAGTAGCCGAGCATGAACAGGCCCAACAGGATGTACGAGCCGTAGGTGGCGAGCGGCTCCAACTGGCGGGCCGTGCGCGCGTCCACGATGCCGCTCAACACGCTGAAGCCGTCCAGCGGCCCCAACGGGATCAGGTTGAAGAGCGCCAGCCCCACGTTGATCGAGACGAACAGGATGACGGCCAGGTCCAGGTCGAACGGCAAATTGTGCAACCATCCCGCCCGCCACAAGAACGCCGCTATCGCGGCCATCAGCAGGTTGCTGGCCGGTCCGGCGGCCGCGACCAGCGCATGCCCCACGCGCGGGCCGTAGCGCAGCCGCCACGGCGCCACCGGCACCGGCTTCGCCCAGCCGAACGCCTGGGTGGCGATCAACACCAGCGCGCCGAGCGGATCCAGATGGCGCAGTGGGTTCAGCGATAGCCGGCCCTGCCGCGCGGCCGTGTCGTCTCCCAGCAGATAAGCTACCCACGCGTGCGCGAACTCGTGCACCGGAAAACTGACCAGCAGTATCACGGCCAACGCCAGCAAAGTGATCGGATCGAATAGGCCCGGCAAGGTCGGCTCCGAAATGTGAAACGTGAGACGTCAAACGTGAGCACGTGAACACGTGAGCACGTGAAAGGGTGATCCCCGTCGCCCTCGCTTTTTGAGAAGATACATGTGAAAGCAATTATAGCATATGGGCGCGTAAGGGCAAAGGCGCGGAAGCAGGGATTCTCAATGGATGCGCGACGATGGCGCGCGGTCGGCCGGGCGCGGGCACAAAGGGGTGAAGTGGGGCGGCCTTAGCCGCCGCCGATCGCGGGTACGAAGTGCACCTCGCTCTCGGGGCGCACGCGCGTGCGCAGGCCCTGCCGGCTGGTCACGCCGTCAACCATCAGCACCAGCCCGCGGCGCAGCGCGCCCTCCTCGATCAGCCGGTCGGCCAGGCCGGGATAGCGCGCGTCGAGCGCCGCGATCAGCTCGCGCACCGTTTCGCCGGGAACGACTACGGATTGGGCGCCGGCCGTGAGATCGCGCAGGAGAGGTGGAATCCAGACAGTTGCCATAGTGGATCGGTTTTTTCCCATTGTCTCGTATAGAGACGTTGCATGCAACGTCTCTACACGAGACGTCACGTCATGCTTTGGCCCACAACGCCTCGAGGATGCGCGCCGGCGACATGGGCAGGTGCGTCAGCCGCACGCCGACCGCATGATAGATGGCGTTGGCCAGCGCGCCGGCCGGCGGCACGATCGGCACCTCGCCGACCCCGCGCACGCCGTAAGGATGGCCCGGATTCGGCACCTCGATCAGGATCGTGTCAATCATCGGCAGGTCGGGCGCGACGGGCATCCGATAGTCCAGCAGGGTCGCGTTCAGCAGATGCCCCTCGCGATCGTAGAAGTATTCCTCGTTCAGCGCCCAGCCGATCCCCTGCGTCACGCCGCCCTGGATCTGCCCCTCGACGAGGTCGGGGTGCACTGCCCGGCCGACGTCCTGGGCCGCAGTGTAGCGCAAGATCGTCACCTTGCCGGTCTCGGGATCCACCTCCACGTCTACACAGTGGGTCGCAAAGCCGGGGCCGACCTCTTGGGCATGGGTCGCGGCGCTGACCATGATGGGCCGGTCTTCGTTGAGCCGGCCGGCCGCCTCCCGGAAGGTCATCCGCCGCTCGCCGGCCGCGAAGACGCCGTCGGCGTAGCTCACTTCGGCCGGGTCCACTTCCCACAGCTCGGCCACGCGGCCGATCATTTCCTCTTTCAGCCTGCGCCCCAGCTCGTAGACGGCCACGCCGGTGCCGAAGGTGGTGCGGCTGCCGCCGGTCACATCGTTGTAGCCGACCGCGTCCGTGTCCGCGACGACCGGCTTGATGTGCTCGACCGGGATGCCGAGCGTCTCGGCGAGCTGCATGGCGAGGGTGGTGCGGGTGCCGCTCAGGTCAACGGAGCCGACGATCAGGTTCACCTGGCCGTCGGCGTTGACGCTGGCCGCGACCGACGATCGGCCGCCCCAGTTGCCCCAGTAGCCCGACGCCACCCCGCGGCCCCGGTTCGGGCCTTCCAGGGGCGTGCGGTAGTGTTCGCTCTGCTGGATGGCCCGTACGGTCTCCAGGTAGCCGATGCGCCGGTAGGCCGGTCCCGATGCCCGCCGATCGCCCTCTTTGACGCCGTTCAGCAGCCGGAATTCCAGCGGGTCCATGCCCAGCTTCTCGCATAGCTCGTCAATGACGACCTCGGCCGCGTAGGCCGCGTTGGTGCCGCCCGGCGCGCGATAGGCCGACGTGCGCGGCTTGTTGACGACCACGTCGTAGCCGTCAATGAACACGTTTTCGATGCGATAGGGCGCCAGGATCACGTTCATCCCCGCGCCCACCGGCGAGCCGGGGAAGGCGCCCGCTTCGTAAGCCATCCACACCTCGGCCGCGGTGATCCGGCCGTCCTTCGTCGCGCCCATCTTCACGCGGATGAACGAGCCGGAGGTGGGACCGGTGGCCATCAGCACCTCGGCGCGGGTCATGACCAGCTTTACCGGCCGGTGGCCGGCCTTGCGCGAGAGAAGCGCCGCCAGCGGTTCGAGGTAGATGTTGCCCTTGCCGCCGAAGCCGCCGCCGACCTCCATCGGCACGACCTTGATGCGGGTGGCGGGCCACTGGAGCACCTCGGCCACCTGATCGCGGGCGCTGTGTGCGCCCTGCGTGCTCGTCCAGATGGTGATCGTGTCGTCCTGGTTCCACAGGGCGGTCGCGTTCTGCGGCTCGATGTAGCCCTGATGTACCGTGCTGGTGGTGAACTCGCGCTCGACGATCACATCGGCGGCCGCGAAGCCCGCCGCCGGATCGCCCATCTGGAACCGGATGTGTTCGGCGACGTTGGTCGGCTCGGTGCCTTTTTGGCCCAGCTCGTCGGTGCGCAGGTCGTCGAGCAGGATCGGCGCATCGGCCGCCATGGCCGCGCGGACGTCGAGCACCGGCGGCAACACCTCGTACTCGACCTCGATCAACGCCAGCGCCTCCTCCGCGATGTGGACGCTGGTCGCGGCGACGGCGGCCACCGGATGGCCGTGGTAGAGCACCTTGTCGCGCGCCAGGAGGTTGGCGCTGAGATACTTCAGGCCGATGGCGCCCTCGCCCACCTCCTGGATCTTGTTCTCCACGTCGGGCAGGTCGGCCGCGGTGATGATCGCCTTGACGCCGGGCAAGCGCGCGGCCCGGCTCACGTCAATGCGGCGGATGCGGGCGTGGGCGTGCGGGCTGCGCAGCACCTTGCCGTGCAGCAGGCCGGGCAACTGGATATCCGCGCCGAACAGCGCCCGGCCGGTCACCTTGTCCACGCCATCGGGCCGGGCCGGCCGCGTGCCGATCACTTTATAGGCGGGCGAGACGATCTCTTGGGTGGTCTGTTCACTCATTCTGGCCTCCAATACGCCTTAAGAAAGACGCTGCTGATACATCCTCAGTTCTTCGAGGGTAAGTTCGTTCGGTTGCACGAGACGATAATGCCGTTCTGAATTCACGGCAATCCCAACCTGGCCAACGCAACACGACTACTTCTTCTCTCAGTTGCTCTTTGGTAGCTGTAGCAAAGCGGGTTCGGAAGAGATCAATCCGAACCAATTCATAACCGAGATCTTGAGCGATCTCGGCGAGAAGCTGACCGGTGCGGATCATCACTCGCAGGTAGGATGCCTGATCGCCGACCACGTAGGCCAGTCGCGCACCTGATCGCAACACCGGGCGGAGCTCCGCCAGGTGACGCGCCATGCCGCCGAAGTAGAGACGCGTGACCCGACTGTAGAGCCGCTCGAACCCAGAGGTCTTCCCCATTTCGATCCTGCGCTGCTCGATCTGCTCGGCGATACGCTGAATGCCCTCGTGGCGGACAATCCACCGATCGTCGTCGTCTCCCTTGTAGACCCCCCGCGTATTCGAGCGCACCAGCGATCCCTTGAAAGTTTTGAGATCCGTGGAGTCACGGATCAAGCCGAGCAATACCGACTCCAGGCGGGTCGTGCGCGTATAGTCTTTCTCGTTCGGATAGGGCGGTGAGGTGATCACGGCGTCGACGCTTTCGGGCTCTAACACCGCACTGACCTGCCGGGCATCCGCCAGAAACGCTCTGGCGGCGGGATAGCAATATCCGACCACCAGGCGTAGATCATTGGCCATCCGTGCGATCTCGGCCAACCACGGGCCGATGACGACCGCATCGGTCTTGATGCGATCTACGCCGACTTCCGGGCCGAAACGCAGGTTGCTGGCCGCACAGACAGCCATGTTGGCGAACGCCAGCAACAGATGTCTGTAGAACGGTTGACCGGCATAATGCTCGATGGCCTCGCGGAGCGTCAAGACTTTATGGAGCGGGAGCGGGCTGATCGAGTCTTTGATGAGCAACTTCGCCGATGCCGGATCAAGCGTTTTGAGCGTCAAACCTTCAGGCGTTGTAGTGTATAGCCGCAGGTCATCTACCCCTTCTGCCAGGAGCTGCTCGCGCACCGTTGTGGCGATCTCGTGTGCCGCGACCAGGAGCATCTCGGGATCCACGCTCCAATCGGTTTTCACTGTGCTGGCGAAGTGGGCGAATGGGTTGGCTTCCAGGCCCAGGCTTGGCAAGCCCGCCAGCTTCGCTTCGATCAACGTTGTCCCTGTTCCGCAGAAAGGATCCAAGACGACGATCGAACGGCCATCTCTGAATTCATCCAGATACTTTCGTACCAGATGAGGCGGAAACGAGAGAACGAAACGATACCAATCGTGGAACGCGCGATCATCTGGACTGAGCCGGTTAGCCTGAGCGTCGCTTTCCGCTTTGGGCGCAATAAGAATGCCCGGCAACGGCAGTTGCGCAGAGGTCGCCCTCATTCCCGCTCTCTCCATCAAACGGCCATCTTCTCCGCGGCGTCCAGTACCGCGCGGACGATCTTGTCGTAGCCGGTACAGCGGCACAGGTTGCCGGCCAGCCAGTAGCGCACTTCGCGTTCGGTGGGATGCGGGTTGCGGTCGAGCAGCGCCTTGGCCGCCAGCAGGAAGCCCGGCGTGCAGATGCCGCATTGCAGCGCGGCGTGTTCCAGGAAGCTCTGTTGCAGGGGGTGCAATCCGCCGTCCCGCGCCAATCCCTCGACCGTGGTGATCGTCCGACCTTCGGCCTCGACGGCCAACACCGGGCACGAGTTGACCAGCACGCCGTCCATGATGACGTTGCACGCGCCGCAGTTGCCGTTGCTGCACCCCTCTTTGACGCCGGTCAGGCCCAGCCGGTCGCGCAGCACTTCCAGCAGCGTCTGCCGCGGCTCGCAGAAGAACTCTACCGGTTCGCCGTTGATGCGGGCTTTCACTTTGATCTCGTTCGTGGCCGCTGTCATTGTTCGACTCCTTTCAGGCTCGCCAGGCTGCGCGCCAGGGCATTGCGCAGCGCGCGGCGGGTGAGCACGGCCGAGAGGTGCCGACGCTGGGCGGCCGTGCCGCGCATGTCGTCTATCGGCCGGGCGGCCGCGCGGGCGATCTCGCCGGCCTCGGCGAACGCGGCATCGGCCTCGCGCACCGGCCGGCCAACCAGCGCGCGCTCGGCCTCCTGCACGTAGAGGGGCGTGGGTGCCACCGCGCCGAGCGCTATCCGGCCGGCGACGATCGTCTCGCCCCGCTCGTCCAGTTGGAGCGACGCGCCTGCGCCGACCACCGCGATGTCCATTTCGTTGCGCGGGGTGAAGCGCAGGTATGCCGCGCCGAAGCCCGGCCGGGGCGGCGGCAAATGGAGCGCCACCAGCAGCTCGTCGGGGCCCAGGACGGTGCGCCCCGGCCCGGTGCAAAACGCTTCCACCGGCATCTCGCGGCGGCCGGCCGGCCCGGCGATCACCGCGACCGCCGAGTGGACGATCAGCGCGGGGATCGAATCCGCGGCCGGCGACGCATTGCACAGGTTGCCGCCCAGGGTGGCCCGGCCCTGGATCTGCACTCCGCCGATCAGCGAGGCGGCATCTATCAGGCCCGGATAGGCGTGCGCCACCGCGGCGTTGCTGTAGATGCGATAGCACGGCACGGCCGCGCCCAACCACAGCCCGTCGGCCGGATCATAACATAGCTCGTTCAGCTCGGGGATGAACTTGACGTCCACCACCAGGGCGACCTTGCGCCGCCCCTCCTTCATTTGGACCAACAGGTCGGTGCCGCCGGCCAACACGCGCGCCCGCTCGCCCGCCTCGGCCAGCAGCGCCACCGCCTGTTCCGTGCTTTGCGCCCGTACATAGTCGAATGCCTGCAAGGTGCACCTCCTTAGCAGAATACCCAATATCTATATTTTACCACACCAACGCCAGACATGTCACGCCGCCGTCGGCCTTGGCGAACTCGGACAGGGGGACCGGCAACACGGTGAACCCGAGCGCTTGCAACATGGCGGCCGTGCGGCCATAGCCGGCCGGCATGACCACCTTGTCGCCGACGGCCAACACGTTGGCGGCATACGCTTCGGCTTTCGGCACGTACAGCACCCGCAGATCGGCCAGCGGCGCCGGCAACGGCCACCCTTCGACGGCCAGAAGCATCCCCTGGCCCAGGTAAGCGACCGCGGTCATCAGATGCAGATATCCTTCTACCGCCGCGGCGTACACCGGCAGCCCGGCGTCGGCGAGCGCCACCGCCAGTTGGGCGATGCCGGCCGCGTTCGTGCGGCCCGATCGGCCGACGACCACGCGGTCGGGCAGGACGAGCACATCGCCGCCCTCCAGGGTGCCGGGCGCGGAGATGCGGCTCAACGGGAAGCGGCCGGCCAGCGCCGCGGCCACCGCGTCCTCCTCCCCGCGGCGGCTCTCGGCGCCGAACCGGCCGATGATGGCGCGGCCGGCGATGACCACCGCCCCATCCTGCATGAAGCAACTGTCGGGGAAGCGCTCGTCTGGCGGCAACGCCTCCACCGTCAGGCCGGCCGCAGCGAGCGCCTGAGCGTACTCGGCGTGTTGTCGCTGCGCCAGCAGCACATCGATCTGCGCGGGGTTCGAACGGATCGCCCGTCTGAAACTATCCCCCGGCGGCCGCACCAAAGCATGAGTCAAAGCCATAACGGTTGCTCCGCAACAAAATCAGGAATGACGCATCAACCCTCGTCCGATTGCCTTTCCCCACCTGACGCTTCACGTTTCACGTTTTACGTTTCACGTTTCACGCTCTCTCACCGCCCCACCATCTCCCGCCACACCAGCGCATGCACCACCTGCTCCACCGCCGCGCGATCATCGGTGAAGATGGGCGTGCCGGCCGGCGGCGCGGCGACCGAGACGAAGCCCATCGCCTGTTGGCCGACCGCGGCCAGGAGCGGCGCGTCGAAGGCCGGCAGGTTGGCGCGGAAATCGGCCAGGGTGGTGGGCTGCCGCGTCGCCACGACCAGCGTGTTGCCGAGTCCGCCGTCGTCCGGCAGGTCGAGGAGGTAGACGCTCGGAAAGACCTGTTGCATCGTGGCCGCGATGGCGTGCACCAGGCTGTAGTCGCTATGCGTCCGCCCCACGTTCACCGCCACCACTCCGTCCTCCGCCAGCCGCTCCCGCGCCAGGGCGAAAAACTCGACCGTGGTCAGGTGAAACGGGATATAGGGCGGCCGGTAGGCGTCCATGGCGATGAGATCGTAATCGGAGAGGTTGGTAGATTGGTAATGGGTAGATTGGTAATCGGTAGATTGGTAATGGGTAGACGGGTAGATGGGGAGAATCGGCAGCAGCGCCCCCGATATGCCGAGATGCCGATCTGTCGCGCTCCCCTTCGCCAACTGCCAGCGCGCATCGGCCGCCACCGCGTTCAGGTTCGGCTCGGTCATGGCGAACCACTCGCGGCCGACCCGGATGATCTGGGGGTCCAGTTCGGCGCCGTCAATGGCGATGGGGCCGTAGGCCTCGGTGAGCAGTCTGGCGATCGTGCCGGCTGCCAGGCCGCCGATGTAGACGCGGCGCACGCGTTCCGGGCCGTAAGGCGCGGGATTGAAGGCCGGCGCGATCAGGAAAGCGTCCCAGATGCCGTCGGCCAGTCCGCCGCCGGGCCGATAGACCGAGTGGATCCCCTGCCCTTCGTTCAGCCGCAACTGCCGTTCCGTCCCGAAGTCCAACACCTGGATATAGTTATAAGCCGATTCCGTCTCGTAAACCAGCCCCGGCGTTCCCTTCAACGGCCCGGCGGGCCGCCAGCCCAGCGCCATGACCAGGGCCAGCGCGGCCAGAGACCATAACATTTCGCGGCGCCGGCCCACGCGCGCCAGGCCGATCGTCACGACCAGAAGCAGACTGGCGGCCAGGAGCGCGAAAGTGCGCCGCGTGCCGATGTTGGGGATCAGGAGCAGCACCGGCAGGAACGCACCGAGGATGCTTCCGGCCGTCGAGATGGCGTACAGCCGGCCTGCCACCTTGCCGCCGCCGGCCACGTCGTGCAACGCCAGCCGCACCGCGAACGGGCTCACGCAGCCGAGCAGCGTCACCGGCGCGGCGAAGAGGATCAGCATGGCGGCCATGCTGCCGATCAGCAGCCCGGCATCCAGCCCGGCAACGCCCCGGCTGGCGACGATCAACACCGGCCGGCTCACGGTCGGGATCAGGCCGATGCCGAGCGCGGCCGCGCCGGTCAGGCGCAGCAGGGTGAGCAGCCGCGGGGAGCGGTCGGCGATGACGCCGCCCAGCCAGTAGCCGGCCGCCAGATACAACAAGATCAGGCCGATCAGGCTGGCCCAGACGACCAGCGAATTGCCGAACCACGGGTCGAGCAGCCGCGACGCGCTCAGCTCGACGCCGAGGGTCGCGAAGCCGGCCGTGAAGACCAGCAGGGCCAGATAGCCGCGCGGTGCGTTTTGTGGCATAATGCGATTATAATCGGCGAGGCCGAGACCGCCAAACAAGACGCAGTAGATCACGGAATACGGATGTGCCTGGCACTTCCGGAGGTGCCAGGCACGTGCATCGAACGACGATGAGCATGAGCCATGAACAGCGCCAGGAAACGCCGCGGCCAACCGTGACCTGGCCCATTGGGTTGCGTCTGCTCGTGGGCGCCCTTCTCATAGTAGCCCTGATCGCGCCGCTGATCCTCTGGCGGCCGCAGATCGCGGCGCTCTTCGCCCGTCGCGAACACCTGGTCGCGGCGCTGCGCGGGGCGGGCGCGTGGGGGCCGGCCATGTTGATCGGCCTGTACGTAGCGCAGGTGCTCGTTGCGCCGATCCCGGGCCAGGCGATCAATTTCGTCGCCGGTTATCTCTACGGCTTCTGGTCGGGCCTGGCCTATAGCTGGGCCGGCGCGGTGCTGGGTTCGACTGCGGCGATGGGCCTGGCGCGGCTGGCGGGCCGGCCGCTGGTCGTGCGCCTGGTCGGCCCCGACCTGGTGGAGCGGCTCGATCGGCTGGCGGCCGGCCGCGGGCTGGGCTTCTTCTTGTTGGTCTTCCTGATCCCCGGCCTGCCGGATGACGCGGCCTGTTTTCTGGCCGGCCTCACGCGTTTGCCGCTGGCGCTTTTGATCGCCGCGGCCGCCATCGGACGCTTGCCGGGCATGGCCATCGCCGTCTGGGCCGGCGCGTCGGCCGGCCGGGTGCGCGGCCCCGGGTGGGCGGCGTTGACCGGAGCCGCGCTCCTGGCGAGCTTTCTGGTGTGGCGCTGGGGCGAAAGGTTCCAAAACCGGCTGATGGAAATACTGCACGGGTGCAGGTTGCGCCATTGGTCGTCTCTGTGGTATGATCTGCGCCGAAGGCGATCGGGTCGCGCGGGTTGACGGCGCAAGGCATCTGAGCGTGTCCGGCCTCGACATCCCCGACCGTCTGTCAGATCAGGTTTCGCACCCTTCCGGGATGGTTCATATTTTGCATTGATCGAACGTAGGAGCCGCCATGAAAGCGGTCGTCATGGCAGGCGGCGAGGGCTCCCGCCTGCGTCCCCTCACTCTGGAACGGCCCAAGCCGATGTTGCCGGTGGTCAACCGTCCGGTGTTGGGCCACATCCTCTACCTCCTCAAACAGCATGGTATCGTTGACATCGTGATGACGCTGCAATATCTGGCCGCCCAGATCCAGGACTTTTTCGGGGACGGCAAGGCCTTCGGCGTGAACATCGAGTATGTCGTCGAGGAGTCGCCGTTGGGCACCGCCGGCAGCGTCAAGAACGCGCAGGCCCGGCTGCCGAAGGATGAGCCGTTTCTGGTCCTCAGCGGCGATGCGTTGACCGATTTCGATCTCGCTCAGTTGATCGAGTACCATCGGAACCGCCGGGCTCTCCTGACGATGGCGCTCTACCGCGTCGCGAACCCTCTCGAGTACGGGATCATCAATATCCACGAGGACGGTCGGGTGGCGCAATTCTTGGAAAAGCCCCGGTGGGGCTCCGTCACGTCCGACACGGTCAACACCGGCATTTACGTGGTCGAGCCGGAGGTGTTGAGCCGCGTTCCCGCCGACCGTCCGGTGGATTGGAGCCAGCACGTCTTTCCGCAGATGCTGGCGCGCGGGGAACCGCTCTACGGCTACATCGCCGAAGGCTACTGGTGCGATGTCGGCACGTTGGGCGAATATCAACGGGCCAATTTCGATCTGCTCAACGGCGCCCTCAACCTGGGCGAGCTGGGGCAACATATCGGCAGCGGCATCTGGGCCGGCGGGCCCGTCCAGATCGCCGAGGATGCTCAGATCTTCGGCCCGATCTACCTGGGCGAAGAGGTTCAGATCAAAGGGGGCGTGGAGATCCACGGCCCGGCGGTGATCCGCGCTTTCACGGTGGTGGATAACCGCGCCCGCATCCATCGCAGCATCATCTGGCGCAATTGCTACATCGGCGAAGGGGTCGAGCTGCGGGGGGCGGTCATCGGCCGCCAGTGCAGCTTGAAGAAGCGGGCATGCGTCTACGAAGGTGCAGTCATCGCCGATCGCTCGATCGTGGGCGAAGATGCCGTGATCCAGGCCGGGGTCAAGCTGTGGCCCAACAAAGAGGTGGACGCCGGCGCAACCGTGACGCATAGCATCATTTGGGGTTCGCAGGGCCGCCGCGCGCTGTTCGGCCGCTATGGTGTAACCGGCGTCGTCAACGTGGATCTCACGCCCGACTTCGTAGCGCGTTTGGGCGCGGCGTTCGGGTCGGTCTTGCCGAAGGGCAGCGTGGTGGCCCTCAATCGCGATCCGCATCGCAGCTCTCGCATGATCAAGCGCGCGCTGGTGGCCGGCTTGCCGTCGGCCGGCAACCACGTGCTGGATCTGCGCACCGTCCCGATCCCGGTGGCGCGCTATTACACGCGCATGCGCGGCGCGGCCGGCGGCGTGCATGTGCGGCTCTCTCCTTATGATCCGCGCGTCATTGACATCCGCTTTTTCGACGGTTCGGGCCTGAATCTGTCCCGCGCCACGGAGCGCGCCATCGAGCAGATCTTCTTTCGGGAAGATTACCGCCGGGCTTACATGGACGACATCGGCAACATCGAATACGCCTATGACACGGCCGAGGTGTACAGCCGGGGCTACCTGGCCGCCCTCGACGTGCCGACCATCCAGCGGGCGAAGCAGAAGATCGTGGTGGACTATGCCCATGCGCCGGCGGCCGACATCTTGCCGCAACTGTTGGATCAGCTCGGGGTCGAGGTGGTGCCGCTCAACGCGCGCGTGGATGCCAACAAGGTCGCGATCTCCCAGGAAGAGTTCCGGGCCGAGCGGGCGCAGCTCGCGGCCATCACCGGTGTCTTGCAAGATGTGAGCCTGGGCGTTCGGCTGGACGTGGGCGGCGAACGGGTGTTTCTGGTAGACGAAAACGGCGTCGAGCTATCCGACACGCTGGCCTGTGCGGCCATGGCTGCGCTGGTGTTTCAGAGTTACCAGGGCAGTACGGTGGTCGTGCCCACCGACCAGCCGTTGGTCTTCGAACGGCTGGCCGAGCGCTACGGCGGCCAGGTGCGTCGCTGCGCGGGGGATATGCAGTCGCTCATGGAGGCCGCCAGCGCCGACGGGGTGGCGATGGCCGGCGACGGCGCCGGCTATTTCATCTTTCCCGCCCTCCATCCGGCGGCAGATGGCCTGATTGCGGTCGGCAAACTGGTTGAGCTGCTGGCGCACCAGGGGCGTCGGTTATCTCAGGTCGTCGCCGACCTGCCGCGCTTTCATACGGCCGCCCTGGCGGTGTCGGCGGCCTGGGATGTGCGGGGTCGCGTGATGCGCTCTTTGTTGGAGCGGTTTGCTAAATTCCGCATCGAAATGTTGGACGGCGCCAAGATCTATCTGTCGGCCGAGACCTGGGTGCTCATCCGGCCCGATGCCGACCAGCCGATCTTTCGCATCGTTGCCGAGTCCAACTCGCTTGCGGCCGCGCAGGCGCTTGCGGCCGATTATGCGGCGCTGGTGCGCACCCTGACGCAATCTGTTGATTTCACCCTGGATTCATCGGCGCGACATCGGCTGCGCTTGCATCCGTGAACAAAATCTGATTTCTTCTGAGGTTGACTGATGGCTATCACGTTCGGCACCGACGGCTGGCGAGCCGTCATCAGCGATGATTTCACCTTCGCCAATGTGCGACATGTCGCGCAGGGGATCGCCGACATCCTGCGCGAGGATGCCGGGCCGGCCGCGCTGGCGGTCGTGGGCTTCGACACGCGTTTCCTGTCCGATCGCTATGCCATTGCGGTCAGCGAGGTGTTGGCGGCCAACGGCCTGCGGGTGGCCCTCACCCGGCGCGACGCGCCGACGCCGGTCGTCTCGTTTGCCATCCCGCATCTGAAGGCCGCGGGCGGGGTGATGATCACCGCCAGCCACAATCCCCCGCGCTACAACGGGATCAAGCTCAAGGCGGCCTTCGGCGGCGGCGCGAACAACGCCCAAACCCGCCGCGTGGAGGCCCGCATCGCGGCGAACATGGCGGCCAACCGGGAGCCGCAGCGCATGGAGCTGTCCGACGCGCTGGCGCAAGGGTTGGTGGAGCGGTTCGATCCCTTCCCGGCCTATCGCGACCATGTGTGGCGGCTCATCGACCGGGAAGCCATCCGCCGGCGACATCTGCGCGTGGCCGTGGATGCCATGCATGGCTCGGGCCGCGGCTATCTGCGCGATCTGTTGGTCGAGGCCGGCGCCGAGGTGGTGGAGATCCGCGGGGAGATGAATCCGGGCTTCAACGGCATCCACCCCGAGCCGATCGAGCGCTACCTGGCGCCTTTGTTGGAGATGGTTCCCCGCGAGGGCTTCGATCTGGGCCTGGCCATGGACGGCGACGCCGATCGCACCGGCGCCGTAGGCCCCAGCGGTCGCTTCTTTGACCCGCACTGCATCATGGCGCTATCGTTGCGCTACCTGGTCGAAGAGCGCCGGCAGCGCGGCGCCGTGGTCAAGACCGTCTCGACGACCCAGATGCTCAACCGCCTGGCCGGAGACTACGGCCTGGCCGTCCATGAGACGCCGGTGGGCTTCAACTACATCGCCGATCTCATGCTCACTAACGACGTGTTGATCGGCGGCGAGGAATCGGGCGGGATCAGCATCAAGGGCCACATCCCCGAAGGGGACGGCGTGTTGATGGGGTTGCTCCTGGCCGAGATCGTGGCCGTCTATGGCAAGGCGCCCGAAGCCTTGCTTGCCGACATCATGGCACAGATCGGCCGGTTCAGCTATGCCCGCAACGATTTCCACGTGCGGCCGTTCAACAAAGCCGGGCTGGTCTCCTGGCTGGTGGCCCATGCGCCCGAGCGCCTGGCCGACATCCCCGTGGCTTCGATCAACACGCGCGACGGCGTCAAGTACCTTCTGGCCGATGAGAGCTGGCTGCTGATTCGCCCTTCGGGCACGGAACCGGTTTTGCGGGTCTATGCCGAGGCGCATAGCGTCGAGACGGTGCAGGCGTTATTGGCCGCCGGCCGCGCCTTGGCGGACGCGGCGGGGATATGATGTACTGCGAGATTCATTGTGCATCTCGCACCTGATGAGGCGCGGGAGGAGAACGCCATGAGTACGACGCAACGCACGTGTGGCCGTTTGACCATCGGCGTTGTGGCTGGCTGGCAGGTCTACTCAGGCACCCTGGACAGCTTCCTCGGTCACGCATTTCGAGGCATTCGGGCCGCGGCCAGAGATCGCGGCTGTAATCTGCTCCTGGCATGCGGTGTAGGTCCGCCGCGTGACTTCAGCCAACAGAGGCCGGCCTGGCCGTTTTTCTCGGCCCAGGCCGATTTCGTGCCGGTCGGCCCTTGGAATACGGACGGGTTGATTTTTATGTCTCCGCCCGCATTCGAGGCGGGGGAGCGTTATTTCGCGAACCTCGTGGACGGCGGTTTCCCGGCGATCTATGCCGGCGATCGCGATGCCGGCCCGGCCATCGTGGTGGACAACGAGAAGGGCATCCAGGAGGCGCTTTGTCATCTGGCCGAGCACGGTCATCGTTCAATAGCCTTCATCGCAGGCCACCAGCAATTGGTCCACGGCGATTGTGCGCTCCGCCTGCAAGCCTATCAGGACGGCGTTCGTAAGCTGGGGCTGGAAGATGATCCCCGGCTCATAGTCTTTGGCGACCATTCCTACAGCGGCGGCCGCCGGGCACTCCGGCAGCTCCTCGAGCGTCGCGTCCGCTTTACCGCGGTGCTGGCCAGCAACGACAGCTCGGCGATTGGGGCCATGGACGAACTACAAGATGTGGGCCTGGTGGTACCGCGCGATGTAGCCGTCATCGGTTTCGATGATCGGCTGGAGGCGCGCGGCCAGATGCCACCCCTCACCACTGTCCACTATCCGATGTTCGAGCTAGGCTATCAGGCGGTCGAGTGGCTGTTGCGCGTCATCGCGGGACAAAGGGCGCCCGCCGAGCCGATTCGCATTCCGACGCGGCTGACGATTCGCGAGTCGTGTGGCTGTCTGCCGGGCGCGTTTGCCGGCTCTTGTCTTCCGTTGGCCGAGGCAATGACCGCTGCCGTATACAACGAATCGCTTTGGTTGAAGCTCCAGGAGACCGCCGAGCTGAGCCAGCGCCTGATCGAAGCGTGCGAACTGAGCCTGGCCCACAATGACCCGGCGGTTTTCCTTCAGACATTTCAACAGGTTCTGGCGCAGGTATCGGCGAGCGGGGATGACCTTCATGGGTGGCAGGCGGCGCTTTCGGTGTTGCGCAGTCACCTGCCGATGCTGGCGCGCCAGGCGGCTACGGCCCTCTCCATGCAGCAGATGGAAGACATGCTTCATCAAGCGCGGGTGATCATCAGCGCTGCGGCACGCGGCGACGCGACGCGCCACCTGCTTCGCCAGGCCCAGATGGCCGATCAGGTAGGGTGGATGACCAGCGAGTTTTTCGCGACGCAGGATCAGGGTGAGATCCTGCACCGCCTGGTCGCCAATCTGCCGTCCATCGGCATTCGTCATGCCGCAGTGGTCTACTATGAAGCCGAAGGAGACGATCCGGTTGCCTGGAGCGCGCTGCAGACCCCGCCCGGATTTCCGGAAATTCCGCGCCGTTTCCCCAGCCGGGCATTTCCCCCGCCAGGACTCTACCCAGACGATGAGCCGTTTTCCCTGGCCTTGTTGCCGCTGAAGATCCAGGAGG
This sequence comes from Anaerolineae bacterium, assembly GCA_034434235.1. Lineage (GTDB taxonomy): Bacteria > Chloroflexota > Anaerolineae > CG2-30-64-16 > CG2-30-64-16 > CAKZKT01. The sequence goes on from DAOTZV010000065.1 coordinate 18,334, forward strand.
AACTTCGTGGTTTTGTGGCCTTTGATGCCGATGTCCTGGAACCTTGCGCGGACATCGTGCGCCAGTTGGGAGCGGCTTTGCGGGGCGTCCAGTTGTACCAGGAAGCCGTCGAGGCCAGGCGATCGGCCGAAGAGGGACGGCGGCTGGCCGAAGAAGCGAATCGCCTGAAGAGTCGCTTCCTCTCGATGGTGAGTCATGAACTGCGTGCGCCCCTGAACGTCATTTCCGGCATCAGCAACATATTGCTCAAAGAGAGCGGACCGGGCGTGCCGCAACGTCCAATCACCTTGCAGGAGGACCTGGAGACCATCTACATCAGCGCCCAACATCTCGACGCGCTGATTCGCGACGTGTTGGACCTGGCCAGCAGCGACATGGGCCGACTGAGGTTGCTGTGCGAGCCGTTGGATATGCGAGAGGTTCTCGAGGCGGTGGCGGCCATCGGTCGCAAGCTGGCGCGCGACAAAGGATTGGCGTGGCGGCTCGAAATGCCCGAATATCTGCCGCGCGTATGGGGGGATCGAACGCGGCTTCGCCAGGTGATCCTGAATCTGATCGGCAATGCCGTGAAGTTCACCGCGTCCGGACAGATCACGCTATCGGCCTCCGTAGAAGGCCGCCAGGTGCGGATTGCGGTGAGTGACACCGGCCTGGGCATACCACTGCACGAACAGGAAGCGATCTTCGACGAATTTCGTCAGTCGGAGCGGACGGCGGCGCGCGGTTATGGCGGTCTGGGCCTGGGACTGGCCATCTGCAAGCGGCTGATCGAGATGCATGGCGGCCGGATCGCCGTTTCCTCTTCGGGAGAGGAAGGAGGAGGCTCGACTTTCTACTTCTTCCTGCCGGTCATGGATCAGGATGTGCCGCGCGCGAGCCTGATGGCAGAATCTCCTCAAGCCCAACGGGTCCTTTTATTGGTTAAGGATGCCGAAAACGGCGCTCTGATCAAAGCCGATCTGGCGCAGCATGGGATCGATGCAGAGATGTGTTCGGTGGATGAGCAGACCGATTGGCTGGCCTGTCTGCTGCACATCTTGCCGGATGCAGTGGCGCTCGACTTCGGCTTGGCCGCAGAACAGGGCTGGGAAATTTTGCGGGTCATGAAGGAGCACCCCGCTACTCGAGACATCCCCGTATTGTTCTATTGGCTGGCGAGCCCCGAAGGCCGTGGTTCTCTGTTGGAGATAGATTATTTGACCAAGCCCATAGGCGCGTCGGCTTTGAATGGAATCCTTCGCTCACAAGGATTTCTGGATCGGCCGCCCGGCGGGGAAAAGACGCAAACCATCCTGGTGGTGGATGATGAGCCCGATGCTCTCGATCTTCACAGCCGCATGATCAAGACCCAGTTGCCCGAGTGTCGGGTCTTACAGGCGCGGAATGGCCGCGAGGCGCTCAAGCTGATCCGTCAGGAACGGCCTGCGCTCATCTTGTTGGACCTGATGATGCCGGAGGTAGACGGCTTCGCAGTACTCGAGGCGATGCACCAAGACGAGTCGCTGTCCAACATTCCGGTGATCGTGGTGACCGGCCAAGCATTGACGACCGAAGACATGGCGCGATTGAACTGGGGCGTGGTGAGCGTGTTGGAGAAGGGTGTCTTCACCGTGGAAGAGACGTTGGCGCATGTGGCCTCTGCGCTGGCGCACAAGCGCAGGTCCGGTTCCGAGAGCCAACGGATCGCGCGCAAGGCCATGGCCTATATCCACGCGCATTACGCGGAACCGATTTCGCGGAGAGATGTGGCCGCCCATGTGGGTTTGAGCGAACGGCATTTGACCCGTAGCTTTCGCCAGGAAGTGGGCATGACGTTGAATGCGTACCTCAACCGATATCGGTTGCGCCGGGCTCGGGCCCTCCTGGAGGCCAGCGACAAAAGCATTACCGAGGTTGCTCTGGCGGTGGGATTCTCCAGCAGCCGCTATTTTGCCCGCGTCTTCCGGGAAGAGATGGGCGTTTCCCCGCGCGCTTATCTGGCCGGCAGATAGAACCCACAACGCGGCAGGCGTTTTCCTGCATTTGATGTCTGTGTGTGATACCCGTTCGAAAGCTGTCCCAAAAATGCAAAATCACGGCCCGAAAATATAAGACTTCGCCGGCCGACTGCGGTAGAATCTCCAGTAGTAGAGGCCACCCAAAATCTTGAAAGAGGATGCCATGCGCAGGACCGCTTCGGCCAGCATCATGGTCATCGGGGCCGATTCCCACTTCTCTTATCTGATGCGGCGCTACGTGCGCACCAGCGCGCACCAGATCGTGTTCGCCAATCCAGGCGAGGATGCTTTGACGCTTGTCCAACAGGCAAAACCTGTTGCTATCGTTCTTGGCGCGAACGTCCCGCCTGTTCTCTGCCGGCATCTATTGTTTGCCTTGAAGGCAAACCAGGCTACACGTCAAATCCCGGTGATCCTTTGCTCCTGGCAGGAGGAAGACCCTGCCGATCGGATAGAGGGAGCGGATCTCCACCTGCGCATGCCGATCCTGTACGAGGACTTCGAGGCCGCGTTGGCACAAGTGGGTGTGCTCGTTGATGCATGATCGGTCACTCCCGGGCGGCCGGCCGCGTGGCGGAAGGGCGAGGCAATGATCAGGAGAGGCCTCAATTACGTCATCGCTTATCTGTTGTGGACGATAACGCTTCTCCTGGCGCTGTGGTTTTGCATCATCGCCCGCAATGACTTTCTCGGCCTCTTGGGTGTCTTCTATGTGCGCGATTCGATCATCTATGTTCAGCGGGTGCGGTTTTTCGACCGAGTCTTCACACTCGGATGCGGGTTGCTCTGGTTTGTCCTGATGATCGTCTCGGAAGAGATGTTCCGGACGCGGGCCCAGAAAGCCGGGCTGTTGAGGTATTTTGCCCGGATTGCAGGGGTGTTGTTGCTGTTGATCTTTGCGGCCGATCTGTGTCTGTTGTGGTTGCAGGGCGGTTTCGGCGCAAACTGGTTGCGTTGGCTCATGCTGGCCGGTGAGCCGGTCATCGGGATTGTATTTCTCTGGTACACCTATCGTTTCAATCACTAGCGAGGAGGGAACAAGATGGACAAGAGGCAGATCAGGCGCCGCCAATTCCTGAAGATGTCCGCTACCGCCGTGGTGGGAGCAGTGGCAGCGGCGTGCGGCGCGCAGGGGACTCCCGTGGTGATCAAAGAAACTGTGCCGGTTAAAGAGACCGTCCAGGTGACGGTCAAAGAGACCGTGCCGGTCGTGGTGAAGGAGACCCAGGTCGTTCCGGTGACGGTCGAGGTGCCGAAGAAGATGGCCGAACCGCCGCTGCTTAAGCCCCTGGTGGATGCCGGCAAGTTGCCCCCGTCGAGAAACGGTTGCCGGATAACCCGGTGGTGGTCGGCGGCCGCGAGGCCATCGGCGTCTACGGCGGCGAACTGCGCATGATCCACCTGTCGCCGACCTGGTTCGTCGAGAACTACGACCTCAACTCCGAACGCATGTTGCATTACTCAGACATTGACCTGCGTACCATCGTCCCCAACATCCTCGAAAGCTGGTCCGTCACCCCCGACGGCAAGACGTACACCATCAAGATGCGCAAGGGCATGAAGTGGTCGGACGGCGAGCCGCTGACGACCGAAGATGTGCGCTTCTGGTGGGAAGACTATTACATGAACAAGGAGCTTGTCACCAGCCCGCCGTGGCAGTTCCGCTTCGGCGGCGAGCCGATGAAGGTGCAGATCGTGGACGACTTTACGTTCAAGATCACCTTTGCCGCGACGTTCGGCAACTTCCCGGCTCACCTGACCCGCTTCGAGCCCGGCAACAATCCGAGCATCCTGGCGCCGTCACATTACCTCAAGAAGTACCACGCGAAGTACACGGATAAGGCCAAGCTGGAAGCGTTAGCCAAGGAGAACAAGCTGGAGAATTGGGCGGCGTTGTTCAATAACCGCATCGGCTGGGGCATGGGGGTCTGGCAGGGGCCCGACCACGTCGTCAACGAGAACTATCCGGTGCTCTCCCCCTGGCGCATCGTCAGCCGGCCGCAAGAAGGGCTGTACCTGTGGGAGCGCAACCCATATTACTGGAAGGTGGATCTGGCCGGCAATCAACTGCCGTACATCGACAAATTGCGCTATGACCTGGTGAGCAACGATGAGGCGGTCAAGCTCAAGATCGCGCAGAGCGAGCTGGACATGGTCGGCCAGCACAGCGTGACCATGGCCGATTACCCCTTCTACAAAGAGAACGAGGCCAAGGCCAACTACAAGGTCGCCGACCTGCTCTCCTGCATGTCTGACCGCTACGTCCTGTTCCCGCAACACTACATCAAGGACGATCCGGTCCTCACCCAGATCGTGAACCATCCGAACTTCGTCAAGGCGCTTTCGGTGGCCATCGATCGCGACGAGATCAATCAGAGCCTGTTCTTCGGCATGGCGCGCATGGGCCAGATCAGCCCGATGCCCAACTCCAAGTACTACAAGGAGAAGTACGGCACGGCGTGGGCGCAGTACGACAAGAACCTGGCGAACAAGCTGTTGGACGAGATGGGCCTCAAGAAAGGACCCGACGGCATCCGCCTCCGGCCCGATGGCAAGCCGCTTAAGTTCAACATCGAGCATGCCGGGCCGCGCGTGGGCCCCGTCACGAACAAGCTAACCGAGATGGTCGTCACCTACTGGCGCGAAGTGGGCATTGACGCCACCACCAAGGAGATCCAGGAGAGCCTCTACAACGAGCGGATGTTGGGTTATCAGGTGCATTGCGGCGTCTGGCATGCCGATCGCTGCACCGATATGCTTTTGCACATCCAGCCGCAGTGGTTCATTCCGACCGGCGATCCGGGCCAGGGCACGGCTTGCTCGGCCTGGGCCGTCTGGTACAATGCTGCCGACAGGAGTGCGCCGGGAATCATCGAACCGCCGGCCGAAGTCAAGAAGCTGTACGACCTCTTCGACAAGATGACGGCGGTGGTGGACGAGGACGAACGCGTCAAGTTGGGCCAACAGATCTTCGACTGGCTGGCCGACAACCCGCTGGAGATCGGCCTGGTGTTGGAGTGTCCGGCGCCGCTGCTCTTCAACAAGAACCTGCGCAACCTGCCGCGGCCCAAGTCGCCCATGGGTTGGGACACCTACGGCGTCTCGACCTACCATCCTGAGGCCTTCTACTACGAAGGCGGCAAGCGCGCCTGAGCAAGGCGTGCGATCACGTGCCTGGCACTTCCAAGTGCCAGGCACGGAGGGAGAAGCGCCTTATGCTGAGTTATATCGTCAAACGCCTGCTGCGGATGATCCCGCAAATCTTCCTGATCTCCGTTCTGGCCTTCATCATCGTTCAGCTTCCGCCCGGCGATTACCTCACGGAATACATGAACCGCCTGCGCTCGAGCGGCGCGACGGTGGATCAGGCCGAGGTCGAACGATTCACGAAAATGTATGGCCTCGATCAGCCCATGTATATTCAGTATTTCAAATGGATCACCGGCATCGTGACGCGAGGCGACTTCGGCTATTCATTCGACTGGCAGAAACCCGTCAACGACGTGATCGTGGCCCGGATCGGGATCACCTTTGCGATCGCTTTCCTCAGCTTCATCGTTTGCTGGTCGTTTGCTATCCCCGTCGGTATCTATGTGGCCGTAAAGCAATACTCCATTGCCGACTACTTCTTCACTTTTTTGGGCTTCATCGGCCTGGCGACGCCCGGCTTTCTCCTGGCACTGCTCATCATGTACGTGGCCTTCACCCACTTCGGGATCAAGGTGGGCGGGCTTTTTTCGCCCGAGTTCGAGACGCAACCCTGGAGTTGGGCTAAGTTCGTGGACCTGCTTTCGCATCTTTGGGTGCCCGTGGTCATCCTGGCCATCGGCGGCACGGCCAACCTGATCCGCACCTTGCGCGCGACCATGCTGGACGAGCTGCGCAAGCCGTATGTCACCGTGGCCCGCGCCAAGGGGTTGTCGGAATTTGCCGTGCTGATCCGGTATCCCGTGCGGATCGCCATCAACCCCATCCTGAGTACGTTCGGGTGGCTGTTGGTGTGGTTTTTTTCGGGCGGGATGGTCGTCGAGATCGTGCTGAACCTGAACACCGCCGGGCCGGTGCTCTGGCGCGCGCTGATGCGCCAGGATATGTACATGGCCGGCGCATACATCGTCCTGATCGGCACCCTTACGGCGATCGGTAGCTTGATCTCGGATATCCTGCTGGCGGCCGTGGATCCTCGCATTCGGTTCGGGAGCATGGAAGGAGTATGAGCACATCACGATCTGACTCGAAGGAGGAGCGAGAGGAGCAGAAGGCCCGGCGCCTCATCCAGGCACGCGGCGAAGAGTTCTACCGGGCCGGACAGTGGCAGTTGGTGTGGTGGAAGTTTCGTCGTCACCGTCTGGCCAACTTTGCGATGGTCGTGTTGGGCATCTTTTATTTCATTGCGGCCTTCGCCGAGTTTCTCAGTCCCCACGACCCGCTCCATCGTTATAAAGAATTCGCCGCCAAACCTCCGTCAGACATCCATCTTTTCGACACTCAGGGTGTGTTTCGCGGGCCGTTTGTGTACGGCATCATTCGGGCGCGCGATCCGGTGACCATGCGGCCGGTGTACAAGGAGAATACCCAGGCCGTCTATCCTATCCGTCTGTTCGTCCACGGCGATGAATACAAGCTGTGGGGGTTGTTCCCGAGCGACCTGCACCTGTTCGGCACGGGAGCGGCTGAGACGCCCGTGTTCATTCTGGGCACCGATAACCTGGGCCGGTGCGTGCTTTCGCGCATCTTTCACGGCGCGCGCATCTCGCTAACGGTCGGGCTGATCGGCGTCTTCCTATCTTTCGTGCTGGGGTTGCTTTTAGGCGGCTTTGCGGGCTACTTCGGCGGCGTGGTGGATGAGGTGGTCATGCGCATCATTGATGTGTTGGTGTCGCTGCCGACGATTCCGTTGTGGATGTCGCTGGCGGCCGCCTTGCCGCAAGATTGGCCGCAGCTCCGCACCTATTTCTACGTCACCATCATCCTCTCTGTCCTCGGTTGGACTTCGCTGGCGCGTACTGTACGCGGCAAGATGCTGAGCCTGCGCGAAGAGGACTATGTCATGGCGGCCAAGTTGGATGGCGAAAACGAATGGCAGATCGTGACCCGCTACATGTTGCCCGGATTTGCCAGCTACATCATCGTCTCGCTGACGATCGCCATCCCGGGGATGATCCTGGGTGAGACGGCTCTGAGCTTCCTGGGCATTGGTCTGCATCCGCCCACCATCAGTTGGGGGGTCATGTTGCAGGACGCCCAGAATCTTCAAACTATCGCGCAATTGCCCTGGCTACTCTGGCCCACCGCGTTCGTCATCACCGCAGTGCTGATGTTCAACTTTCTGGGCGATGGCCTGCGCGACGCCGCCGATCCCTACGTGACCGGATAGAGGGTTTCCATGACAGAAAGCGAAAACAACGTCCTGGTTGAAATCAAGGACCTTCACGTCCACTTCCACCTGGCCGAGGGGATCGTGCGCGCAGTGGATGGCGTTGATCTGACGATCAGGCGGCGCCAAACCCTGGGGATCGTCGGCGAAAGCGGCTGCGGCAAGAGCATTACCGCGCTGTCGCTCCTGAGGCTGGTCCCGCCGCCGGGTCGCATCGAACGAGGCGAGATCCTGTACTATCGGCCGGCCCGAGCGAACGGCAACATGGTGGATGTCGTGAACATCACCGCGTTGGATCCGCGCGGTCGAGAGATACGCGATATCCGCGGCAACCAGATCTCGATGGTTTTCCAGGAACCGATGACGGCCATGAGCCCGGTGCGCACGGTGGGGCAACAGATCATGGAGGCCATCATCCTCCACCAAAAGGTGAGCAAGGCCGAAGCGCGCGAGCGCGCGATCGAGATGCTGGCGCGCGTGAAGATCCCCAAGCCGGAACAAGTCATTGACGACTTCCCCTTTCAGTTGAGCGGCGGCATGCGGCAGCGCGCGGTGATCGCCATGGCGCTCAGTTGCCACCCACATCTGCTCATCGCCGACGAGCCAACGACCGCCCTCGACGTGACGACCGAGGCGCAGATCCTCGATCTGATGCGTTCCTTGCAGCGCGAGCTGGGGATGGCGATCATGTACATCACCCACAACCTGGGCGTGGTGGCCGAGATGGCCGAGGAGGTCGCGGTGATGTATCTGGGCCGGGTGGTCGAACAGACCGATGTGAAGACGATCTTCCTCAACCCATTGCACCCCTATACGCGTGGCCTGCTCGCCTCGATTCCCCATCTCGACGAGTCCATCGTGCGCAGCGACCGAAAGAGACGGTTGCAGATGATCCAGGGCATGGTGCCCGATCCCTATAGCCGGCTCAGAGGATGCACCTTCCATCCCCGGTGCCCGGACTTCATTGCCGGTCTCTGCGATCAGGCCGAACCGCCCAACGTGGCGGTCGGTTCGGGTCATCTGGTCCGCTGTCATCTCTATGCCAAGTGAAGGAAAAGCCAACATGCCTGATCCTGAGCGCCGCTCCCAGTCAAACCTGGATGAACCTTTGCTGGAGATCAAAGACCTGAAGAAGTATTTTCCGATCCGGCGCGGGTTTTTCAAGAGGGTCGTTGGCCATGTGAAGGCCGTGGATGACGTAGACCTCTATGTGATGGAGGGCGAAACCCTGGGCCTGGTGGGCGAAAGCGGCTGCGGCAAGACGACGACCGGTCGGTGCGTTTTGCGGGCGATTGAGCCGACCAGCGGCCAGATCTGGTTTCGCGATCCGAACCTGGGTCGCGTAGATATCTGCCAGTTGACAAAGGAGCAGGTCCGGCAGGTGCGCCGGAATGTGCGGATGATTTTCCAGGACCCCTACGCTTCCCTGAACCCGCGCATGACCTTGCTGGATATCGTCGGCGCGCCCTTGCGCGCGATGGGCATCGCCCGTGGCAAGGAGCTCGAAGATCGGGTAGCGGAGATGTTACGGCTGGTGGGCCTGCGGCCCGAGTATATGCGACGCTACCCTCATGCTTTTAGCGGCGGCCAGCGCCAGCGGATCGGCCTGGCGCGGGCGTTGGCGCCTTATCCTCGTTTTGTGGTGTGCGATGAGCCGGTCTCGGCCCTGGACGTGTCTGTGCAGGCACAAATCCTCAATCTGCTCAAGGATTTACAGGAGCAGATGGGTTTGACGTATCTGTTCATCGCTCACGACCTCAGCGTGGTGGCTCACATCAGCGATCGGGTGGCCGTAATGTATGTGGGCAAGGTCGTCGAGCTGGCCCCGACCGCCGAGCTCTTTGTCTCGCCGAAGCATCCGTACACCGAAGCCCTGATGTCTGCCATTCCCAGGCCCGATCCCCGGCCGCGGGAGAAGCGCATCCTGTTGACCGGCGAGGTGGCCAGTCCGGCCAATCCGCCTTCCGGCTGCTATTTCCATCCGCGGTGCAGCTACGCGGCCGATATTTGTCGGACCGACGAACCCGCATTCGAAGAGGTAAGCCCAGGCCATTACGTCAAATGTCACTTCGGCCGGGAGCTGTCCCTGACCGGCGCCATCCGGGTGCCGTCTCTCGACGTTTGACAATTGCGGCCATCGTCGCTATAATCGCACCACAATCGAATCGCATAAGACGTCGAACCGGAGGAGTAGGCGGTTGGGCCGCGCAAGGGGCGGCCGCGCCGTCGCCAGAGAGAGGAGGTCGCCGGGTGAGAGCCTCCTCAGGATGTGAGCGCCGCCGAAGGTCGCCGGGGAGTCGGACGCTTGAAGCTGGAAACTGGCCTTTCCGGTCGCCGGAAGCCGGCCTCTGGTGGTAGAGCGGCACGGGTTAGCCCGTTATAGCTCAGAGTGGGTGGGTTGCCTTTGCCTGTCGTTTGTAGCCCGCCAACCAAGGTGGTACCGCGGAAAAAAAGCCCTTCCGTCCTTGCGATGGAGGGGCTTTTTTGTCGGAGCTTCCTGTGAGGAGATCGTTGTATGCCTGCTTTCGATATGCCCAAGACGTATGATCCCAGCGCCTCGGAACGGCGCATCTACGAGTGGTGGGAGAAGTCCGGCTTCTTCAAGCCCGAATACGCCGGGCCGGATGCCGAGCCGTTCGTGATCAGCATCCCGCCGCCCAACCTGACCGGCGAGCTGCATCTGGGCCACGCGATGTTCGTCTCGCTGGAAGACCTGATGATCCGCTACAAGCGGATGCGCGGCTACGCGGCACTCTGGGTGCCGGGCTATGACCATGCCGGCATCGCTACCCAGCTTCAGGTCGAAAAGATGCTCGCCAAAGAAGGATTGCGCCGCCAGGACCTGGGCCGTGAAGAGTTCTTGCGCCGCACCTGGGAATGGAAGGAGAAGTACGGCGGCCACATCGTGCGCCAGCTCCGCCGGCTGGGCGCGTCGTGCGACTGGGATCGCATGCGCTTCACCCTCGACGAGGGCCTCAGCCGCGCCGTGCGCGAGGCGTTCGTGCGCCTCTATCGCATGGGGCTGATCTATCGGGGCGAATACCTGGTGAACTGGTCGCCCGGGCTCCAGACGGCGGTCAGCGACCTGGAGGTGGAGTACAGCGAAGAAGATGCCACCATGTACTACTTCAAGTACCCCATCGCCGGCGCCGACCTGGCCGACGGCCCCGGCAAGGGCTACATCCCGGTGGCCACCGTGCGGCCCGAGACGATCCTGGCCGATACGGCCGTGGCCGTGCACCCCGACGACGAGCGCTATCGCCATCTGATCGGCGCCACCTGTCTGGTGCCGATCCTCAAGCGGCCGATTCCGGTCATCCACGATACCTATGTGGACATGGCGTTCGGCACCGGCGCGCTGAAGATCACCCCCGGCCACGACCCGAACGACTTCGTGATCGGCCAGCGCCACGGCCTGCCGATCATCAGCATGTTGGACAAGGACGCGCGCGTCAATGAGGCTGGCGGCCCCTACGCCGGGCTGGATCGCTTCGAGTGCCGCAAACGGCTGTGGGCCGACATGGAGGCCGCCGGCCTGGCGATCAAGGCCGAGCCGTATCGGACGCAGATCCCGCGCTCGCAGCGCGGCGGCGAGATCGTCGAGCCGATGGTGAGCACGCAATGGTTCGTCAAGATGAAGCCGCTGGCCTTGATGGGCCTGGAGGCCGTGCGCGCCGGCCGCATCACGATCATTCCCGAGCGCTTCACCAAGATCTACTACAACTGGCTGGAGAACATCCGCGATTGGTGCATCAGCCGCCAGCTCTGGTGGGGGCATCGCATTCCGGCCTGGTACTGCGCGGATTGCCAGGGCATCACCGTGGCCCGCACCGATCCCGACCGCTGCGAACATTGCGGCTCACGGCACATCGCCCAGGACGAGGACGTGTTGGACACCTGGTTCAGCTCGGGGTTGTGGCCCTTCTCCACGCTCGGCTGGCCCGACGATACGCCCGACCTGCGGCGCTACTACCCGACCACCGTGATGGAAACCGGCTACGACATCTTGTTCTTCTGGGTGGCGCGCATGATCATGCAAGGGCTGTTGTACACCAACGACATCCCCTTCAAGATCGTGTATCTGCATGGCCTGGTCCGAGACGATCAGGGCCGCAAGATGTCCAAGACCACCGGCAACGTGCTCGATCCGATCGCGGTGCTCGACGGCGCGCGGCCCGAAGACCTGGGCGATTACGTCAGGACGCAGTATCCCGAGGGGATCCCGGCCATGGGCGCCGACGCGCTGCGCTTCACCCTGCTCACCGGCTCGACCCCGGGCAACGACATGAACCTGAGCCTCCAGCGCGTGGAGGGCAACCGCAACTTTACCAACAAGATCTGGAACGCCACGCGCTTCGTGCTGGCGCAACTGGAAACGGGAGAGGAGTCCCCGGCCCCCGGCCCCCAGCTTCCAGCCTCTAGCCTCTCGCTTCCCGAACGCTGGATCCTCTCGCGCCTTTCGGCCACGGTGGCCGACTGCACGCGGCTGATGGACTCCTTCCAGTTCGGCGAGGCGGGCCGGGTGGCCTACGAGTTCTTCTGGGGCGAGTACTGCGACTGGTACCTGGAGATCGCCAAGATCGCGCTCTATCGCGGGAGCGCCGAGGCGCGGGCGCGCGCCCGGGCCGTGCTCTGCAAGGTGTTGGACGACTCGTTGCGCCTGTTGCATCCGTTCATCCCGTTCGTGACGGAAGAGACGTGGGGCTATCTGAAACAGGCCATCGGCGACGAGACATGGCCCCCCGGCCTGATCGTGGCGCCGTGGCCCATGCCGGGCCCGCGCGACGAGGCGGCCGAGGCCGACATGGCCCTGGTCATGGACATCATCCGGGCCGTGCGCAATGCCCGCGCGGAATACAACGTGCCGGCCGGCCAGCCGATCTCGGCGTTCATTGCGGCCGGCGAGAAAGAGGCGCTGCTCCGCGAGCAGGCCGAGGTGCTCTGCACGCTGGCGCGCATTGATCCGGCCCGCCTGACCATCGCCGGCCACATCGAGGCGCCGGCGCACTCCATCACCCTGGTGACGGGCGCGGTGTCCACCTACCTGCCGTTGGCCGGCCTGGTGGACCTGGCCGCGGAACGCGCCCGGCTGCAGAAAGAGCTGGCCGACACCGAGGCGCAGCTCGCGCGCAGCGCGCAACTGCTGGCCGGGCCGTTCGCGCAGCGCGCGCCGGCCCAGGTGGTGCAGCGGGAACGCGATCGCCAGGCCGAGCTTCAGGCCCGCGCCGACCGCCTGCGCGCGCGGTTGGCCGACCTCGGTTGAGCGGATGAACATGACGCAGGTCATTTACCGTTCTCCGGTTTTGGGGTAAAGTCCTTGCTGATAAGGCGGGCGCGTCGCATCGTCGTTCCATTGCACAAGGTGTTTGCTTCAGCCTCTGCTCTGGATGCGCCCGCCTTTCGTTTTCTGTGCCGCTCTATCGTCTCCTTTATACTTATAATAAGCAACGCGAATAATAAACGAACATCAGCATGATTCGGATCATATCAGGACCTGTGACGCCTGGCTTATAATTATGTGACGGATCACACAAGGCGCCATTGTGCGCGACCTTATCGGGAGGTATGCTTCAATGCTTCTCGCTTTCCAGCTACGACGGCAACGGCGTTGGCTCCTGGTAGGAGGCATGACGATCCTCTTGCTGTTGGCTCTGGCGGCCCACGTCAGCGCAGCTCAGGGCGACAATGGCACCTGCCTGGGATGTCACAGCAACAAGGATCTCAGCATCAAGCTCGCCAGCGGCGAGGTGTTGCCTCTGTTCGTGGATCCGAGCGTGTACAACGCCTCGGTGCACGGCGTCAAGGGATTGACCTGCGTATCGTGCCACACCAATATCTCCGGCTACCCGCATCCCAAGATCACCGCGGGCGACCGCCGCAGCTTTCAGTTAGAGCGCTATACGCAGTGCCAGAGCTGCCACGCGGATCAATACAAGGGCACGCTGGACAGCAACCATGCGCGCGCCCTGGCGGGCGGCAACCGCAACGCGGCCATCTGCACCGATTGCCACGGCTCGCACAATATCGCCGATCCCAAGGCGCCGCGCCAGAAGATCTCGACGACCTGCCAGAAGTGCCATAGCAAGATCTACGAGCAATACGCCGGCAGCGTTCACGGCAAGGCGTTGGCCGAGACCAGCAATCCCGATGTGCCGACCTGCACCGATTGTCACGGCGCGCATCAGCAGGCCGATCCGACCACCGTGGCTTTTCGACTCAAATCGCCCGACCTGTGCGGCAAGTGCCACGCCGATAAGGCGCTGATGCGCAAGTATGGCCTTTCCACCGATGTGTTCACCAGCTATGTGGCCGACTTCCACGGCACCACGGTCGAGCTGTTCCAGAAGCAATCGCCGAACCAGCCGAGCAACACGGCCGTCTGCACCGATTGCCATGGCGTGCACGACATCGCCTCGGTGAAAAACGCCCCTCCCACCGTGATCAAAGAAAAGCTCCTGGTGACCTGCCAGAGATGCCATCCCGATGCCACCACCGCCTTCCCGGATAGCTGGGTGGGCCATTTCCCGCCCAGCCGCGAGCATTTCCCGCTGGTCTACTACGTCAATCTGTTCTACTACATCTTGATCCCGACGGTGCTCGGCGGCATGGCGCTGTACGTGTTGCTCGATGCGACTCGACGCATCCTCGACCGCATCAAGGGGCGCGGCCATCGGCCGACCGGAACGCAGGGAGCGTGAGCCATGGCTGAGGAAAAACGCTATTACGTCCGCTTCACCCTCTCGCAACGCATCGAACACATCGTCTTGCTGGTCTCTTTTGCCACCCTGGGCTTGACCGGCCTGGTGCAGAAGTTCGCCGGCAACGCGATTGCCGAGTTTCTGATCGGCGCCTTGGGCGGCGTCTCGCGGGTGCGCGTCATCCACCATGCCGCCGCAATCACCTTCGCCCTGCTTGCCGTTTACCACATCATCGTGTTGGCCTACAAGATCTTCGTCTTGCGGATCGAGCTGACCATGTTGCCCGGCGTGCGCGACATCACCGACGCGCTCGACATGGTGCGCTACAACCTGGGCCTGACCGACGAACGCCCCAAGCTGCCGCGCTACGCCTTCGACGAGAAAGCCGAATACTGGGCGCTGATCTGGGGCGGCATCGTGATGGGGTTGACCGGCTTCATCCTGTGGAATCCGATCTTGACGGCCCGGTTCCTCCCCGGCCAGGTGATCCCCGCCGCCAAGGCCGCGCATGGGATGGAGGCGATCCTGGCCGTGGCGGCCATCTTCATCTGGCATTTCTATCACGTCCACCTCAAGCTCTTCAACAAGAGCATGTTCACGGGCAAGCTCAGCCGCGAGGAGATGGCCCACGAACACGGCGAGGAGCTGGAGCAACTGGAGAGCGGCCGCGTCCGGCCGTTGCCGCCGGCCGACGTGCGCAAGCGACGGGAGCGCGCATTCATCCCGGCCGCGACCGTAGCGGCCGTGATTATGGTCGGCGGCTTGATTTTCCTGACCACCTATGAGACAACCGCGATCACGACGGTGCCGCCGGCCCCAACCAATGTGCCGATCTTCGCGCCGCTCACCCCCACGCCGGTGCCAACCCCGATCGGCGGGGTGGACAACACCAAGATCGGCGCGGCCATGAAGCACGAGATCGCGGGCAAAGAGCAATGTTTGACCTGTCACGGGCCGCAAGGGGTAAGCCCGATGCCGGCCAACCACGAAGGCCGGCCCCAGGAGTCGTGCCTGGTGTGCCATAAGCCCGGCCCAACGCCCACGCCCGGCGCGGCCAAACCGGCCGCCGGCGCGCCCGGCGCCATCCCGCACGCACTCGAAGGGAAGGAGAAGTGCGATCTATGTCACGCGGGCGCGGGCTCGCTGAAGCCGGTGCCGGCCGACCATACCGGCCGCGGCAATGATACGTGCACGGCCTGCCACAAGCCGGCCGGCGAGAAGGCCACACCGGCCGCCGGCGCGCCGGCCGCGGCTCCGACCGGGACGGCCCGGCCGGTCCCCCATAGCGTGACGCGCGACATCTACCGGAATTGCGTGCAATGCCACGCGCCCTCGGTGTCGCTGGGCATCCGCGCGCCGGCCAATCATGCCGGCTTCACGAACGAGACCTGCCAGAGCTGTCACCAGCCGCCCCAAGAGGCCCAACCGACCCCGGCGGCGACCGGGGCGCGTACGCCTGTACCACCGGCAACAACCCCGACTCCGGCCGCCGGCGCGACGCCCGCGGCGTCGGCCCCCGCGGCGAAGGCGATTCCGGCCAACCATGCGGCCGCGGCGGACATGTTCAAGGATTGCGTGTCGTGCCATGGTCCGGGCAAGATGAAGCCCGGCCCGGCCAATCACGCTACCTTCACCAACGACATGTGCCAGAGCTGTCACAAGCCGGCCGGGTGATCCAGAGCGGACCCTAACAAAAAAAGTGCCTGGCGTCCTTCGAGGCGCCAGGCACTTTTTTTGTTCCTTCTTGTTCGTCAAGACCCTGCCGACCAGACCAGCGGAAATGCCTCGCCGACGAGCTTCTCGCCGTCGGCAACGGCGATGAACGGTTTCATCGGATGATTGCCCCGGGCATCGTAACGGGTCTGCTCCGTCATGTAGTGGATGGCGATGGCGCGTCGTGGCCGCTTGCTGGTGTTGGCGCCCGAACCGTGCCAGGTGAGCGAATGATGGAAATGCACATGGCCCTTCTTGACCGGACAGGTGACCACATAGACCGGATGCCCTTCATAGGTGTCCGGCAGCGCCGCGCCGTCGGGCCACGAGCGGAGAAAGCCGTCGTGATCGCCCCACAGATGCGATCCCGGCACCATGTACATGCAGCCGTTGTCCAGGTCGGCGTCGTCCAGCGCCACCCAGGCGGTGATCTGCGCGTGCTTCGGCTGTAACGTGGGCCACGCGGGCGAATCCTGATGCCAGTGCAACCGGCCGCCGTGCTCCTGGGGCTTGTACTGGATCTGATCGTGCCAGATGCGCAGCTCGCGCGCGCCGCTCAACTGGGCCGCCATCTGCGCGATGATCGGGTTGGTGACCAGCTCCCGAAATGCCGGACTGGCCTCGTAGATGTTGACGATCTGCCAGATCGGCCGTTCATCGTCGTTGGTCAGGTTGCGCAAAAGCACGGGCTGTTTGACGGCCGGGTTGTTCCGGTCCCGGATCACCCGCAGGGTCTCTTCGCGCAGGATCTCGACCGTCTCTTCGTCCAGCACCGGGCCGCCGTTCACGAAGCCGTTGCGCCGATACAGGTCTATTTGCAACTCCGTCAGGCTCATGTGTCCTCCACAAGACAGGAATAGGGCGCGGCAGTAAGTTCTTCATCCTACTCTGGGAGGATATCTGAAAGCGGGCTGTTTGTATGTAAGCTAACCTGAAAATGGCCGTCACTCACTTGCCGGGCATCTTGCAGAGTGCCCGGCACGCGATGGCATCATTCGTCGGCTGGGGGCGGCAACGATGCGCAGACGGCATCGCGCAGCTCGCCGGTGGCGACCAGCTCGTGCACGGCGTTGATCAGCGGATACATGACCGTATCCCGCTCGACAAACGGCACGCGCGAGCGGATCAGGGCGTAGGCAATCTGCGTGCCCTGGCCCAGCCGGGCGTCGGGCTGAACCTGGCGGCGGAAGTCAATGCCCTGCGCGGCCGCCAACAGCTCGATCGCCAGGATCTTTTCGACGTTGCGGATCACGCGCCGCGCCTGGCGGCCGGCGATCGGGCCGTTCGAGACGTGATCCTCCCAGTTGGCCGAGGTGGGGATGGTGTCGGCGCTGGCCGGATGGACCAGGGCCTTGTTCTCCGAGGCCAGGGCCGCGGCCGTGTACTGCGTCAACATGAAGCCCGAATTGAGGCCGCCGTGCTGCGTCAGAAAGTCGGGCAACACGTGCCGGTTGCTCGTGCCGTCCGTCAGGCGGGTCAGCCGGCGCTCCGACATGTTGCCCAGCTCGGTCATGCCGAGGCCCAGGTAGTCGAACGCGATGGCCAGCGGTTCGCCGTGGAAGTTGCCGCCGCTGATGGCAATGGGCCGGTCTTCTTCCCAGAAGATCAGCGGGTTGTCGGTGGCGCTGTTCAGTTCGATTTCGACCACCCAGCGCGCGTACTTGATCGCGTCGTGGCACGCGCCGTGCACCTGCGGGATGCAGCGCAGGGTATAGGCGTCTTGCGGATCCGGATCGTCGGCCGGCCGGACGAAGGTGGAGCCGGCCAACAGCCGGCGCATGAAGCGGGCGCAATCTATCTGCCGCGGATGCGGCCGGACGGCATGGATGCGTTCGTCGAAGGCCCACAGCGTGCCGTGGAGCGCCTCCAGGCTCAGCGCGCCGGCGATGTCGGCCACGGCCGCGGCATTCTCGGCCTCGATCACGGCCAGACATCCCAACGCGGTCATCAGCGCGGTGCCGTTGGTCAACGCCAGCCCCTCCTTGGCCTCCAGCGTCACCGGCGCCAGGCCGGCGCGGGCCAGCGCCTCGGCGCCCGGCATTCGCTTCCCGCGGTATTCCGCCTCGCCCAGGCCGATCATCACCAGCGCCATGTGCGCCAGCGGCGCCAGGTCGCCCGAGGCGCCCAGCGAACCCTGGATCGGCACGATCGGATGGACGCCGGCTTCCAACATGCGCAGGAGCAGGTCCAGCACGTGAGGCCGGATGCCCGAATGTCCCTTCGCCAGCGCGTTGGCGCGGATCAACATCATGGCGCGCACCACCGGGGTGGGGAACGGCTCGCCGACGCCCACCGCATGGCTCATGATGATGTTGCGCTGAAGCTCGCGCACCTGCTCGGCGGGGATCAGCTTCTCTTTGAACGCGCCGAAGCCGGTGGTGATCCCGTAGACCACCCGGCCTTCGGCCACGAATTGTTCGACGGCCTGCCGCGCGCGAACGACGCGGGCGATTGCCTCGGCGCTCAGCTCGAAGGTCACCTCGCCCGGATCGGCGTAGGCCGCCTCGACGACCTGCTCGATCGTCAGGTGCTCGCCGTCGAGGACGAGGTGACGGATCGTGCCGCGCGGGCGGCCGGCCATCTCTTCATAAGGCGTAAAATCGTCCGTCATGTGATCCCTTCCGTGGCGCGGAGATGCGCCAGCGCCCGGCCGATCATATCGCGCGTGGCGGGGTTCAAGTCGTAGGCCGCCAGCGCGTCCGGTTCCACCCAACGTACTTCCGCGGCGTCATCGCCGGCCCGCAACTCTCCTCCGCGGTAATGGGCCAGGAAATCCACGATCACGTAATGCGAACGCACGCGGCCATCCGCGTCGCGCTGGATCGGCTCGAAGAGGCCGAGCAGCGGGCCGACTTCGATCTCGATCCCGCATTCCTCGCGCACTTCGCGGCGGATGGCCGCTTCCGCGGTCTCGCCGGGCTCGATCAGGCCGCCGGGGATGGCCCACCGGCCCTGGGCCGGCGGCCGGCCGCGGCGCTCCAGCAACACCCGCCGGCCGTCCCAGATCACCGCGCCGACCGCCGCCAGCGGCCGCGCCGGGTAAAGTCGTTCTGTGCGATCGTCGCTCAAAGCAATCACCTGATGTAGACATAAAGAAGCCTCTGCGCGCCCGCGCAGAGGCAACCCCAATCCAGCAGTAACACGCCTGGTGCTTCACAGCGCCTCAGGCTGCGGCTGCTCAGTCTTTGGCCGAATAGCCCGGCCCCTCCTTGAAGAACGCGTCGTTCAGGGCGATGGCTGGCGTCAGATCGATGACTTCGCCCTTCTTCAGGATGCGGGTGCCTTCCAGATGGACCGGCTCGCCCCGGCTGTTGGTGCCGTCGTAGACTTGATCGAAGCCCGGGGTGCCCTTCGGCTTGTTGAGCCGTTGCGGCAGTTCGACCCCGCGCACATTGATCGTGCCCTTGGCGACGTAATCGCTCGGGACGTCCTCTTCGGGGAAGATGGCTTCCCAGGGGCATTCCGGCACGCACGCGCCGCAGTCTATGCAGGTGTCGCGATCAATGTAGTACAGGGGCCACTGCTCTTCGGGCTTGCCGGGAACGATGCACTCGACCGGACAAACTTCGGCGCAGCCGCCATCGCGCAGGCAGATCTCGGTAATGATGTGGGTCATGGAGCTCCTCCTTGAGACGGGAATGAAATTGTTGCCCGAGCAACCGGAGATGTTGCCCGGCGTTTGCCGATCCGACATAGCGCATTCTACAAAATGTCCGATGGCTTGTCAAACCGTCCGTTTCCCTTCGTGGGCTTCCTGCCGGGTCCGGTCGGCGCGGTGTCCATTGCTTCAGGCCTCGGCGACCTGGCGCAGGCGCTCGACATCCAGGATGGTAATGCGCTTGCGGCCGATCTCGATCAGGCCGTCGTTCTTCAAGTCGTTGAGCACCTGCGTGGCCGTCTCGCGGTACGTGCCGATCATCTCGGCCAGGTCCTGATGCGTCAGGCCGGTGATGGTGCGGCCGTCCTGTTCGGCCGCCAGGCGCAGGAGCAGCGAAGCCAGGCGGGCCGGGATCCCCTTGAACGCGATGTCTTCGAGCCGCGCCTCGGCGTCGCTGAGCCGTTTGTGGGTCAATGCCAGGATCCGCCGGCCGATGATCGGCGCATTCAGGATGAGCCGTTCCAGGTCGGCCCGGCTGAGGACGATGATCGAGCAGTCTTCCATCGCCTCGGCGAAAGCATTATGCATCTGCTGGCCCATGAGCGCCATCTCGCCGAACAGCGCGCCCGGCCCCAGCGTGGCGAGCACCAGCTTTTTGCCTTCCGGCGAAATGCGATAGAGCTGCACCCGGCCCTGGCGCAGCAGGAAGAGCCGTTCGCCCGGATCCTCGGGCCGATAAAACACGCGCCCGCGCGGCACGCTGGTCAGCGTCGTCACGCGTTCCAGCTCGGCCATGTCGCGGGCGGGCAGGTCGTGAAAGAGTTCGTTCTCCTGAAGGTATTCTCGTTTGTCGCCCATGTGGCACTTCGCGGTCTAGCCGGCTTTGCGGCAGCTTCTGATCTGGAAATAGCTCGTCGGACGTGCCGCGCACCCTTCCAGATGCCTTGCACGTGAAGCCGTACTTCATTATAGCGGCCCGGCGGACAAATGGCAAGCGCTCTACGATCCCGCCGCGAGATTCTTGGGCTCAAACCGGCAGATGTCGGCGAGCACGCATTGCGCGCAGCGCGGTTGCCGTGCGCGACATACCCGGCGGCCATGCTGGATCAGGTTCAGGTGCAACGGATAAAACCATTCGGCCGGCGCCAACGCCTCCCAGATCTGCTTGATCTGCGCTTCGGTGGCGCGCGGCGCGGCCAGGCCCAGGCGCCGCGTCACCCGGCCCACGTGCGTGTCCACCGGAAACACCGCCTTGTTGAAACAAAAGAGCAGGACGATGGACGCGGTCTTGTGGCCGACCCCGTCGAGCGAAGTGAGCCAGCGCTGCGCCTCCTCGACCGGCAGGTCGGCCAGGAAGTCGAGGGACAGCTCGCCCCGTTCGGCCTGGATGCGGCGCAACGCGGCCTGGATGCGGGGCGCCTTGCGCTGCGCCAGCCCGCCCGAGCGGATCGTCTCGGCCAGCTCGGCAACCGGCGCGTCGAGCACCGCCTGCCAGGTGGGATAGCGCGCCTTGAGCGCCGCGAACGCCCGGCCCGAATTGATGTCGCTGGTGTTCTGGCTGAGAAAGGTCAGGATCAGCTCGTCGAGCGGCGCATAGTGCGGCCGCCAGGTCGGCGCGCCGTAGGCGGCCAGCAGCCGCCGATGTACCTCGGCCGCGACTTCGCGCGATGATGAAGGCTCTGCTTGTTCCGTCATGATGAGCTCCCGTAACGACCTGACCGGCATCATAACGGCATCGCCATCGGCTGTCAAGCCGTAGATTGACACTCGTTCGCAAATCGCATACAATCCGAACGCAAGCAGCGCCGCCCAGGGCGGCGGCCGATTTCGTGGCACGATGAGCGTTGCATCATGAATCATGTCTATCTCTCGCCCCATTTTCCGCCCAACTATCACTATTTTTGCGTCCACCTTCGTCGGCTGGGCGTCAACGTGTTGGGCCTGGCCGACGAGCCCTACGATTGGTTGCGCCCGGATCTCAAGGAAGCGCTGACCGAGTACTACCGCGTCGAGGACATGCACAGCTACGATCAGTTGCTGCGCGCCTGCGGCTATTTCACCCATCGCTACGGCAAGATCGACCGCATTGATTCGCATACCGAATACTGGATGGAGACCGAGGCCCGCCTGCGCACCGACTTCAACGTCGAAGGGCCGAAGCTCCACGACCTGAGCCTGATCAAGCGCAAATCGGCCATGAAGACCGCGTTTCAGCAGGCGGGGGTCGCGGCCCCGCGCGGCGTGTTGGCCGAAAGCATAGACGACGTCTGGCGCCTGGCCGCCGAGGTGGGCTATCCGCTGGTGGCCAAGCCCGATGTGGGGGTGGGCGCGGCCAACACGTTCAAGCTGCACGGCCCCGAAGATGTGCAACGTTTCTGGGCCGGCAAGCCGGCCGTCCCCTATCTGGTGGAGGAGTTCATCCACGGGCCGATCTTTACGTTCGACGGCCTGACCGATAAGGCGGGCAATCCGGTCTTCTATACCTCGATGACCTATAGCCAGGGGATCATGGAGACCGTGAACGAGGATCGGCATATCTACTATTACAACCTGCGCGAGATCCCCGGCGACCTGGAAGAGGCCGGCCGGCGCCTGTTGAAGGCGTTCGGCGTGCGCGAGCGCTTCTTCCATTTCGAGTTCTTCCGCTCCGAGCGCACCGGCCAGATCGTGGCCCTCGAGCTCAACCTGCGGCCGCCGGGCGGCCCCACCCTCGACCTGTTCAACTACGCCCACGACATTGATCTCTACTGGGAATGGGCCAACATCGTGGTGAACAATCGGTTCGTCGAGAGCTTCTCGCGGAAGTATCATTGTTGCTTCGTGAGCCGCAAGCACAACAAGAACTACGTCCATTCGCACGACCAGATCCTGGCGGCTTTCGGCTATTGCATCGTCCATCATCAGGCGATGCCGGCCGTCTTTGCGCTGGCGATGGGCGATTACTATTACCTGGTGCGTTCGCCCGATCTGGACGAGGTGATGGCAGCGGCCCGGTTCATTCAGGAGCTGGCGTAAGAGACATGCACACGGAATATCACAAGTGGTGGAGCCCGCATCTGGGCCAGGAGATGGAGCTGAAGGTCTACGGCGAGCAGGGGAAGCCGTTGCTCGTGTTCCCCGCGCAGGCCGGCCGGTTCTACGAGTACGAGGACTTCGGGATGATCGCGGCGATCGCGGACTTCATCGAGAGGGGCCGGGTGCACGTCTTCACCGTGGACAGCGTGGATGCGCAATCATGGGCCAACTTCGCGGCCCATCCGGCCGACCGGGCGCGGCGCCACGAGGACTACGACCGCTACATCGTGCACGAGGTGGTGCCGTTCATCCGCAGCCGCGGCCACGAAGGGCAAAAAGCGTTCACGACCGGCGTGAGCATGGGCGCATATCACGCCGCCAACTTCTTCTTCCGCCATCCCGATTGCTTCGACGGCTGCATTGCGCTCAGCGGGCTGTTTCGCCTCAACCACTTCATCGGCGATTACATGGACGAAACGGTGTATTTCAACACGCCGCTGGCCTATCTGCGCAACCTGGAAGACCCGGCCTATCTCGACCTGTATCGGCAGAGCCAGATCGTCATCTGCGTGGGCCAGGGCGCGTGGGAAGACGAGATGCGCGTGGATGCCGCCGAGCTGCGCAGCATCCTGGAGAGCAAAGGGATTCCCGCCTGGGTGGACTTTTGGGGCTATGACGTGAACCACGATTGGCCGTGGTGGCGCGTCCAGATGCCTTATTTTCTCAGCAAGCTGGGCTTCTGATGGAGGCTGATGTGATCAAAAGGATCGTCTTGTACGGGGTGATCGCGATCGCGGCGTTGTTTGTCGCCATACAACTTGTGCCCTATGGCCGGGATCACACGAACCCGCCCGCGACCGGCGAACCGTCCTGGGATAGCCCGCAAACGCGCGCCCTGGCGAAGCGCGCCTGCTTCGATTGTCACAGCACCGAGACCGTCTGGCCGTGGTATAGCCATATCGCGCCGGCCTCGTGGCTGGTGTACAAAGATGTGGTCGAGGGCCGCCGCGGATTCAGCTTCACCAACTGGGATCAGGGGACGAAGCGGGCCAGGAAGCTCGTCGAAGTGATCGTCGAGGGCCAGATGCCGCCGCGGCAATATCTGCTGTTGCATCCCGAGGCCCGGCTGACGGCCGAAGAGAAACAGCCGCTCATCGCGGGGCTGCAAAAGTCGGTGCCGTAACACAATCATCGCGGCCGATTTGACGCGCCGGTGATCCTATGCTAAGATGCCGTAACTCTCACTGTCGGGTCGTCGCAGCCCTCCCCGGCGTTGTTGCGCCTGTGCGGAGGGTATCTTTTTGTTACGATAGGCACACCAGGTAGAGCCATGCATATCGGGATCGACGCGCGGCTGGTGTATTACACTCGGGCTGGCATCGGCGAATATACCCTTCGGTTGACTCAGGCGTTAGCCAAAACATTCGGTGAGCATTGCTTCACTTTGTTGCAGGATCGTCGCAACAAGGCGCCGCTGATCGAGGCTCCCAACGTTCGCGTGGCCCACACGTTCATCCCCAGCCACCACCGTCTCGAGCAATACCTGTTGCCCTGGGCCGTCGGCCAGTTGGCCATTGACGTGTTCCACAGCCCGGACTTCATCCCGCCGCTGCGCAGGACCGGCCCGTCGGTGATCACCATCCACGATCTGGCGTTCCTGATCTATCCGCATTTCCTGACGAAAGACAGCGCACGTTACTATGGCCAGATAGACCGGGCGGTGCGCCGCGCCGACCGCATCATCGCCGTGTCCGAAAGCACCAAGCGCGACCTGATCAAGATGCTGGGCGCGCCCGAAGACAAGATCACCGTCATCTACGAAGCCGCGGATCCCCTCTTTCGTCCCGCAGATCGCGACGAGGCCCTGCGCCACGTCCAGACGCTGTTCGACATCCCGGCCCAATTCATTCTGTTCGTGGGCACCATCGAGCCGCGCAAGAACATCCCGGGCCTGTTGCGGGCCTATCGGCGCCTGCGCGATAAGTACAAGCTGGATCCCGCCCTGGTCCTGGCCGGCGCGCCCGGCTGGTTGAGCGACGATGTGCATAAGCTGGTCAACGAGCTTGGCCTCAAGTCGCACTGCTTTTTCCTGGGCCGGGTGAGCAACCACGATCTGTTCCACCTCTACAATGCGGCGCAATGCCTGGTGCACCCGGCCTTCTACGAAGGCTTCGGCCTGACGCCGCTGGAGGCGATGGCCTGCGGAACGCCTACGGTGGTCTCCAACGTCTCCAGTCTGCCGGAGGTCGTGGGCGACGCGGCGCTGCTGGTCAATCCCGAACACGACGAGGAGATCACGGTCGCGCTCTGGCGCGTCTTGACCGACGAGCGGTTGCGCGCGGAATTGCGCGCCAAGGGCTTGCAGCGCGCGGCCGCCTTCTCGTGGGAGCGCGCCGCGCGCCAGACGATGGAAGTCTATCAACAGGCCATAAGCCGCGCCTCCTGAGCGGAGCGCCGCGCGCGGGCCAGGAAGTCCAACGATGCAGATCCTGATCTTGACGCCCCAGTTGCCGATCCCGCCTCAGGCGCTCACCGGCCTCTCGCAGGGCACGACGATCCGCAACTTCAACTTGATCGCCGGCCTGGCGCGGCGCCACACGGTTGACCTGTTGACCTTCCTGCCCCCCGATCTTGACCCCGGTCATGGCTCGACGAGCGCGTCGGCCGCAACCGAACTGCTCCGGCCCTATTGTCGTCAGGTCATCGCGGAGCCGGCGCCCGTGCGCACCCTGGCGCGGCGCGCGCGCGATACGCTCTTCAGCCCGCTGCCCGACATGGCGCTGCGCCTGGATAGCCCCCTCCTCCATCGCCGCATGGCCGCGTTGCTGAGGGAAAACCGCTACGACATCGTCCAGGTCGAGGGGATCGAGATGGCGCCGTATGTGCTGGCGGCCGACGGCCGGCCCGGCGGTTTGGCCCGCGCCGCCGCGGCCGCGCCGCGCCTGGTCTTCGACGACCACAATGCCGAGTATCTGCTTCAGAAGCGGAACTTCTTGACCGACGCCCGCCAACCGCGGCGCTGGATCGCTGCCGCCTATTCGTTCGTCCAGTGGCAGAAGCTCGTGGCCTACGAGCGGCGCATCTGTCGGGCCGCCGACCGCGTCATCGCGGTCTCGGAGGCCGACCGCGAGGCGTTGCGCGCCATCTTGCCCGACCTGGAGGTGGCCGTCATCCCGAACGGCGTGGACCTGGCGTTTTATCGCCGCGATGCGGTAGCGCCTCTGGCGGGCATCGGCCCGCACGCGCTCGTGTTCACCGGCAAGATGGATTACCGGCCCAATGTGGACGCGGTGCTCTGGTTTGCCGATGCGGTCTTGCCGCTGATCCTGGCGCAGATGCCCGACGCACACTTCTATGTGGTCGGCCAACAGCCGCACGAACGATTGGCGCGGCTGGCCCGCCATCCGGCGATCACGTTGACGGGCCGCGTCCCCGACACCCGGCCCTACATCGCGGCCGCCAGCGTGTACGTCGTGCCGTTGCGCATCGGCGGCGGCACCCGCCTGAAGGTGTTGGAGGCGATGGCGATGGGCCAGGCCATCGTTTCGACCCGGCTGGGGTGCGACGGCTTCGACTTCGGCGACGGCCGGGAGGTGATGTTCGCGGATGAGCCGGCGGCTTTCGCGACCGCGGTCATCAATTTGTGCCGCGATCGGGCGCAGGCGGCCGAATTGGGCCGCCGGGCGCGCGCATATGTGGAGATGCATTACGGCTGGGACGCCATCGTGCCGCGGCTGGAGGCGTTATACGCATGACTATCTCCAGGCTGATCAGACTGGCGATGTTGCGCGTAGCCGGCCAATTCTACGTGAAAAACCAGCCCGTCGAGCGTCCTCGCTCGGTCCTCCTCATCCGGCCCGATCACCTGGGCGACATGCTCTTTGCCGGGCCGGCGATCCGCATGGCGCGGCAGGAGCTGCCCGAGGCCCGGCTTACACTGCTGGTCGGGCCGTGGAGCCACGCCCTGGCGGTCCGCAACCCGGATCTGGACGAAGTATGGACCTGCCGTTTCCCCGGCTTCGAACGCCAACCCAAGAGCGATCTGCTTGCGCCCTATCGCCTGTTGTTCGCGACCGCCAACCGGCTGCGCGGCCGGTTCGACGCGGCGGTGGTGTTGCGCTTCGATCATTGGTGGGGCGCGTGGCTGGCGGCCGCAGCGGGCATCCCGTTGCGCATCGGCTATGACCGGCCGGAAACGCGGCCGTTTCTCACCCACGCCCTGCCCTATCGGCCCGACCGCCACGAGGTGGAGCAGAACGCCGCGCTGATCGCGGCCCTGTGCAGGTGCGACGCAGGCCGGCCCGGCCCCTTACAGTTTCCCATCGGCGACGCGGCGCGCGCGTGGGCGGCCGATTGGCTGGCCGACCGCGGCGTGCGCCCGGACCGGCCGTTGATCGCCATCCATGTGGGCGCCGGCGCGGCGGTCAAGCAATGGCCGCCGGCCGCCTGGGCCGAGGTGGCCCGGCGATTGACGAGCGCGTTCGATGCGCAGATCGTGCTCACCGGCAGCGCGGCCGAACGGCCGTTGGCCCAGGCCGTCATGGCCGGACTGGCGGCCCCGGCGCTGGACGCCACCGGCCAGACCGACCTGGAGCAACTGGCCGCCTTGATGGAGCGCTGCACGGTCGTGTTGGGCTCCGATTCGGGGCCGCTCCACCTGGCCGTGGCCGTGGGAACGCCGACCGTGCACCTGTATGGCCCGGTCTCGGCGGTCAAGTTCGGGCCGTGGGGCGATCCGGCCCGCCACATCGTGCTGAGATCCGCCTGGGCCTGCGCGCCGTGCAACCGGCTGGATTGGCCGGCCGGCGTCCTGGCGCAACATGCGTGTATGGCCGCGATCTCGGTGGAAGATGTGTTCCGTGCAACGCAGGCGCTTCTGGTCGGGGCGCCGCGCGTTGCGCGATTCGTATAGCGGAGCAAAATCTATGCCATCAACCCCCATGTTGACCCTGCTCGAAGAGGACCGCCACTGGTGGTTTGCCAGCCGGACGCGCGCGATCCTGGCCTATCTGGATCGCTACGTGGGCCCCGGCCAGGGGCTGCGCATCCTGGACATCGGCTGCGGCGCGGCCAACATGACCCATCATCTGCGTCATTACGGCGACGTGATCGGCGTGGACAACAACCCGCGGCCGCTGGAGGTCGCGCGACAGCGCGGGCTGGAGGCCTATCTGGGCACGGCCGACGACCTGCCGTTTGGCGATGCATCGTTCGACCTGGTGGCGCTCCTGGATACGGTCGAGCATGTGCCGGCCGAGGACAGGGTTTTCGCCGAGTGTCGGCGGGTCTTGCGTGGCCCCGATGCCGTTCGTGGTCGGCCGGGAGGCAAGCTGCTGGTGACGGTGCCGGCGTTCATGTTCCTGTGGAGCCGCAACGACGAGATCAATCTGCATCAGCGCCGTTATACGGCTCCGGAGCTGAAGGGGAAGCTCGAACGGCACGGCTTTCGGGTGCTACGCATCTCCTACAACAACTTCTTCATCTTTCCTCTGGCTGCGGCCCTGATCTTGTTGCGCCGCGGCCGGGCCGAGCCGAAGCTGGCCTCGCCCCACTTCGATGAAGACGCCTATCAGGTGGAGATGGAGCCCGCGTCCCCGGCCGTCAACGCGCTTCTGACCGCGGTCGGCAAGCTGGAAGCGACGCTGTTGCGCCGCATTTCGTTGCCGTGGGGCACCTCTATCCTGGCCATCGCCGAAAAGCGGTAGGGGCGAACAGCGTCGGCCCGCGGGCATTGGTGCCGGATCGCAGGAGCGGGCGGACGGCGTCGGCTCACTTCGGCATGCAGCGTGCGCCCCTGCTACCAATCGAGTTGAAGCAGGCGGGCCAGGTCATCGGCCGTGTACGCACCCCGCACGCGCACCCGCTTGAGCGCGAAGATGCGGTCGAGCGTATGGGTGGCGCCCTGCTCGGTGCTGAGGCCGCCCCAGTAGTGCGCCGACTTGTAGACGGCGATCACCTGGTCGTCGTAGCTGCCCGCCGGATAGCTGATCCAGCGCGGATGGTAGCCCAGGTGTTCCTGGATGGCTTCCAGGCCGCCGAGCGCCTGCCACACCAGATAATCCACCGACTTGCCCTTCAGATCGGGATGATCCCGGCTATGCGAGCCGAAGCGCTGGCCTGCTCTCGCCATCTCCTCGATCTGCGGCCAGGTCATATAGCCATCCCGGCGCTGCGAGACGAAGTCGCTGATGATGAAGAAGTGGCCCACCATCCCGTACTTGCGCAACAGCGGAAAGGCGTTGGTGTAATTGTCGGCATAGCCGTCATCGAAGGTCAGGATGACCGGCCGCGCCGGCAGGGGCGCGCCGTAGGCCAGGAAGCCGAGCAGCTCGTCCAGCGTGATCGTCCGGTAGCCGTTCTCCTGTAGATAGCGCAGATGGCTCTCGAAGCGCGACGGCGTCACCGACAGATCCTGGCGATAGATGTCGGCGTCGGGGGGCGGCTCGGAAACGTAATGGTACATCAAGATGGGCACTCTGGCCACGCGCGCGACGCCGTCGGGCGTGGGGCCGCGGGTGGGCGTGGCCGTCGGAATCGGGGTCGCGCCGGGCGTCTCGGTAGCCGTCGGCCGCGGCGTCTCGGTGGCGGTGGGCCGGGCGGTAGGTGTGGTTGTAGCCGTGGCGGTCGCGCTGGCGACGAGGGCTGGCGGAGGAGGCGTGGCCGCGACGACCTCCGCTGCGGCCGGCCGCGGCGTGGGCCGGCCGGCCGCAGTGCAACCGGCTGCCAGGAGTGCGATCAGCAAGAGCAACGGCCACAAGCTGGAGGCGCAGGCCACGTTTTCGCGCGTCGCGACGCCGGTCGCTGCACGGGAAGTCTTCTGGAAGCGGTCTATTCGTTGTCGTTGTCGGCTCATGTTCGATGCACCAGGATAATCGAAGATCGGCGCTCTGTCAAACACGCGATCCTGACCGAGTCCAGGTTTTATTGCGTCTTTTCACAATCGGGCACGGCATCCTGTCCAATAAAACAGAGAAATAGTCCGCAAAATACACACGAAAAGGTTGACAAAGTAACTAGGGCATTGTATAATAAAGCATCGGTTCACGATTCTCTGTCAAGCCGCGTGCACGCCACCCCCACACGTGTGCGACATTGCCTCACGAGAATCGGAGACGCGGGCCGAGGCCGGGCGGCTCCCGACGCGTATCCCGGCATCACATTTTTCACGAGGTGAGACATGTTTCGAGAGAACATCCGCAGGCACTACGACCATCTGTCGCGCAGCTACCGGCGAGTCGCGGATTTCATTCTCAGCGACTATCGGACGGCCGCGTTTATGACCGCGGCTGAGCTGGCCAACGCGGTGGACGTAGACACGACGACCGTTGTGCGGTTCGCACAGCGGCTAGGCTATCCGGGCTATCCGGAGTTGATCGCCGACATCCAGGAGCAGGTCAAAGTGGAACTCAGCCGCACCTACACGCCACCGGCCGAAGAAGAGCACACCCCCGGCGCGAGTGTGCAACAGTTGATCGCCGATGACCGAAGCAATCTGGAGAAAACGCAGGCCTACAACAGCCTCGATATCATCGAGACGGTGATGGATGCGTTGCGTGTCGCGCCGCGGATCGTCATCACGGGTGAATCGTATGCCGCGCCCATCGCCGCGTCCTTTGCCGAGATGTTGAAGGACGCCGGCCTGCCGGTCGTGTATGTGGGCGGCGATGTTTACGAGCGGGCGCGGGCGGTGGCGCACCTGGTGCGCCGCGAGGTCGTGATCGGCATGACCCCGCTCGAGGGGCCGTCGGGCGTGGCGAGCCTGTTGCGCTTCGCGCGCAGCGAAGGCGCGGTCACCGTCGCGTTCGGCCCGAGCCAGACCAGCCAGGCGGCGCGCGCGGCCGAGCATCTGCTCTACGCGCCGGGCGAGACAGAAGGCACGATCCCCAGCCTTACCGGCCTCTACTCGTTGTGCATGGCCATCGCGCAGACCCTGGCCAAGCAGAACGCCGAGGCGGTGGCCAAGCGTGCGGCCGAGATCAAGCGCGCTTTGACCGAACTGTCTTGATCGAACCCCTGCCGCAATAGCTGACCAAGGCGGGCTGTGGCCGTTGGCGTCTTCGCCCCGGGACACAGCCCGTCTTTGTCCGCGCTGTATCTGGGAGCCACCGATGTACACCGATCTGATCCGCGAGATCTACCCCGATCTCTCGCCCGGCTATCGCAAGATCGCCGACTTCCTGGTCTACCATTACCGCGATGCAGCATTCATGACCGCCTCGGAGCTGGCCAGGAAGACCGGCGTGGACACGGCTCAGGTGGTGCGCCTGGCGCAGCGCCTCGGCTATCCCGGCTACCCCGAACTGATCAACGAAGTCCAGGAGCGGGTCAAACAAGACCTGCGCAACGTTTATGAGCCGGAACTGGACGACAAGACCCCGGCCGGCATCCTGCTGCGCACCCTCACCATTGACCGCAACAATCTGGAGTACATGCGGCTGCACCTCGACGTGCCCACGATCGAACGCGTGTTGCAGCTCCTCAACGTGGCCCCGCGCGTATTCATGTTGGGGGAAGGGAACTTCGGCTTTCTGGCCGAAGCGTTCGCGAGCCGGCTCCAGATGCTCGGCATGAACGCACATCTGGTCCCGACCGATCCGGGAGTTCAGTCGGGGATCCTGGCTTCGCTCGGCCCGGACGACTTCTGCATCGGCCTGGGCGTCACGGCCACCTCGCCGCACGTGGCCGTCTTCCTCAAGATGGCGCGGGCGGCCGGCGCCCATACGCTCAGTCTCGTGGGCGCCATGACCATCCCGACGGCCAGCATCGCCGAGTTCGTGCTCTACACGCCCACCAGCACCGCCGGCCTGTTGCCTTCGATGGTTTCCTTTGTGGCATTATTGCATGGCTTGTCGCAGGCGTTGGCCATCAGTCGAGGATACACGATGGTGGATTGGGCGCTGCGCACCGGCAATTACCTGCAAGAATATAGCAATGCCCTGCGGACGCAGGTGCCGGCGGCCGAGGAGATCCTGCGCGGCTACAGCGCGCCCCCGCCGGAATCGCCGGCGCCGGGCGAAGCGCCGGCCGGCTGAGCCGTCGGGGTCGGCGCCGTTTCGCTCAGCGCGCCGAGCGCCAGCAGCGCCAGGATGTAGCCGAGATAGTTCTCGTTCATGAAGCGGGAAACATAGAAGAAGACGAAGAGGAAGAGCCCGTAGCCCCAGAGGGCCCGGGCCGGCGTGTTGGCGCGGATCTGTCGCCAGAGCAGGACCGCCAGCAGCGGCAAACCGCAGATCAACTGAGGTATCCAAAAGGGCCAGTAGACGAACCGGCTGGCGACCTGGCCGGTGGCCAGCAGCAGGTTCGACGCACCCCAGCCCCAAATCTGGTACGCCGTGGCCGACGTGCCGTTCGACCAGGCCCACACGTCGTCTATCATGGCGGCCGGATCCCATACGAAGTACGGCCCGATGATCGCGATCGCCGTCGCCGCGGCCGGCCAGGTCGCCGCGGCCGCTCGCTTCAACCAGGCGCCGGGACGTCGGCGCAGGTCGGCCGTATCGCCTGCCGCCAGGAGCAGGTAGAACGGCGCCAGGAACCAGGCGGTGGGCTTGCTGGCGCACGCCAGGCCGAACGCCGCCGCCGATCCCCAGCTCCAGCCGTGGCCGGCACCCGGCCTTTGCCCCTTGGCCCACAGCCACAGGCTGACGACGATCCATGCCAGCACGAACACGTCGTTCTGCCCGTAGATCAGATCGGACCCCATGATCGGGTTGAGGCCGATCAGCATGACCAGCAAGAGGCGCGCTTGAGCCCCGCGAGCCAACCCGGGCAGAAGGAGCAGCAGCCCGGCGAAGAGGAGCAGATAGACGAAGCGCTGATCGTACCAGCCGATGGTGCGCTCGGCCAGCAGCTTGAACGGCGCCGAAAAGAGGAACGTCCACGGCAGGTACGGGTAATGGTACAGCGCAGTGCGGAACTCGCTGATCCCCCATTCGGCCATCGGCGTTTGCAGGTAATCCTCGCGGTAGGGATTGCGCCCCTCGAACAGATACGCGATCGTCGCCTCGGTTTGGATCACCCCCCCGTCATGCGCATAGGAGGCCGGGCCGCTCCCCTGGCGCAACAGGGCCAGCTTGAGGCTGGGCGCGAAGACGGTCAGGGCGATGATGATCCACACGAGGACCAGCTTCAGCCGATCGCGCGCCGCGCCGGCCGGGGCGAATTCGTCCACGACCAGGTAGAGCGCCAGGCCGGCGAACGCCAGAACGATCAGCAGCAGGCCGACCGGATCCACGAACTGCTGTTGCGCGAGCAGTTTCATCGCCTCCGGCGCGAGCAGATGCCCCAGGAAGGGATGGCGCGCGACGTCGTTTTGGCGCAGCGGCAACACGGCCGCCTCGGCCAGCGTATCAATGCGCACGCGCGCGATGAGCAGCGCGGCCAGGAGCAGGGCATCCAGGCGGCGCAACAACGAGGACGAAAAGGTCTCGCTCATGGCCCGGCATTATACTCCAACGTCCGCCTTCCGGGCAATAACGTGAATGTCCTCACTTGCCTTAATGCCCGTCTCTGTAGTAAAATATGTTTTGTAACATCAGTTATAACCTCAACGCCAGCGGGCACGCATACCTGTGCAGCCGACATACAGCGAGGTATTTCGATGACCGAAAAGCCTGAAGTCCCCGACGTCCCTGCTGATCTGCAGCGGAACGTATTCCTGACCACCCTGGACACGATCTACAATTGGGGCCGCATCAAATCCATGTGGCCGATGGCGTTCGGCCTGGCCTGTTGCGCCATCGAGTTCATGGCGATGATGGCGGCCCGCTTCGATCTGAGCCGCTTCGGCATGGAGATCACCCGCGCCTCGCCGCGGCAGGCCGATCTGATGTTCGTCTCCGGCACGGTCACCAAGAAGATGGTGCCCAACATCGTGCGCCTCTACAACCAGATGGCCGAGCCGAAATACGTGCTCGCGGTGGGCGCCTGCGCCACATCCGGCGGGCCGTTCAAAGAAGGCTACAACGTGGTTTCGGGCATAGACAAGTTCATCCCGGTAGATGTCTATGTCCCCGGTTGCCCGCCCACCCCCGAAGCGATCATCCACGGGGTCATGCGCATCCACGAGATGGTCATGAAGCAGTCCATCAAGACGGTCCCCTGGTATCGTCGCGACCAGCGCAACGAGGCCGTGCCGGTGCCGGTATTGGGGCCGGATCTCTACGATCCCAGGCATCGGGATGCTTTGCGCCAGCTTGCCAATGCAGCGAAAGAGGGACAGCCATGAGCGATGCAACGACGCCGACAGCAACGGCCGCGCTCCCGTTCAGCGAAGCGATCCCCGGCGCCGTGACCGAGGTCACGCCCAACGGCCTGGTCGTGGCGGCCGACAAACTGTGCGAACTGGCCACCTACCTGCGTGACCAGGAGGGCTACGACTATCTCTCCATGGTCACCAGCGTGGATTGGCCGCAATACTTCGAGGTCGTGTACTACCTGTATCAGGTCGGCCGGTCGCGCACCGGCGCCGTCGCGCGCGAGCCGCTCGTGCTCAAGGTGCGCTTGCCCGACAAGAGCAGCCCCCAGCTCCCGTCGGTCTGCTCCATCTGGCCCGGGGCCGACCTGCAGGAGCGCGAAGTCTACGACATGATGGGCATCCGCTTCACGGGACATCCGAACCTGCGTCGGATCCTCCTGTGGGAGGGATTCGAGGGCTATCCGCTGCGCAAGGACTTCAAAGAACCCTATTTCGAAGAGCCCGCCAAGCCCTTCAAGAGCCGCCACCCCGATGGCCATCACGTGTGGGCCGAAGACCGTGTGCCGTGGAAGGACAACGTCTCTTACCCCATCGGCTGGGACCCCGACCTGTGGACGCAGCCGGAAGTGCAATATCGCAAGATCATGCAGGTGGACCGCGGCAACGGCCACGGCTCCGAGTTCAAGACCGACCGCATCCTGATCAACATGGGGCCACAACACCCCAGCACGCACGGTGTGTTTCGCATGGTCGTGGCGGTGGACGGCGAGAACATCGTCGGCCTGGAGCCGGAGATCGGCTATCTGCACCGTTGCCACGAGAAGATCGGCGAGCGCAACACCTACATCATGAACATCCCCTTCACCGACCGGCTGGACTACATCGCCTCCATGTCGAACAACTTCGGCTACGTGTTGGCGGTGGAGAAGCTGGCGGGCATCCAGGTGCCGGAGCGGGCCGAGTACATCCGGGTGATCATGGCCGAGCTGACCAGAATCGTCAGCCACTTCATCGCGGTCGGCTTCCTCTTCAACGACCTGGGCGCGTACTTCACGCCGGCGCTGTACGGCCTGCGCGAGCGCGAGCTGATCCTCGACCTCTTCGAGGCGGCCTCCGGCTCGCGCATGATGTGCAACTACATGCGCTTCGGCGGCGTTTTCGCCGACCTGCCCGAGGGGTGGGTAGAGCGGGCGCGAGACCTGGTGTGGAACCGCCTGCCGCGCGTGATGGACGATTTCGAGAAGCTGTTGGCCGGCAACGAGATCTTCGAGACGCGCTGCCGGGGGATCGGGGTGCTCACGGCCGAAGAGGCGATTGCCTACAGCATGGCCGGGCCGATGTTGCGGGCTTCGGGGGTGCCCTACGATCTGCGCAAGAGCCGGCCCTATTCGATCTACGACCGCTTCGACTTCGACATCTGCACCCGGCCGGAAGGGGATGTGTGGGCGCGCTTCCGCGTGCGCATGGATGAGATCTACCAGAGCATCCGCATCCTGAAGCAGGCGCTCGACGGCCTGCCCGCCGGCCCGGTGATGCCCCCCGGCAAGAAACAGCATCAGATCCGCGTGCCGGCCGGCGAAGCCTACGCCGCGGTCGAAGGCCCCAAGGGCGAGCTGGGCTTCTATATCGTCAGCGACGGCAAGCCGAACCCCTATCGCTATCACGTCCGCGCGCCGACCTTCATCAACCTGACCAGCCTGGAGAAGATGTGCATCGGCCACAAGATCGCGGACAGCGTGGTCATCCTGGGCGCGATAGACATCGTGCTCGGCGAGGTGGACAGGTAAGGAGGAGCGACTCCATGTTCGGAATCGGCGTGCTCAAGGGTTTGGGCGTTACGTTCAAGGAGTTCATCTATACCTACATTGACGATATCCGCAAGATCCCCAGCCGCTACGCAGGCGGACGGTACGAGCTGGATCAGAGCAAGGCCTCGGAACAGACCGGCCTGTTCACGATCCAGTACCCCGAGGAGCGGCGCAAGGTCTCCGAGCGGTTTCGGTATATCCCGATCCTGATCTACGACGCGGAGACGGGGGAAGATCGCTGCACGGCGTGCGGCATCTGCGCCAAGGTGTGTCCGCCGCAATGCATCTGGATCGTGCGCGCCAAAGACGAGAAGGGCAAGCCGCTCACCAGGCCGGCCGAGTTCTACATTGACACGACCATCTGCATGAACTGCGGCCTGTGCGCGGAATTCTGCCCGTTCGACGCGATCAAGATGGATCACAACTACGAGATCGCCGCGTACCAGCGCATGCCCGACCTGCTCTTCGACCTGCAGAAGCTGCGCGCGCCGACCACCTACTACGCGCGCATCCGGCCGACCGACTGGGCCGAGGAGGAGGCTGCACGGCAGGCGAAGGAAGCCGAGAAGAGCGCCCGCCAGGCGCCCGCGGCCAAAACGGGTTCCTGAGGCCATTTTGCCAGGAGCGAAAGCGCCATTACAGCCCAAATGCGTTTTTGCGCTCATAATGCATGTGCCGGCCCTGGATGAACGGAACCGGAAAAGGAGAACCCGACGATGACGACCGTTGCTTTGCTCCTGGCCGCAGGAGCGTTGGTGATTGCCTATCTGGCGTTGCGCCGGGCGACTGTCTTCGAGCAACGCCTGACGGAGGCGAACAACCGGCTTCTCGATCTGCGCACGCAACTGAAGGAGGCCGAGGGTCGCTGGCGCGAGGAGCTGTCCGGGCTGCGCATGGAAATGCGCCAGCGCGCCGGCGAGCTGAGCTTTTCGCCGCAGATGACGATCGCCGAGGCGTTGCAAGTCCATCCGAAGGTGGCCGATGTATTGGCCAGCTTTCATCTGAACGGCTGTTCGCACTGCGCGGTGAGCGATGTGGATACGCTGGAAGGCGCGTGTCAAACCTACGGCATTGACCAGAAGGCCCTGATGGCCGCGTTGAATCGCCTGGTGGATGCCAGGAGCGGCGGCGCGGCCGGGCCGATCAACGTGGCCGATCGGAAGCTAGAGATCTGATGTATCCCAAAGCCGAACTGCTTTTTCCCCCGCGCCTGATCGCTTCGTTGCGCAATCTGCGCGGGCCTGAATGGGCCGAGCTGGTGGCCCGCGTTGCCAGATTGCCGGAAACCGATCCGGATAGCCTGGCGTTTACCCTGATGATGATCCGGCTGGCCGGCTGCGTCAAGTGTCACGAGGGCAGCTTCAAGTACATGCGCGGCTGTCAACTGTGCGCCACCCAGACCGTGATGCAATTCAAGGGGACGGATGCCGATCTCATCGCGCTGCACCAAAAGGCCCGCCGCGACGTGGAGGCTTACCTGTCCGGCCAGCCCGTCGAGGAAGAAGAGGACATAGCGATCGAACCGGTGATGCCGGAAGAGTAGGCGCACACATGGCTGTCGGCAAGCACATCGCGATCATCGGCGCCGGCGCGGCCGGCCTGGCCGCCGCCTACGACCTGAATCGGGCCGGACACCGCGTCACGATCTACGAGGCCGCGGCGCAGGTGGGCGGCCTGGCCGCGGGCTTCAAGGCGCCCCATTGGGATTGGAGCCTGGAGAAGTTCTATCATCACTGGTTCGCCAGCGATCGGCACATCCTGGGCCTGATCTCCGAGCTCGGCTGGCGCGATCAGGTGATCTTCCCGCGGCCGTATACGGTCATCTACTGGCAGGGCCGTTTCTATCCGTTCGATTCGATCTTCACCAACATCCCGGCCTTCCTGTTGCGCCACTTTCCGATCACGGACGTGGTGCGCTATGGGCTGGTGGGCATCTACCTGC
This sequence comes from Anaerolineae bacterium, assembly GCA_034434235.1. GTDB lineage: Bacteria > Chloroflexota > Anaerolineae > CG2-30-64-16 > CG2-30-64-16 > CAKZKT01. The sequence continues at coordinate 55,679 of DAOTZV010000065.1, forward strand.
GCTACCTGTCTCGCTGGGAGCCGCTGGAGAAGGTGACCGCGGTCGAATGGACGCGGCGCTGGTTCGGCCCGCGCGTGTATGACCTGCAACTGCGGCCGCTTCTCGTCGGCAAGTTCGGCGAGGAGAATCTGCAGGTCGTCAATATGGCGTGGCTCTGGGCGCGCCTGCGCAGCCGCACGACCCGGCTGGGCACGTTCGTCGGCGGCTTCCAGGCGTTCCTGGATCGGTTTGCCGATCTCCTGCGCGCACGCGGGGTGGAGATCCGGCTGAACACGGCCGTGACCGCGATCCGTGCCGTGACGGAAGCCGATCGCACCCGGCTGCGGGTCGAGACCCCCGCGGGCGCCGAGATCTACGACGCGGCCATCTCGACCAGCTCGCCCGCGCTGATGGCCCGCATCGCGGCCGACCTGCCGGCCAGCTATGCCGATCGGCTGAAGGCGCTCAAGTCCATGGGCGCGGTCGCGCTGATCGTGGCGCTCGATCGGCCCCTGACGCGCTATTACTGGCATAACCTGCCCAAAGAAGCCGGCTTCCCGTTCCTGGCGTTGGTGGAGCATACCAACTTCATCCCGGCCACGCATTACGGCGGCGACCATCTCGTCTATTGCGGCGACTACCTGGATCCGGGCCATGAGTATTTCGCGCTGAGCAAAGAAGAGCTGCTGGAGCGCTTCCTGCCCGCCTTCTCGCGCTTCAACCCGCAGTTCGAGCGCAGTTGGGTGCGCGATGCCTGGCTCTGGAAGACGTCCTACGCGCAGCCGGTCCCGCCGGTGAACCATTCGCAGAACATCCCGCCGATCGCGACGCCGGTGCCGGGCCTCTATTTCGCCAGCATGAGCCAGGTTTATCCGTGGGATCGCGGCACGAACTTCGCGGTGGAGATCGGCCGCCGCGCCGCGGACATGGTCAAGAAGTATCTGGCCTGAAAAGAGCTCGCCGAACGTGCCAGGCACCCTCCCAGGTGCCTGGCACGTGAAGTTGCATCCATTCGATTGGAGATAACAACGACATGTTTGGAAAGATCAATCAACGCGTGACCGGGGACATGGTGTTGGGGGCTTTGAAGACGGTGCAGGAGCCCGAATTGCACCAGGACCTGGTGACGCTCAACATGGTCAAAGATATTCAGATCGAAGACGGCAAGGTGGCGTTCACCGTGACGTTGACCACGCCGGCCTGTCCGCTGCGCCACCAGATCGAGGCCGAGGCGCGCGCGGCCGTGCAGAAGCTGCCGGGGGTCAAAGAGGTCGTCGTCAACTTCGATGCACAGGTGCGTCGCGATGGCCGCATCGCGAGCAAGCTGGACGTGCCGATCAAGAACATCGTTGCGGTGGGCAGCGGGAAGGGCGGCGTAGGCAAGACCACCGTGGCGGTGAACCTGGCCGTTGCGCTGGCGCAGATGGGCGCGAAGGTGGGCATCCTGGATGCCGACATCTACGGTCCAAACGTGCCGATCATGTTGGGCGTGGATGAGCTGCCGCCCCTGACCGGCGAAAAGATGACGCCGGCGTTCGCCCACGGGATCGAGATCATGTCCATCGGCTTTCTGGTGCCCGACGGCGAAGCGTTGATCTGGCGCGGGCCGATGCTCCACAAGGCGATCCAGCAGCTCTTCACCGATGTCGCCTGGGGCGTGCCCTCGGCCGCGGGCGAGGGGGGCCTCGACTATCTCATCGTGGACCTGCCGCCCGGCACGGGCGACGCGCAGCTCAGCCTGGCCCAGCTCGTGCCGTTGACGGGCGGCATCATCGTCAGCACGCCGCAAGAGGTGGCGTTGGCCGACGCGCGTCGCGGCTTCACCGCGTTCCAGCGGCTCGGCGTGCCGGTGCTCGGCATCGTGGAGAACATGGCCGGCGATGTCTTCGGCGTGGGCGGCGGCGAGCTGGCCGCGGCCGCGCTGGGCGTGCCGTTCCTGGGCCGCATCGAGCTGGAGCCGGCCATCCGCGAAGGCGGCGATCTCGGCAAGCCGGCGGTGGCCTGTTGCCCCGAATCGCCGCAGGCCGAGGCGTTCCGCCAGATCGCGCGCCAGGTCGCCGCGCAGGTGAGCGTCATGAACGCGCGGCAGGGGGCCGGCCCGCGCGCGGCGATCCGGCTGGAGATGCGCCCGGGCTGATCAACGCCGACCTTGACCATCCCTTCATGCAAAGGAGCTGAGCTCGATGGATCCGAATCTCTGTCCGGCCGGCGTTCCCTGTCGCATCGGTTGGTGGAACATCCCCATCCCCTTGCGGGTCATCTTCTTTGCCATGATGGCGGTTGCCGTGGGCGTCATGGTCTACGGCATCGTCCGTCGCGTCCAGTTGTGGCGCATCGGCCAACCCCAGGCCGGCTTCGATCAGCCGTGGCGGCGGCTGAAACGGGTGTTCAGGTATGCGGTCGTCCAGGCACGCATCCTGCGCCAGAGCTATCCGGCCGTGATGCACCTGGCCATCTTCTGGACGATGGTGCTCTTCTTCATCGGCACGGTGCTCGGCTCGCTCGACACCGATGTGTTCGAGCTGCTCTTCAACGCCAAGCTGCTGCGCGGGGACTTCTACCTTCTCGAAAAGGTCGTGCTCGACCTGGCCGCGCTCTTCGCCCTGATCGGATTGGGGTTGGCGATCTATCGCCGCTATGTGTTGCGGCCCGACCGTTTGAACACCGATTGGCGCTTCAATCTCACCTTGCCGCTGCTGGCGTTCATCGTCCTCACCGGCCTGCTGGTCGAGGCGCTGCGGTTGGCCGCGCTGGACCCGGCCTGGGCGCCCTTCTCCCTCGTGGCGTATCCGATCAGCCGGCTGTTTGTCGGCGTGAACGAGGCCGGGCTGCTCGGGATGCATCGGGCGACCTGGATCGTGCATTACACCGCGGTGGCCGTGGCGTTCGCCACGTTGCCGTGGACGAACCTGATGCATATCTTCACCGCGGCCGTGAACGTCTTCGTCGCGCCGTTTCGCGCGCGCGGGGCCCTCTATCCCATCGCCGATCTGGAGCAGGCCGAGCGGTTGGGCGCCAGCGCACTGAGCGACTTCCCGTGGCCGCGACTGGTCAACGTGGACGCGTGCACCGAGTGCGGCCGTTGTCAGGCGGTGTGCCCGGCGCACGCCGCCGGCCAGCCGCTCAATCCCAAGCAACTGGTGCTCGATCTGCGCGCGGCGTTGGGGCAACGGACGGAGGAGGGGCCGCGGGAGCTGGTCGGAGGGATCATCCGGCACGAGACGCTGTGGAGCTGTACGACGTGCTACGCGTGCGTCTACGAGTGTCCGGTGTTGATCGAACACGTGGACGATATCGTGGACATGCGGCGCTATCTGGCGCTGGCGCAGGGGGATCTCCCCTCCAGCCTGGCGACCACCCTGACCAACATCGAGCGCGCCGGCAATCCGTGGAAGCAGCCCAGGCGCAAGCGCAGCGCCTGGACGCAGGGCCTCGACTTCCCCGTGCCGCTCATGCGCGACAAGGGCGAGGCCGATGTGCTCTGGTGGGTCGGCTGCGCGGGCGCATACGATCCGCGCAACCAGAAGGTGACGCGCGCGCTCGCCCGCATCCTGCACGCGGCCGGCGTGGACTTCGCCATCCTGGGCGAGGAGGAGCAATGCACCGGCGATGCGGCCCGCCGCGCCGGCAACGAGTATCTCTTCCAGACCCTGGCGCAGGCCAATGTGGAGGTGTTGAATCAATACAAGTTCAACATCATCCTGACGCAGTGTCCGCATTGCTTCAATACGTTGCAAAACGAGTATCCGCAGTTCGGAGGACGCTATCGGGTGGTCCATCACACGCAGTACATCCAGCAGTTGCTCCAGGCCGGCCGGATCAAGCTGCAAGCCGGCCGCGATGGTGTGGTGGCGTTCCACGATCCGTGTTACCTGGGCCGTTATAATGACATTTACGACCCGCCGCGGGCGCTGGTGACGGCGGCCGGCGGGTCGCTGGCGCCGTTGCCCCAAGCGCGCGATCTGGCGATGTGTTGCGGGGGCGGCGGCGCGCGCGTGTGGATAGAGGACGAAAGCGCCGTGCGCATCAACCATAATCGGCTCAAGCAGCTTCAGGCCACCGGCGCCGGCCAGGTGGGCGTGGCGTGCCCCTTCTGCATGATCATGTTGCAGGATGCGGCCGGCGCCCTGGGCGCGGAGGGCCTGGCGATCCGCGATGTCGCGGAGATCGTGGCCGACGCGTTGATGTAACTTTCGCTCAATTGATCTCAATGGAGAGATCCCTATGATTCGCATACTTTCCGGCAACGAAGCCGCCGCGCGCGGCGCCTGGGAGGCCGGCGCCGCGGTCGCCTCTGCTTACCCCGGCACCCCCAGCACCGAGATCCTCGAAGAGTTTGCCCGTCTCCCCGGCGTTTATGCCGAATGGGCCACCAACGAAAAGGTCGCCGTAGATGTGGCGATCGGCGCGGCCTATGCGGGGCGCCGCGCGTTCGCCAGCATGAAGCACGTCGGCCTCAACGTAGCCGCCGACGCGTTCATGTACGCGTCCATGACCGGCATCGAGGCCGGGCTGGTCATCATCACGGCCGACGATCCGGGCATGCATTCCAGCCAGAACGAGCAGGACAACCGCACCTTCGCTAAATTCGCGCGCGTGCCCTGTCTGGAGCCGGCCGACAGCCAGGAGGCGAAGGACCTGATGATCGCCGCGTTCGATCTGAGCGAGCAGTTCGACACGCCGGTGCTCTACCGCATGACCACGCGCATCTGCCATTCGTCCAGCCCGGTGAAGCTGGGCAATCGGATCGAGCGGCCCCTGAAGCAGGAGCGTTTTCCGCGCCATCCGGCCAAGTACGTCATGGTGCCGGCCCATGCGCGCGTCCGCCATCCCCTCATCGAGGAGCGCGTGCGCAAGCTGGCCGAATTCGCCGAGACCTTCCCCTGGAACCGGATCGAGCTGCGCGAGACGCACCTGGGCATCATCACCGCGGGCGTGGCCTATCAGTATGCCCGCGAGGTGTTCCCGCACGCGTCGGTGCTCAAGCTCGGCATGACCTGGCCGTTGCCCGAGCCGTTGATCCGCCGGTTCGCGGCCTCGGTCGAGCGGCTGATCGTGCTCGAAGAGCTGGATCCGTTCATCGAGGAGGCGGTGCGCCTGATGGGCATCGCGGCCGAGGGCAAGAGCATCTTCCCGCGCATCGGCGAGCTGGACCCGCGCAGCGTGCGCGAGGCGGCGATCGCGGCCGGGCTGTTGCCCGCATCCGCGCGCGTGCCCGCGCCGCAGGTGGATGTCGGCCCGCTGCCGGTGCGGCCGCCGGTGCTCTGCCCGGGGTGCCCGCATCGGAGCACGTTCTACGTGCTCAACAAGCTCAAGGTGCCGGTGATGGGCGACATCGGCTGCTATTCCTTGGGCCTGACCCCGCCGCTCAGCGCCATGCACACCATCGGTTGCATGGGCGCGGGCATCTCGGTGGCGCACGGCGCGGCCAAGGCCGGCAACCGGGAGCGGCAGGTCGCGGTGATCGGCGATTCGACCTTCTTCCACACCGGGCTGCCGGCGCTGCTCAATGTCGTGTATAATCAAAGCCCGGTGATCACCATCATCATGGACAACCGGGTGACCGGCATGACCGGACACCAGGACAATCCGGGCACCGGCCGCACCGCGCAGGGCAAGGCCGCGCCGGTGGTGGAGATCGAGCCGATCGTGCGCGCGCTGGGCGTGCAACACGTGAAGACGATCGCGGCCTACGATGTGGCGGAGATCGAGCGCACGCTCAAGGAGTTCATGCGGCTCGATCAGCCTGCGGTGTTGATCACGCGCGAGCCGTGCGCGCTCCTGCCCGAGGCGCGAGAACGCTGGCATGCGCTGGAGGTCGCCAGCGATAAGTGCAACGGCTGCGGCCTCTGCTTCCGGCTGGGGTGCCCGGCCATCTTGAAGAGCGACGAGCTGGACGAGCGCTATCGGCGGCCCAAGGCGCTGATTGACGGTACGCTGTGTACCGGCTGCGGCGTGTGTGCCGAGGTCTGTCCGCGCGAGGCCATCGGGGAGGCCACAGAGCAATAGGCAAGGAGCGGGAGAGCAGACGACAACCATGCGTGAGACCATCAACTTTCTCCTGGCCGGGGTGGGCGGCCAGGGCACGATCCTGGCGAGCAATGTGCTGGCGAACGTGGGGCTGGCGGCGGGCTATCAGGTGAAGCAGGCCGAGGTGCACGGCATGTCGCAGCGCGGGGGGAGCGTGATCAGCCATGTGCGCTGGGGCCGGGCCATCCATTCGCCGTTGATTGCCGCGGGCGAGGTGGACGCCTATCTCGCGTTCGAGAAGGCCGAGGCCTTGCGCCATCTCAATCAGTTGCGCCCGGGCGCGCTGGCGGTCATCAACCTGCGCGCGATCAAGCCGGTCACGGTCACCTCTGGCGGCGAGCCGTATCCCGACGACGATCGCCTGTTCGCGGCCGTGGCGCAGGTGACCGACAGGGCCGTCTATGTGGATGCCGGAGCGATCGCGCTCGGCCTCGGGAACGTGCGGGTCGAAAACGCGGTGTTGCTCGGCGCGCTCTCCGCGCTGATGGAGCGCGAGGGATGGATCGGCTCGGAGATCCTGCCCGACGAGTGGATCGTCCAGATCACCCAGCGGGTGCCGGCGAAATACGCCGCGCTGAACCGCCAGGCGTTCGAGGCCGGCCGCTGGGAGGTGGGCCGTGCCTGAGCTTGTCCTGGCTTCGCGTTCTCCGCGGCGACAGGAGCTGCTCGCCGGCCTGGGGCTGGTCTTCGCGGTGGACGCGGCCGAGGCGGACGAAGCGCCGCTGCCGGCCGAGCCGGCCGACGCGATGGTGGCGCGGCTGAGCCGGCTCAAGGCGGCCATGATCGCCGACCGGCATCCCGACGCGCTGGTCCTGGCGGCCGACACGGCCGTCGTGTTGGACGGCGTCATCCTCGGCAAGCCGGCCGATGCGGCCGAGGCGACCGCGATGCTCGTCGCGCTGCGCGGCCGGACGCATCTCGTCCACACCGCGGTCACCCTGGCGCGCGGTGGCGACCTGTACACGCAGATCTCCACCAGTGCGGTGACCATGCGCGCTTATAGCGACGCCGAGATCGCGGCCTACGTGGCGACCGGCGATCCGCTCGACAAGGCCGGGGCCTATGCCATTCAACATCCGGCCTTTGCGCCGGTCGCGGCGTGGGAGGGTTGCTACACCGGCATCATGGGGTTGCCCCTGCGGCTGGTGCGCGAGATGTTGGCCCGGGCCGGCGTGGCGACGCCCGGCGACGTGGTCGCGGTGTGCCGGGGGTTGCATGTCGCGGCCTGTTGCGCCGAGCCACCCATCTCTGCGTAAGGTTTGCAGCGCCGGCCGTATTGCGAGTATAATGTG